>CAZHBN010000045.1:0-19007 GCA_964530405.1 uncultured Ectothiorhodospiraceae bacterium
CGTCGACGTCATCGTCCGCTCTCCCGACGAGGCTGCCGTCCGGGCCCACGCACCACACCTGACCCTCTGGCCATTGCCCACGCGCGATCTTCTTGTTGATCGCGTGGACAGAAATGCCGGTCAATTCGGCGAATTTTGTGGGCTTGACCCAGTTCAGCGGGTACATGCTAGCGAACCTGTTGCCTCATTTATGTAACGGTAAGGACGTAGACGCACACACCAGGGGCTTGCGGCTACTACTCCCGTTTGGTGCCGTCGACCACTCTCATGCGTTCCGCCTGCTCCGCGTCCACCTCCACCGGCAACCCGGCGAGGACCAGGTCACCGTGCGGGGTGCGGTACGCCACGCCCTCAACCCATTGCCGACCTTCGGCGGAGACCCGGACGACCAGGTCGTAGCGCGATCCGCCGGCTGTGAGGTGGCGGAGCACGGCGTGTTCGAGCTCGCGGAGAGCGGGGTGGCTCTGCGGCTGCGGGCGGCCTTTTCTGCTCATGGCGCGCCCTTCGTGCCAAGCAAGATCCGCCGCAGCCACACGAACGGCTCCCGCCCAGGCACCCGTTCAATCGTGCCGCCGAATAGATCGCGATACGTGCAGGCCGTGGCCCAGCTAAACGGCTGGCTCACGTAGCCATCCGGGTAGCGAACACGCCAACAGCCGTGTTGGTAGTGCCAGCCTACAGATCTCACCGCCCCTCCCGCCCGGTGGGTTCGCCATGATCCCCGGGCCAGTCACCGCCGCGGCAGCGCGCTTGGTCAGCCTTGCGCATAGCCTCATCGAGACGTGCCGCGGCGGCGTCATCATCACCGGCCGACACCACATCCTCGATGGTCGCGCCGAAGTCGAACCCGGTAGGCTCGTACGTTCGGCGCAGGTGCTCGAACCGTTCGTACAGCCGATCGATTGCGCCTTGGACAATAGAAACCTGAACACCCGGGTGGAACAGGGTGGCGGCTACCCGAATCTGGTGCTGAATCTTCGCTTCGCCGTCCACCTCGCCCACCTCGCCGTGCTGGCGGGCGAGAGCTTCGCGAAGCAGCTGGTTTTTCCGCCGCAACTCCGTGTTCTCCCGGCGAAGGCGGTTGATTTCGTCAGCGGATTCTATGCAAATACGGGCGTCCCGCTGGTCGTCAGCATTGGGGAAGACCCCGAACCATCGAGTAATACCGCGCAGCCTTTTCTCGTGTTCGGACACGCTCCCTTTCTTTTCCCGCCCCTCGAAAGGGGGGGCGTCGCGCCCCTCTTCCCGCGCTGGATTCGCGCCGAGCCAGTTGCCGGGCGCAGTGAGCCCGCCCGTGGCCGCTTGCTGGAGATGGTCTAGCTCCGCCGCGAGGACGTCGTACTCCCTGCGCAAGCACTCGTAATGCTTCGGGCCCCAACGCCCGCAGCCGGGTGCGTGGGAGATCGCCGGTGTAGTGCCGGTGCGGTCGTGATCATGGCCCGCGGCGTTCTCGATCGCCTCCAGTAGCCGGTCGCTGAACGTCTGGTGCGGCTCCTGCGGCACATTCAGTGCCTCGGCGATCATGTACAGCAGGTTGGCGAGGTCGTCGGCGCGGTCGCTGTGGCTGTCGCGTTCGGCCACAATGTGCCCGATGACGTCCGGCAGATCGTTGAGCATCACGCTCTGGAGGCCGGCGGCTTCGCGGATGTTGAGAACGTGGGTCTGCCAGCGGGCTGCCTCGTTGAGTGAATTGGTGATGTGCCGTTCCTGCCTATCGACATAGCGCCGCACCTCGTCGGCGGTCGACTCCTCGGGGTCGGCACCTATCGCTTCTCGAATTTCTCGCAGCTCCGTCCACGCGGTTTCAAGGGCAGACGCGGCGCGGTAAGCGATGTGTCGCGGAAGCGGGGTGCCTACCCATTCCGTCACTCGTAGAGCCGTTGGCAGTTGGTCGTTAGGGATCATCGTTCTCGCTCTCCTCGTCGAGATCCTTGTCGTCGCTAGCCCCCAGCTCCTGCTGCGAAAGCTGGCTGTTGGTCGCGCCACAGAACGTGCACTCGGTATGCGTGACGTGGGGGAAACGCCCGCGCCATTCGCAGACCCCAGCGCAGTATCCGCAAATCATCGTCACTTCCCGTTCTCCCGCTGGCGCCGGGCCAGCTCGAAATCTCTGTCGACGCTCGAAGCGCGCTGCATATCCTCGGGCGTGATTCCGCGGTGGCAGTGCGGGCAGCAGGGCAGCATCTGCCGGCTGCGCCATGTGCGCTCCATAGTCTTCGCGGCTTTCAGGTGGGTGATCTGCTGCGCGTCGTGCTCGATTTTGTCGCGCATGGCGCGCAGGCTCTCGTGCCCGCGGTGCCAACGGTCGATCAGCTTCTCGAGAGCCCAGAAGGCGGTCACTTGCTGCCCGCAGTCGGCGCAGGTGACGATCTGGCCGTTGGGATCAAGCTCGAACCGCTTGTGCGAGCATTCTTTGACCGTTGCCGCGCGGTGCCGTCGGGTGAACTCCAGATCGACGATGTTGGTCACGCGCTCACCGCGATAGTTCTCGTAGGCGTCGGAAGGGCGGTCGTCGGTCATGTCGGCTGCTCCCAAGGCTTTTCGTACACCTGATCGAATACCCCGCGCAGCGTCAGCCGCCGCAGTGCCGAATACATGACGCGGACCTCGGCGGTGATGTTTCTCTCGGGAAAGGGCGGGTTGCCCCAGTGGATGTTGCCGCGCTCATCGACGACCCGACGGACTCGGCGGCCCTCCGCCCAAAGCAGACGCCACCGGTCGGGCAGATCGTCCGGCTGGATCACCTTGGGAGGGCACATGAAGTAGCGGTGCGCGCCCATCCCATAGTCGGGGTCTCTCCGGAACCACTTCTTGCGGTCGGCCAGGAAATCCGACCGGCTCACCTTGCATTCGACGAGGATTGAGACGTGACCGCGCCATCCGAGCGCGTCCGGCTGTTCATTGTTTGCCGCTCGCATTTCGTCGGTGATGACTACGCCGCAACCGGCTGTGCCGCGTAGCCACTTCTCCGCGCGCTTCACCAGTTCCGCGTGTGTCATGCCGCACCTCCCCGCACCTGCCCGAACATGTCCAGCGTCTCGCTCTGGTCGACTGACGGTGTGGCGCTCTTGTTACTCTGCTTGACGTCGCTGTAGTGCCATTCCAGTGGCGCCCCGCAGGTGCGGCAGTGCCTCCACCGGGCGGTGTGCTCATATCCGCTGAAGAAGTTGATGCAGCATTCCGCCGCCATGGGGCGCCCTTTGTCCTTGGCCTTCATCGCGCACCTCCAGTCGGCAACCCAAGCGCCTCGCGGGCGTCGTCGATGATCTGCACCATGCGCTGGTATTCCGCCTCCTCATCCACGTTTATGAATTGCCCCTCTGAGTCGGTGCAGATATACAGATGCATATCCGCCTCGGCGGTATACGCCCGGACCAGCCGGTGCAGGCGTTCGTCGTTGCGAAGGTCGGTCATTTCCTGCTCCTGTTCGCCTTCCTCGCCTTCCGCGATGCCTTTTTCCGCGCGCGGCGTTTGCGCTTATGCAGCGGCGGACGGGTATACCCTCGGCCGCGCACCCCGTGTCGCCCCCTGTCGGAATGTGGCGATATGAGCTCTGGCCCCTGCGGTTCGGTATCGCTCCAGGGCTCGATCGCCATGAGTTCGCGGTAGATGCGGTCAATGTCGCCGGGCGGATTGGTCGTGCTCATGCCTTGCCCCCCGACTCAATGAATCCCCGCGCTGCGTGGATGGCTGCCTGAACAGCAGCAATGATGTCGCGGTCCTCGCCGCGGGCCCACACAGTGGATCCGTTCACCGCCAGCCGAATGGTGACGCGGTACTCGCGGTTGCCGATGCGGTGGTCCACCTCGATGCGGCCGAGACGCTCCGCCTCGCGCCATACGGCATCCAGAGTGACGCGGTCTCCGCGCGAGTTGATGGTGACAACGTCGTTCATGCCTGCGCGCTCCTCTTGCCAACCATCCGCACGTAACGCTTCGCGGCGCCGAATCGCTGGCGAGCTTCCTTCCGGCGCTGGATCAGCTCGTGGGCGCGCAAACAGTGCTCGCAGGCCATGCTTTCGGGCCACTGCCCGTGAAAGCCCGGGACTTCCCATTCGCCTTCGTCGAAGGTCACGTCACCGCACAGAACGGCAGTGGCCATCTCAGGTCCTACCAGGACGCTGTCCGAAACAATGGCCTTGTAGAGAAATCGAAGGTGTGTCCAGTTGCCGGGAATACCTCCTGGCGTTTCCGGGAGGCCCGGCGCTGGATCAAGCGTAGGGCACTCCATCAGCGCGTCGCCTATCGCTTTAGTCAGGCCGTTGATTTCGAACGCGGCCGCCTCGTATTGGCGGCAAGCCTCGATGGCGCTTTCGTGAAGGCGGGTCATACCGACGCCTCCCGGGCCCGCACCAGGGCTTCCCCCATGGCTGTGCCGCACTCGAGTGCTCGCAGGCAAATGGCGCCAGCCCGCTCCGCCTGGTCGACGTTGAACCAGCCCCAATGGCATTGAGAGACGGGGATACCGAGCTGATCGGCGAGCCACTGATACGCGTCGCTCCGACTGGCAAAGCGGGCACGGCGCCCGCGATACAACCGCTCGAACGCCGGCTTGTGGGCCTTTCGGGCTTCGCGCTCGGCCTTGTTGGCCAAAGGGCCCAAGGGAATGTCCGTGTGCGGGTGCAGCCCCACGTACGCGTCGCAGTCCGCATCCATGCAGCGGTAGACGAACGGCCATTTCCCGTACTCGCGGCCGTAGATCCGGGCGTTGCTGACGAGCTCGACGCTCGCCCGGCAGTGCGGGCACTGTGTCGGCACCGGCAGCGGGTTCGTCACGCGCTTCACGGCGCGGTGGCTGACGTATGGCAGGGGCGATGTGGCTTTCATTCCGGGTTCCTCGTCACGTGGTCCGTAGGGGAGAGCGAGGGGCCGAGTTCAGCGCCTCCTGCGCCTGCTGCCATGCCTCTTGCACAGCTTGGAAGGCGGCCGAGCTCCCGCCGCGGCTGTCCGGGTGTGCTTCGCGCCGGCGGCGTCGGTAGGCCGCTTCAACCTCCGGTAAGGTCGCGTCCGGACCAACGCCGAGCACCTCGCGCCAGGAGTGCCCGCCGGCGGACTCCGGGAGAGCGCGCCAGGCGGTGAACGCCTGCCGCAGGTCCCCGACGCGCCAGCGTTCTATCCCACGGAGTGCTCCGAGGTGTGCGGCGATGGCCGCGATGTTGTCGGCAACCCGGTCCCACGCGTCGCAGGGGAAGACATGGGGCTCGCCATCCAGCCAGAGGTAGACGGCCACGCCGGGGTCGTTCGGCTCCCGCGCGCCGGACCGCGGCAACCCGTCCTTCCGGGTCCCCATGTTTGTGCTGATGACTACGTGATCGGGTTGTATGCGCCACGTGTGACCGGCCTTGGTGAACTTCTCGATCTCTTCCATAAGCCGGCCGCGGGCCTGCGCTACGGTCAGGCTCTGGGTGCCCACTCGGTAGTGGTCACGCCGCCCGAAACGCGCGCGCTTCCGTTTTTCCGGCGCGGTCCGCGGGTACCCGGCGGGCCACTGCAGTGGGTAGGCACTGTGCCCGCTCATGCTTCACCTCCCGGCTGCACCGACAGCGCGACGGCCATTGGCCGCACCCAAATGGGCATCGCGTCCAGCGCGAACGTCTCGCCGCTCCAGGCGAGCAGGAGGGTGCGGCCCATGACACCGGCGATGGCTTGGGCCGCGGGCGAGGGCACGGCATTGCCAATGCGCTCGCGCCAGGCGGAGTCGCTGCGGCCGTAGAGCTCGAGATGCTCCTCGGGGTTGACGAGGCCTTGGAGCGCGGCCAGCTCCAGCGTTGTGAATGGCCGGTGCCAAGTGTCATCCAGGGAGCGAATGACATAGACGCCGCGGTCCGTCGCCGCGGGTAGTGCATAGTCAGAGGAATAATCCGCGGCATCATTCGCAGCGCGAGGATCAGCTACGGACCACAGCCCGGTGTCGTGCTTCGCTTTGCCGGTGACAGCGCGGGCCGTCTCGCCCCACGTGACCACGCCGTAGTGGCCGCCGCCATGGAATGCCGGGCGCTTGGCGCCCCAGCCGAGGCGCGGGTCCGCGATGGAGACACCGCCGGCAGTCGGCCCGCCGCCACCGGTTACAGCCGGTCGGTGCTGATCCCAGCGCACCACCCGGTACACGTTGTTGAACCGGGGACCGTTTTTGCCGATGCGGGGGTCGGCGACGGAAAACGCTCCCTGTCCCGTGGTGCTTCCGGAAATCACCGTTCCGGCCTGACCGTCCCAGTGAGTGACGCGGTATTTGCCTCCGAACGCGGGGCCACGAGGATCGGCCACCGCGAACCGGCCGGCTCCCACCGCGGCCTTTCCAGTCACGGCCTGGCCGACATCAGCCCAGGCCTTCACGCCGTACTGGCCGTATTCGCCTCGACCTTCGGCACGCCGTGGATCGGCAACGGCGAAGCCGCCATTGGTGGGTCTGCCGCGGCCGGTGACGGTACCGCACGTGTCGTCCCATCCGTTGACGCCCAGGACACCCGACTGCCAGGCGGTGTCCGGAGCGATTCCGTAGTCGGCAAGCACGCCATCCTCAACGCGTAGGCGCTGGAGCGATCGCCAGTCGCTGCCGGCCTCTACCAGGGCGAGACGCACCCATGTTCGCCACTGCAGCGAGGGCAGCCGGTGCATGGGGCCTGCACGCACGTCCCCAGGCAGGGGCAGGTTCTCCAGGACTTCGCCGACGCCCCGGAGCGGGTGTGTCTGCGGTTCGTAGAGGAAGGGCGGCACCTTCTCCTGGTGACGGGCGACGAGCAGGAACCGCCGGCGGCTCTGCGCCAGCCCACCGAGTTCCCCGCAGTCGTGGGTGGTCTCAGCGGTCGCATAGCCGTACTGCTGGAGCAGTGCTTCGATCTGGTCGAGTAGCGGGCGACCGCGGTTCGCGATGCGGGGGACGTTCTCGAACAGGATGAACTCGGGCGGGTCGTCAGCCCACGCCTCGAGCGTCAGCCAAATCCCGCGCAGGGTGAGGCGGTTGAACGCCTGGTACTTCTCCGACGTGGAGCGTTTCTCCGACAGCAGCCCCGAGAAGCCCTTGCACGGGGCGCTGGTGAACACGATATGCGGGCGCTCGTTGCCGGCCGCGCGCCGAATGTCCGCCGGCGAAACCTCGTGCCAGTCAGTCGGCGGCTCATGGCCGTGCCAGGCCCGGTACTGGTCGCGGTCGAACAGGTCCATGACAGTGCCTGGCACGCCGGCGATGCGCCCGAAATCCGCGATGGACGCCGCGTCGCTGTCGATGCCCCCGAGGCAGCGAAAGCGCGCGCGCTGCGTGCCTATCCGTGCTTCGCCGCGGTTGAAGCCACGAGCCCCGCCGCCCAGCCCAGCGAAAAGGTGGAAGTGTCGAATCTCTACGTCGTGCATCCCGCGTTCCTGTTATTCGGGTGTCGTCTTAGCACCGGTGTGCGTCGGCGCCGTTGAGCACGGAGTCCAGCTGCTGAAGGCAGCCCTCGATGTAGTCGTCCGGGGCGAGCCGGTCCTCGGTGTGCATCCGGCGCACCCGCTGCGCGTGGGCGTCCCACTTCTCGACCAGGGCGCGCGCCTCGTTCAGCCGGCGCATGGCTTCCTCGTAGCCGATGGGCTCTTCCGCTGTGAGAGCTCGCTCGAACGTGGTTTCCGCAGGCACTGCCATCGCTGTCTCCCCCAAGTGGAGCCCGCTCCTCATCGGGAGCGGGCGGTGGTCGGCATGCAGCCGGTTACTTGCTGAGGTCGCCGACGAACACGCGGACCTGGCTTAGCCGCTCGGCGATCGTCTGCTCGATCTCCTGCGATACGTCCTTCATGAGCTGTTCCTGGCGCATGATTCGGAGTCGGAATCGCGGTTTGTCGTCGCCGGTGAGCAATTGCATGCGCACGGTGATTCCACGGGGCGCGGTTTCCGGATATACCGGGCAGTGGACGAGGAACTCGCTCGGCAGATCGCCGGCGCCGCTGCGGGCTTCGACCTGCTCCATGCTGCTCTGGCTGGCGTTGAAGTTGCCGTGCTCGTGGGTCGAGGAAGCGGACGCCTCGATCTTCACGCGTCGAATGGCGGCGATGGCCTTCGAGATGGGCATAGCCTCGCTTTCCTCGCCGTTCTTGAAACGAGGGGTGAGGATGTGATGCCAATCCTCCAGCCAGTCGGTGAGACCACGCTGCGAAAGGTGGGTGTCGCACACGTCGACCAGCGTCTGGAATTCGGGCGTCTTCCGTAGGGACAGGCTTGCCCGGTGCCGGCCCCACAGGGGGTTGACTTGGCGGCCGAAGTCGATAACGGCGGTTGCACCGTCGCCGTCAGGCCGGACAAAGACCGCCGAGTCGTCCGCATGAGCCTCCTTCTCGACGTAGGTCAGGAAGTCCTGGAGCCGTTCGGTGCGAAACTCCTGGCGCATCGCTTTCGGGCGGTCGAAGAACTGCTCCAGACTCTCGACCTTGCAGCCTTCCGGCACGATGACGGCCGGGACGTCGGTTTCGGGCAGCTCGCGGTCGGCGAGCTCTTCGATACGCTTGATCGCGCTGGAATCCATTAGATGCGCTCCTTCTCGCTGTTACGGCCGAACGCGTCGACCTGGTCGTTGGGCATGATGGACAGGCCGCCCTGCGGCTTGACGTAGAGGGCGGTCGTGGTCGTGTCCTCCTCGGACTGCTTGCCGCGCTTGGTGGGGCGGTCGTAGGCGAGCTTGTGGGCCATCTCGACCTGCATGGACTCGCCGATGCGGGCGATGGTGAGCTCGATGGTCACCTTGCCCTTGCGCTTGCCGTCGCCGTGCGCGACGACGCCGAGGGCGACGTCCTTCACGGCCTGGCTGACCTTGTTGAGGAACACGCCGGCGTCGAGATCGCCGAGCGTTTCCCCGAAGTCGTACTGCTGTTCGCTCATGGTTGTTGCTCCTCTTGGGGTCCCTGGGGTTGGTCGCCGCCTTCGCCGGAGCACGGCCGCAGGCGGCGGGTGTGGGCGTAGAACATGAATAGGTCGTCGGTGGAATCGAGCATCCCGAGCACGCAGTCATAGCGGCGATGCACGGCGCCTTGGTCTACGTCGAAGGGCTCGACGTGCCGCACGAAGACCATCGGTTCGTCCATGTCGACGCCGATGGCCCGCAGACCCGGTTTCCACTCGACTGGCTCTCCGGGCCGAAAATCCGCTGGCTCCTCCAGGTAGTGGCCGATCGCCGCGGTCAGCCGTGCTGCCTTTGTCGGGTCTTCCGCCTTCTGACGTTGGGAGACCTGGTTGGCAACGTTGTCGCCGAGCACGTCCCGGACGAGCGACAGGTTCGGGCTCTCATCGGACATCGCGGTATCTCCTGCCTCTTTTGTGAGGCGGTCAGGTCAAATTTCGAGCGGCCGATTGATCGCGCGCACGATCCTCCGCCACAGGCGCCGGATCGGAGAGCGCGGCGTCGCCATCGCTTGCGCCGGCCGCATGGGCTGAATGCTGCCCGGGCGCTCGGCGGGCTGGGGTTCGGGCCACGTGACGGCATAGAGGGAGAACGGGTTGCGTCGCCCCCGAACGGGATGGCGCATGTTGCCGATCCGCCGCACCTCACCTTCGCGAGTCAGAACCTTGATGGCGTTACGCACCTGCAGTTCGCTGTAGCTGGTCACCCGGCAGAGGCTCGGGATCGTGACCGGGCCGTACTGATGGATAGCCATGAGCACGTCGCGCTTGATCATGGGTACCTCCTGTCAGGCCGCCTTGCGGGCGCTGAGGGCGAAGTAGAGGTCGCGGCACGCGGTGGCATCGGCCACGGCCGTGTGGGCGTCCGTGAGTTCGATGCCGAAGTGCTCGCACGCTTCGGATAGCTTCGGCATCTTCGGGAGCTCAAGAATCGGGCGCGTCAACCGACCGGTGCAGTCGGCGGGGCCCTCCTTCCAGGCGTCGATGACGTCTTCGCTGCTGTACCGCTTCGTGGCGATGCGGATGATGCGGGCGTCGAACGACTGGTTATGCGCGATGCGCTCGCGCCCATTCCAGAGCGCGAGGAACGTCTCCAACGCTTGGCGCTCGGGGATACCGACGGCCTGGGCGTATTCGGTCGTGATCCCGTGGATGTCGGTGATCTCCTGCGGGATCTCCCAGCCATCCGGCTTCACGATCAGGTTGAGGCTCTGGATGGTCTGCTGCGTGTCGACGTCCACCAACAGCGCCGCGAGCTGGACGATGTGCGGCTGCTGATCGCCGTCCGAGGGCGCGTGCCAGTCCGGAATGCCGGTGGTCTCAGTGTCGTAGAAGAGCTTCAGATCCATGGTGTCGCTACTCCAGTCTGAGTGTTAGGCGCTGACGGCCTGGGGCTCGGGCTCGACGAACTCGCCGCCTTCCAGCCAATGCGCGGTGATGGTCGGTGGGGTGGGGGGCAGGGCCCGGTAGGTGCCCAGCAGCAGGATTCGCTCGTAGTCGCCGTTCTTCGCGATGGCGTCGATCCACTGCAACAGGGCGATTTGGTTGTTGAGCCCGAGGACGTCGATGCGGTCGAGCACGAGCACACCCATGCCGCTCGCGTACACCAGCGCGTCCGTCAGGGCCGCATCGGCACGCCACTGCGCCGACTCGGAGCAGAGGCCGTAGGCACGCCCGTCTATGGTCACGGTCATGTCCGCGAGGATCTGGACGCGCGACCAGCCGGTGAGGCGAGCGGTTTCGGCGAGGCGGTCGTTCAGCGGTTTGAGCATTTCCGCGAGCAGTTCGCCGGGGATGCCGTCGGGGGCGAACGCCTCCTGCAAGGAGGACCAAAGCGCTACTCGCTTGTGGGCGGCGGCTGCCTGCTCGGTGCGCTGCTGCGCCTGGTCGCGCCCCTGCTTTGCGTTGATGAAGACGCGGGCGTTGTCCTCCACGCGCTGGCGCTCATCCAGTGCGGCCTGCAGCTCCTGCTCATACGGGGCGAGGTCGACGTCCTCGGCGCTGTCCGGCATCGCTTCGAGCTCCGCGAGCTCCTGCTCCTGGTGGTGCAGGCGCGTAAGCGCGGCCTGGATGCGCGCGCGCTCGTTGCGCAGTTCGGTGACTCGGTCGTCGACGCAGTGCCATTCCTCCTCGGCGGCCTTGAGTTCGTCGGCGGTAACTGGGTCTTCGTCAGCGCGCTGGAGCTCCGTGTCCGCGACCACCAGATGTGCCGAGCAGCAGGGGCAGGTCATGACGTGGCGGCGACGCTGTAGGGCGCGTAGCTTCTCTAAGGCCTCGTCGACGTCCTCCTGCGCGGCCTTCTCGTCCTCCTGCACCTGGGGCAGGCGCTTGCGCAGATCGTCCAGCCCGCTCACCGCCTCGCGTAGCTGGGCAATGCGCGCGTGCGGCTTGCCGGCGTTGGCTTTCGCCTTGGCCTCTGCGAGGGCGTCACGGGCGGCGTTCTCGCGCTCGACGGCCCGCTTGCAGGCGGCTTTTGCCTCTGCCAGGGCGTTCTCGTCGACGTCCGGAACGGGGGCGGTCCAGTCCTCGGCTTTCAGCGAGCCGTAGTTCTCGCCGGTGATCGCCTTCCAGTCGGCGCGCGCCTGCTGGGCCTGCGCTTTTGCCTCGTCGTGTGCCGCCTCGAAGCCAGAACGCAGCAACGGCAGCACGCGTTCGATGGCGGCTTCCTCGGTGATGCCGCGGCGGCGCAGCTTCTGCGTCACCTTGTCGCGATCGATCCGCGTGCCGGTCGCAGCCATCAATAGGGTGCGGCGGTCGACCGGGGAGAGGTCGGCAAAGCGGTGCACGTCGAACGCATGGCGATAGCGTTCTGGCAGGTCTGGCTCGGGGATCGGCTCCTCGTTGTTTTTCGGCACCTTGCCGGTGGCAGGATCCGCCAGCTTGCCGGTAGCAACGTCACGCCGCACGGTTCGCCCGTCGACGTTCACTTCGACGAAGCCCTTCTTTGCGCCGTCGCGCACCATTTGCTTGTAGTCGCTCTTGCGGTTCACCCGGCGGACCTCACCGAAGAGCGCATACCGGATCGCTTCGACGAGCGACGACTTGCCCGCCTCGTTTTCACCGGCGAAGAGGGCGACAGGGGCGGCCGTGAGGTCGAGGTCCACCTCGCCCAGCCGCAGGAACTGGCTGACGTTAACCTTCTCCAGATTCATCGCTCGTCTCCTCCTCCTTGCGCTCGCGAATCTCGCGGCGGTCGACCTGGACGTGGGGTGGGCACTCCACCCCGAGCTTTACCAACTTCCCGCGAACGCCGAGCACTCGGACGACGATGTCGTCGCCGATGCACAGGTCTTCTCCGGGCTTGCGCGACAGGATCAACATTTATTGGCCCTCGGTGGCTTGTTCGTACTGGCGGATCCAGTCCTCGTTGTCCGAGGCCTGGGGGGATTCTTCGGCGGGTGGCTCGTCGGCCGTGGGGGCCTCATGGTCCGCTGCCTTTTCCGCGGGGGTCTCGGCCGCGGGTTCGGTATCAGGACCCTGCTCGGGTTCCGGCTCGGCCGGCGGATCAGCAGGGGGCGCGTCGTCGGGCATGACGGTGTATTCGCCCTCGAGCACACCTTCGAGGTTCTGCTCTTGGCCGGCGTCGGCGCGGCTGTCGAGCTCCGAGGCTGTGGCGAACTCGATGGAAAGCGGCAGGAACTTCGATAACCGGCGGATGACCGTCTTGCGGCCCATCTGCTCGTAGTGCGAGATCCAGGGGTGGTCCTTGTTGTAGCGCAGGGCGTTCATGTAGCCCTGGGAGGCGTCGCGAATCGCGTCTACCTCTCGGCGCGACATGAACTCGAATTGGTAGCCACCGCCCTTGAACGTGGCGACCGCGTAGAAGCCGATGATTTCGCCGCGTTCGCCGAGTTCGGGTTCGTGCTCGATGCCGGGGTTGGTGCCGTAGCGCAGACGGAAATGATCGTTCTCGTGTACCGGGTAGGCGCCAATGGACGCGATCTGCCCCGAGCGGCGCGCGAGGTCGATCAAGCCCTTGTAGCCGATGATCAACTGGACGTCCTTGCGATTCTCTCGGCGGTTCTGGAATGGAAGCAGATAGGCGTGTCCCAGCACGGTGTTGGGCTCCAGACCGAGCTGGGAGCACTGCACCACGGCGCCCATGAGGCTCTGGACGTTGCAGTCGTTGAGCGCGGGCGTAGTCCGCAAAGCATGCATGGCGATCTTGAGCATGCGATCGGCATGCATGTGCTTCGGCAGGACGGCCGCTAGGGCGCCCTTGTTGGCCTCGAAGAACTCCTTCACGTTGCTGCCGCCCATCTTCGCGACGGACTGGCTGCGGGCCTGCTTTCGGAGCTCGGATATGCTCGTCTGCTGTGCCATGACTGGCGTCCTCTTAGAGCCGGAATAGACAGGGATCGTTGAAAGCGGGGCAGTACCGGGGCGAGCACAGCACCGAATGGCTGTTGCCGTACCAGTGCTCGCCGGCGATGATCCGGGCGGCGTACTCCAACAGCCCCGGCTGATCTTCGGTGCCGATCAGCGCGTTGCGGGGGGATGGGATCTCGCCGGTACCGATGGTCGCGGCCGAGGTGGTTTGGAACCCGAGAATCTGCGCCGGCTCGTCGATAGCGAGCCCGGTGGTGTGCTGGTAGAGGAGCTCGTAGACGCCGAGCTGTATGCCGTGCCCTTGAGTCTTGGCCTCGCCGTCGGCGTTTACCGCGCGTTCCCCCGACTTGATGTCCACCACGTTTCGCCCACGCTCAGAGCGGCGCACGCGGTCGAGCGTCCCCGTAAGCTCCAAGGTGATCCCAAGATCGGGGAAGTCGACCTGCAGCGGCTCCAGTGGGAGCTCGACGGCTTCCCAGTCGTATCCAGGCGCGACGTCCGCGCAGTACCGGGACAGCAGGGTGAGGCCGCGGGCCTCTGCGCGCCGTCGGGACTCGCTACCCCAGTCGACGTCCTCTTCGGGGTTCTGCAGCGTGTCCACGAGCACGCCCGCGGCGTCGTCGACGGTGACTGTATCGCCGCGCACACGGGCATCGTCATACACGGCCGTAGCTGCGTGCAGGCTCGTGCCGATGTGCGCGGGCACGCTGGCCGGTGTTTGCCAGCCATCGATGTGGATGTGCTTCCAGCGCTTCGGGCAGTCCAGAAGTAGCCATAGCCCGGATGCACGTACTCGGATGATGTCCATAACCTCCGTCCCATCAAAGGGGCACGCCAGGCGTACCCATCCGTTGGCGGCCCGCTGCGGCGGATCGCCTGGTGGAAGAAGGGGCACCACGTGTGCCCAACAAGACCGGCGGGGGCTGCCGGTTTCGCCTCGTCCGGTGGTGGGCTCCCAGCCTCCTTCACCCTCACACGTGGCACGTGTTCGTCCGGTCTAGGGAGCCCACCCCGCACGAGGCGGGGGCCGGGCAGCCCTGTGACGGACCATCAGGTTGACCGTCACGTCGTCCAGTGCGGGCGACACCCTCGGCGGCTTTCCTCCTGAGAAACGAGTCGCGCCTAACTCGTCCCGCCTGTCTTCTCCCGTATGCTCACCTTGGGCCCGCGGGGCCCTGCTCCCGCGGGTGGCGCCTTGCATTCACCTCGTCCGGTGATTCGCTCTGGCTGGTCGCCACTCCAGCTGCGTTTGGTAGATATTTTTCCGGCGCTACCCGGACGGCCTATGAGGGCGGCAGGTTCGCGCAGTCCCCTCGACTCGGTTTTGGTCATCCACCTCAGAGCGAATCCCGCACGGGGCGGGGGCAGTGGTAGGGGATGCCCAGCCCCGGGTCGCCTCCAGCCGTGGAGTTACGAAACTTTGTTCCGTTGCCGCGCCCGGGTGTCGGCGCGCCGATCAAAATCGAACCGCTCGGCCAGCGCGTCCTCGCCGAGCCAGCTCAAAGTCTGCTGAGCGCCGAAAGCCCAGCCCTCGATTTGCGTGACCCCTGGGCCGTCGCCTTCTTCCAATGCTTGGACGTATCGTTCGGCCCAACGGTCTGCGGTGGCGATCAGTTCCTGCCGCTGTTCATCCGTCATACCCGCCATGACAGCGTTATGCCGCCGGGCGCAATCGGCTAGCCGTTGAAACTCTCCGGAAGAACCATTGGAAGGTGGCGCGCGCAGATGCTCATCGGCGAGCGCCGCGGCAACGAGCGACTGGGGAACCTCTCCTTGATACTCGAAGAGGAAGTCGCGTTCTTCCTGGCATAGGTAGTGCGGATATTCCATGGCAACCTCCGTGGTACCGCCCCTTTTATGGGGCGACTTGGTTGCAAGGTAGTCCCGCGGATTCGAGTTGTCAAATCTTAAATGTAACGATAGTGTTCCACTCAGCGCCGCAGCTTCTCCAGTTCGATGATGCGCTGGACAGTTGCGAGCCCGTCGCCGTCCAGGTCGAAGAGGCCGCGGACGATGGCGTCGATGCGGTGAGCGTCGGTCGGATCGATCGGCGCGTTGTCGATATACAGCGTCCACACCGGAACGCCGATGGTCTTCGCTACACGCTGGACTGTGCGGGTGGTTGGCGTGACGCCCTCGTCGGGCGAGATCAGGCGGTGAAGGGAGGAATTACCGAGCCCCGCTTTCCTTGCTAGGTGGTTCGCCGACCAATCCAGGCGCTCCAGGTGTCGGCGGACATTGGTCGCCAGGGTCTGGTGGACATCCATCAGCGGCCCTTCTCCTTTTCGTTGGTATTGCGGCACGGCGTGTGTCGTAACCGATGCAGGATAATCAACAAGCTGCCCCATAGGTGGGACGTAAGGTGCCCCTTTTATGAAACACATAACCGCTACTCCCGATATGCCTGTCGCGTATGTGCCGCTCGATCTCTCGTGGCGCGAGCTCGCGCGGCAGTGGCTCCAGACCAAGCGCCGCCGGGACCTCCCGGAGCTCGCCCGTCGCACCGGTGTCGGCCGCGGCACCCTCCAGCGCCTGCGCCTCGGTTATGAGCACAACTACCGCGTTGAGACGGTGCAGCGGGTGCTCATTGAGGCGATGCGCGACAACCCGCCCGCGGGCCTGCTGGTCCTCCTCGAGAACAACGCGCCGGCCAACGAGGCGGATCGTGCGTCCTAGCGTGCGGCCGGCCGATGGTGACGTCCGGTCATTTATGGGCGTCTGTGGTCATCGCTGGTGGGTTTTGGTCATCGACGGTGCGTGATGGTGAGGGGAGGTCAGATGCGGACCAGTAAACAACAGATCGATACCGCCCTTCTGGCGCTGGGATCAGAGCGGTTAGAGAAGCTCTGGGGGGTCACCGCCACCGAGGTCTCTCGGCGCATCAACGGTGAGCGAAACATCCCGATCGCCGATCTAGCCGCGGCCCTGGACGAGGCGGGGGCGCAGATCGTCCCGCCGCACGAAGATGTCGTCATCGTCCCACGGAGGCAGTACGAGGCCGTGCGCATCCTCGCGCGGGAGTCGTCGATTCTGCGTGATGACGGGGGCGAGTGATTATGCGTGAGTACGGACAGATCCAATGCTCCTACTGGACAGACCCGGATATCCAAGGGCTACCGGATGTTGCGAAGTTGCTCGGCGCCTACCTGATGACGGGGCCTCACTCCAATGGGCTCGGCTGCTATCGACTACCTAACGGGTACATACAAGCGGACCTCGGATGGTCTTCTGACACGGTGTCTGAAGGGTTTCAGGCACTGTCTGAAATAGGCTTCGCGCACCGCTGCGAGAACACGGATTTCGTCGTGATTCCGAAGTTCCTGCGCTGGAATCCGGTGCCGAACGAGAGCGCTGCGAAGGCCCGAATCAAGGAATTCGAGCAGGTTCCAGCTAGGAAGTTCTCGTATTATTCCCTTCTTGCTCAGTCTCTTATGAAGCACGGGAAGCATTGGCCAGAATGGTTCAAAGAACACCTTGCAGCCTCTTCAGACACCGTGTCTGACACCGTGTCTGAAGACATTCACGAGACGGTGTCTGAATGTCTTCCCACGACCAGACCAGAACAAGAACAAGACCAGACCAGAACAGAAGAACCCCCTGACGGGGGTTCGTCAACTCGCGTCGCTTCGTTGACTGGACCACCACCCTGTCCACAGAAGGAGATCATTGAGCTCTACCACGAAATTCTCCCGGAGCTGCCACAGGTTCGGTACGAGATGTGGAAGGGAAGCCAGCATGAACAGAACCTTCGGGCTCGCTGGCGTGAGGATCCCAAACGACAGGACCTCGGATACTGGCGCCGGTTCTTCCAGCGTATCCATGAGGCGTGCCCGTTCCTGCTCGGGCAAGGCGAGCCGAACCCCAAGAGCGGCAAGGTCTTTCAAGCAAGCCTTCGGTGGATCGTGAAGCGCGACAACTTCGCGAAGATTCTTGAAGGGCATTACACCGAGAAACCGAAGCAGGGGCAGGCCACATGAGCATGAGCCAGAACGACGGTACATGGATGCCCCCTCACAGCGTGGAGGCTGAGCAGGCGGTCATTGGCGGCCTGCTGATCGATCAGGGCGCCATGACCCAGGTGGCCGACGTCGTCAGGGCGGATGATTTCTTCCGGCGGGCTCACCAGCTCGTGTGCAAGGCCGCTCTGCAGATAGATGAGCGGGGAGAAGTCCCGGACCTCCTGACCATCATCGAGGAGTTGCACCAAGCCGGCGACCTGGAGGACGTCGGTGGCCGGGAATACCTCGGCAGACTGGCTCGCGACACGCCCTCGGCAGCGAACGTCCGCGTCTATGCGCAGATTGTGCGAGACCGCTCCATCGAGCGACAGCTGATACAGCGGGGCATGGAGTTCCGGCGGATCGTGGAGGAGCCGGGCGAGGTTTCCGCCAAGCTGGACCGCGCGCAGCAATCCGTACTCGACATCGGCCGTGAGGCCAGCGGTGGTCCGGTGCTCGTACGGCAGCACATGCCTGCCTGGGTGGACGATATCGATGAGCGGTTCCGCAGTGGCGGCCAAATCGTGGGGCTCGCGACCGGCTTTCGGGATTTGGACTACAAGCTCGGCGGGTTGCGGTCGGGCAATATGGTGATCATCGCCGGGAGGCCCTCAATGGGGAAGACGGCCATCGGTATGCAGATTAGCGGCAACACAGCCGAAAGCGGTGCCCCCGCACTCGTGTTCTCGATGGAGATGCCCGCCTCGGAGCTGATTGACCGGCAGGTCGCGTCGGTCGGCCGTGTACCCATGACGCGCATTCGAAGCGGGCAGCTGCTAGACGAGGACTGGGCCAAGGTGGCGTCGGCCAGCAAGATCGTGAACGACTGGCCGCTAATCATCGACGAGTCGCCGGCGCTGACGGTCACCGATGTGCGGGCCCGTTCTCGGCGTGTGAAGCAGCAGCATGGACTTGGCCTGATCCTCATCGACTATCTGCAGCTGATGGGCGGCGACGGTGATACGCGCCAGGACCAGGTCGCAGCGATCAGCCGCGGGCTCAAGCGAATGGCGAAGGAGCTGGAGGTACCGGTTATCGCGCTGTCCCAGCTCAACCGTAGCCTGGAGCAGCGGCCCAACAAACGGCCCGTCATGTCGGACCTACGTGAAAGCGGCGCGCTGGAGCAAGACGCAGACACGATCCTCTTCGTATACCGCGACGAGGTTTACCACAGCGACAGCCCGGATCGCGGCACCGCGGAAATCATTATCGGCAAGCAGCGCAGTGGACCGACCGGGATGGTCCGGCTGGTGTATCAGGGCGAATACACCCGCTTCGAGAATCTCGCCCGCGATGCGTACGAGGACATGCGACGGGCAAATGAAGACAAGAGTGCGGCGCCGAGCTTCGAAGACCTATAGAGGCGCAGTCCCTTAGTCGATTAATAAGGTGCAAGCTAATTACCCGTTAACAGGATTAGGGGGGACGTCATGGAATGGTCAGGGATTTTGGCCGGCGCGGGGCTCTCAACGGCGTTGGAACCGCTGTATCGGGCTGTTGCGCGAACCTTCCATCACAGCGAGGTCGAGGAAGCCATCGCGAACTGGGAGGACGTCCACGACCGGTTTCCGTCGCCCGGGGAGCTCGGGCGGTTCCTGGTCATGATCACCCGTAAGGGAGCAGAGAATGGCAGCGAGCAAGCGAGGTTTAGCGCAGGCGGCGGATGCGTTTTTGCAGCCTCAGGGGACTGCGCCGGTGCGGTGGCGCAATGCCAGTCGGAAGCTGGAAACCCTAGAAGCGTTGGCCGGCTGGGTACATCCGGAGGTAGCGGCAGTGCTGGACGATGTGCGGGCGGATCTGTCGCGGCTCGAGCGCCGGGGC
>CAZHBN010000046.1:0-18724 GCA_964530405.1 uncultured Ectothiorhodospiraceae bacterium
AAGCGACCCGTGGCCGAACGTGAGCTCAGTCCGGCGGAGATCGCCGGGCAACTCATCAACGGCCGTGAAGGTAACGTCATACTCGTGAACGGCAAGGAAATGCCCACGATAAGGGTGCGCGCCGGAGTCCCCCAACGGTTGCGTCTGATCAACGTGGCGAACGGCCGCTTCATGCGCTTGTCCATTCCGGGGCACACCCTTTACCGGATCGGTGGCGACGGCGGACTGCTCCGGGAATCTGTCGCCAGACCGCCCGTGGGCATGGTTGAGGATCCACATCGTCCCGGGGAGCGGATGTCCGACCCGGATCCGGATGTCGGAATTCTGCTCACCCCCGCTGAGCGGGCGGATATCGTATTCGTGCCCTCTCGCGATCCGCATCGGGAGCTCTACCTGCAGTGGCACGATTTCCCGCGAGGGCGCCACAGCGTGCTCACCGACGAATCGGGCATACCGACGGGACTGGGCCATGGCGAAGACGACGGCAGGCTGCCGCCGGAGAACATCCTGCGCATTGTCGTGGTGGGCGGCCCCATGAATGCCCCAAAGCTGGATCTGCCCTCGCCGTTACCGCGAACGCAGTACAGTCCGCTGGTCGACATCCGCGATAGGGTCGATCTCGACGACATCGCGCCGCGACGCCCGAACGATACCGGTGACGCACTGCCAGTATTCTTCGGTCATGCCCCACCGCAGGCCAATGGCGACATTACCTTCTTCGTCGACGTCGAGGAGCGGGATGCCCTATTGGATGCCGTGCGCGCCAGAACCGCCGCCGCGGAGCAGACCAACGGCGACGGCCCCGTGGAAGGCAGGGTCATGCCGTCCGCATTCACCCCGATGCCCTTCCCGGCGGTGAGCGCTGCCCGGGCACATCAGGTCGCGGTCGGCGATGTGCGCTTCTGGGAGGTCGTCAATTTCACCGGGGCCGATCACCCGTTCCATCCCCACGGCTTTTTCTTCCAGCCCATAGAGACCAAGATCGTCGACCTTGGCAACGCGGAAACGGGGCGGCCAGCGAGCGTGGAAACCATCACCTATCCGCTGGAGAACAAAGACACTATCCGCTTGCCGGCCCGTCCCGGGACCATGGGACGAAGCTGGACGATCACGCGCCTCGCCGTTCGCTTCGATGACAGCTCCCGGGAGGCCGTCCCATCGGATCACGGCAGTCTCGAGCGTACCATCGACCAGTTGGTGGCATTCGGCAAGCATCCCCGCGGGCGCAACGGCACCGGTTCCCCGCACCCTGGCTCTGCCGGGGGGTGGGTGTTTCATTGTCACATCAACGAGCACGCGGACCAGGGCATGATGTCGTTCTACAACCTCGTCGAGCCTTAGAAACGCGCCATCGGGGACAATGCACCCGGGACCGTTCGGGCGGCCGCGTCATCGGGCCGAGGTGTCCAAGGCGAGTACGGTGATGGCGGAAGCTCCCGCAGCCCGCACGAGCGCTCGCGACTCGCTCAGGGTGTGCTCAACCTGCTTCGTGCCCACGTGCCCATCATGGTGAATGCGTGGCAAGCATTCACCATGATGGGCACGTGGGTAAGGGCAGTGCGAGTCGGGGATTCGCGTCAGGCAATCAGCTCGCCCAGGTCCACGAAGCCCTTGCGCTCCATTCGGTCGATGCGCTCGGCGAGCTCCGGATCACGCAGCCAACCCTCGGCACGCCGCACCTCCGGCGAGTGCTCGTCCAGCCGGCCTGCGACGAAGAATTCTGCGACCAGGTATGCGTAGCTCACGATATCGCGGACCCGCGGGTTTTCCGGCTCGCAATCCCCGAGCCCGGGAAACAGTTCCCGGATCTGGACCAGCGTCTGCTCGGGGTTGGGATCGAGCTGGTCACCCAACAGGAACCAGACTGCGACGATCAGCTGGCTGCGGGCAACGGCGCTGTCGGGACACAAACGCACAGCCGTACGCGAGGCTTCCACCGCTTCCCGGCGGTAGCCGTCTCGACGGAAATCCAGCGCGATGCTGCGCAGTAGCTCCTCCACCGAAGAGAAGCCACGCACGGCGGTGAGTGCCTCGAGCAGCGCTGCGTGCAACCCCGGCCAATCATGCTCCGAGTCTTTCGGGCCCTGGCCGAAGCCGACGGCGAGGCCGCGCACGAGCTCCGTGGTATCGTGCTCGGCCGGGTCGCCCGGAACGCCATCGCCGGCATTGCCGCTCCAGATGGGCAGTAGGCAGGATTCCTCGACGCCGGCGAGCTTCGCCAGCGCTGGATCGAGTTGTACCTGCGACCAGGCCAGTTCGGGATGGTTGCTCACGCTCATGGATGCCTGCTGGCGTTTTCCTTGGGTTCGGGCAAAGGCGCGCAGTACACCATGACAAGGCGATGATCGCCACCCCTGTGCGATGAGGGGCCCTTCCACGGAGCACCACGATGCGTGAACCACGTCGCCTCCAACGCACTGTACACGCCCGCCTCGGCTCGCTGCGGTTGCTGCTTCGCCTGCTCCGACCGCACCGCATGCGCCTGCTCGCGGCGGCGGCGGCGCTGCTGGTCGCTGCCGCCAGCGTCCTGGCCGTCGGCCAGGGACTGCGATACGTGGTCGACGGCGGTTTCATGGCGGGTAACGCGGCGATGCTGGATCGTGGGCTCACGGCGCTGCTCGCCATCGTCGCGGTGATGGCGCTCGCCACGGCAGTGCGCTTCTATCTCGTCTCCTGGATCGGCGAGCGCGCCACCGCGGCGCTGCGCAAGGAAGTCTTCGACCATCTCCTGCGCCTGGAACCGGCGTTCTTCGAGCTCAACGGCGCCGGCGAGATCCAGTCCCGACTGACTGCCGACACGGCCGTGATTCAGGCCATTCTCGGGTCGTCGTTCTCGCTGGCAGTACGCAACGTGCTGCTCGCGGCGGGCGCGGTGACCATGCTCTTCGTCACCAGTCCGGCACTCACCGGCCTCGTTCTGATGGGCATGCCGCTGGTACTGGCGCCACTGCTGATCCACGGGCGGAGGGTACGGCGTCTGTCACGCCACAGTCAGGACCGGATCGCCCAGCTCGGAGGATTCGCCAGCGAAACACTGCATGCCATCCGCACGGTACAGGCATTCAACCATGAAGCCGAGGATCGCCGACGCTTCGGCGAACACGTGGAGGCCGCCTTCGCGACCGCGCGTCAACGCATCCGGCAGCGTGCGTGGCTCACGGGCATGGTCATGGGGCTGGTCTTCACCGCCGTGGCCGCCGTGCTGTGGCGTGGCGGCCATCAGGTCCTGGATGGGAGTCTGTCGGCGGGGGAGCTGTCCGCCTTCGTCTTCTACGCCGTACTCGCGGCAGGCGCCGTGGCAACGCTCTCGGAAGTGGCCGGCGAAGTCTACCGGGCAGCAGGAGCCGCCGAGCGTCTGCAGGAACTGCTGGATGCTCGACCGGTCATCGCCGCCCCCGCCGACCCGGTGACGTTACCCGCCGCATCCGGCGCCATCGCCCTGGAAGGCGTGCACTTCGCGTATCCCTCGCGGCGCGAGACACCCGCACTTGCGGACATCGATCTGGTCGTGCATCCGGGGGAGCGCATCGCGCTGGTCGGCCCCTCCGGTGCCGGAAAGAGCACACTCTTCGCCCTGCTATTGCGTTTCTACGATCCCGACGCCGGGTCCGTACGCATCGACGGTGTGGATCTGCGTCACGCCGATCCCGCCGCGGTGCGCGCCCGGCTGGCCCTGGTGGCACAGGAGCCGACCCTGTTCACCGGCAGCGTGCGCGACAACATCGCCTACGGCGATCCCCTCGCCGACGAGGCCGCGATCCGCACCGCTGCCGACGCCGCCGACTGCCTCGAATTCATCGATCGCCTGCCGCAGGGGATGGAGACACCGGTCGGCCCGGGGGGCGTACGTTTATCCGGCGGGCAACGTCAGCGTCTCGCCATCGCGCGGGCCGTGCTTCGGGATCCGGCGATTCTGCTCCTCGACGAAGCCACCAGTCACCTGGACAGCGAGAGCGAACGACGTGTGCAGGCCGCGCTGGAGCGTTTGATGGCGCGACGCACCAGTGTCGTGATCGCCCACCGGCTGGCCACGGTCACAGCGGCAGACCGCATCGTCGTTCTCGAGCACGGCCGTATCCGGGCCGAAGGAACGCACGCGGCCCTGCTTCGGGAAAACCGCCTCTACGCGCGCCTGGCCAGCCGTCAGCTCGCCTGAGACGGCGGGTGCGCCCTCGAAGCGCTCAAGCGATCCACCAGCCGAGCCCGAACGCCCCGGCCACGGCAGCCAGAATGCCGATGAGCACCAACAGCCCGTCACGCACGCTCAGACCCAGCGCCAGCAACACGATGGCTGCGGCCGGCACCGCCGCGGCAAATGGCACCAGCTCCAACGGCACCATGGTCAACGCCAGCACCAGGCACAGGGCAGCGACCAACCGTGGCGCCGGTCCGTTGGTGAGGACACTGAGCCGCTGGCCGGTAAGACCATCGATACGCCGCGTCATCGGTCGCGCACGGCTGTAGACGGCCAGGAAGCGATCCCGCGCCAGCGCCACCCGGGTCAGACGCGACGGCAACCACGGCGAGCGACGACCGAGCACGAGCTGTGCAGCCGTCAACGCCACCAATATCGCGCATACCGTGGGCACCCCCGGAACCGCGCCTGTCGGCAGCAGTACGATGAGCGCTGGCGCGAGCAGCAGCGGCCCAAAGCCACGGCTGTGGAAAACGGCGACGATGTCACCGATGGTGATGTGTTCGCCGTCCAGCTCCCCGGCAAGCTCGTCCAGGATGTCGGTCAACCCCATGCGTATCGCTACCCATGTTAGTGCAGGCCGTGTTGTGACTGCCCGGCAATGGTGCTATGCCGCAATCGGCCTATGTGACTGATGTGCGGCGCCCTATCATAGGCACTGTTGCAGCGCACCAAACCAGAGGAGCCACACCATGCACCACGATGAAGCAGCCGTCACCCACGAGCCCTTGAACCACACCGATATCGAGCGCGTGATGATCGAGGCCCGCCGTCTGCGCGCCCAGGCCGTCCGCGACGCGAGCGTGCGGTTGTTCCGTGGCGTGCGCGACATCCTGAGCGCCAACGCCCGCCTGCCCGGCGTATGGCCGCGTCCCGCCTGAAGCCGGGCGGCCCGGGCCGGCTCAGCCTTCTTCGCGCTCGCGCTCGTAGCGTTTGAGCACACGCCGGCGGCGTAGCGAGCTCAGGCGATCGATATAGAGGTGGCCATCGATGTGGTCGCATTCATGCTGCACACAGGCCGCCTCCAGTCCCTGCGCCTCGAACTCAAAAAACTCGCCGTCGGCATCCTGGGCGCGCACGCGCACCCGGTTCACCCGGCTCTTGGTGCGCTCGCGCACCCCCGGCACCGACAGGCACCCCTCATCCAGCTCCATTGGCTCGCCCAATGGCTCGTATTCGGGATTCACGAGTACACGCTCGGGCTGATCTTCCACCTGCATCACCGCCACACGCAAGTGCACACCGATCTGCACGGCGGCGAGCCCGATTCCTTCGGCGGCTCGCATAGTGTCGAACATGTCGTCGATAAGCGACCTGAGGGCGTCATCGAAGCGTTCCACCGGCTTCGATACCTCGCGCAGGCGGGGATCCGGATGAGCGAGTATGGGTCTTTCCATGGTCGTCTATCACCTGTGAGTACCGTCACCTGAACACGACAGCATACCTTGCCATGACGCCGGTCTGCGCGGACATGCGATGGCGAACGAACTATCCGGCTATAGTGGCGTCCGTGGCCCGAATTCGTGGAGGGAGCTCCGGGGGCCTTCTATAGTGACTGGCAGACGTTGTCCGCACGGCCCTTGCTAAAGCGGCCATGCGACCAAACGTCATCGGCCGGGGGCGGCGTGAATTGCTGTAGGCCGACGCCGGATCTGCCCCACAACCACGGGCTTCAGACTGAGACATTGAGCTTCGGCAAAGTAAGGAGAATCAAGAATGATGCGGATGACCACGCGAAATACAATCATTCCGATGAGCCTCGGTCTCATCCTGACGCTGGGCATGGGGGGAACGGCCCTCGCCGACAACCACATGGCAGGCGGTCAGGGCGCCTACTGGACCGACGGCAACGGCAATGCCTGGAAGAACGCCAATGGCGACTGCTGGTACAACCCGAATCAGGAGAAGATGGAGCCGCGGGAGGAGTGCGGCGACGTGATCGAGACCGCGGAGCCGGAACCCGAGCCGGAGCCCGAGCCGGAACCGGAGATGGTCAAACGCACCGAGCGCATCAACCTCGACGCCCGGACCCTGTTCGGCTTCGACAAGGCGACGCTCACCGACGAGGGCAAGATGGAGCTCGATGAGCTCGCCGCCGATATCGAGTCGGATTGGGAGGTGAACCGCATTCGGGTCATCGGCCACACCGACCGCATCGGTCCCGAGGAATACAACATGAAGCTCTCCGAGCGTCGCGCCCAGGCGGTGGCCGACTATCTCAAGAGCATCCCGGCGCTGGCCGATCACGACATGCGCGTCGTCGGCCGCGGTGAGTCCCAGCCGGTGGTGCAGTGCGAGAACACCGGCGGCCGCAACCAGCTCATCGAGTGCCTGCAACCGAACCGCCGTGTGGAAGTCGAAATCAGCGGCATGAAGACGGTCATCGAGCAGAAGATGAACTGATCGCCCTGCGCGAACACCGCAACCGAACAGGCCGGCGGCAGTCATGCCGCCGGCTTCTTTTCGTCACCCGTCCGCGAGGATCATGTCCGCGCCTTTCTCGGCGATCATGACCGTCGGCGCATTGGTGTTACCCGAAGTGATAAGCGGCATCACCGAGGCGTCCACGACCCGCAGGCCACCAACCCCCCTCACCCGCAAACGCTCGTCAACCACCGCCTCGTCATCGCCGCCCATCCGACACGTGCCCACCGGGTGGAAGATCGTGGTACCGATATCGCCAGCGGCGGCCGCCAGCGCCTCGTCGTCGATGACTTCAGGGCCGGGGAGCAACTCTCGGGGGCTGAAACGGGCCAGCGCCGGCGCCGCGAGAATACGCCGCGTGAGCCGGATCGCCTCGGCCGCGACACGCCGGTCCCCGTCCGTCGATAGGTAGTTCGGGACTATGCGCGGGGGAACGAAGGGATCCGGCGACGTGATCGTTACCTCCCCGCGACTCTCCGGCTGCAGGTTGCAGACCGACGCGGTCAGCGCCGGGAAACGATGCAGCGGGTCGCCGAGCTTGTCGGTACTCAGCGGCTGCACGTGATATTCCAGATTCGCGCGGGTACGCTGCGGGTCGCTGCGCGCGAAACATCCGAGCTGACTCGGTGCCATCGACAGCGGACCGCTGCGACGCAAGGCATACTCCAGCGCCATGGCCGCCTTGCCCCACAGGCTGTTGGCACGCTGATTGAGCGTCACGGTGCCCTGCACACGGTAGACCGTGCGGATCTGGAGATGGTCCTGGAGATTCCTGCCCACCCCGGGAAGCACGTGTCTCACCGGCACGTCGGTCGCCTGGAGCGTCTGCGGGTCGCCGATGCCCGAGCACTGCAGCAGCTGCGGCGAACCGATGGCACCCGCCGCCAATACCAGCTCCCGGGAAACCGCGATGCGCTTGCGTTCGCCTTCGTGCAGCACTTCCAACGCGCTGGCCCGGCCGTCGGTGAGCTCGATTTCGCAAGCGTGTACACCGGTCATCACCGTGAGATTGTCCCGTGAGAGAACCGGCTTGAGAAACGCATCGGCACAGGTCACGCGTACCCCCCGGCGTTGATTCACCTGGAAGTAACTACAGCCCTCGTTGTCGCCGGTGTTGAAGTCGTCGACGCTGGGGATGCCCACCTCCGCGGCGGCGTCACGGAACGCATCGAGAATCTCCCACGACAGGCGCTGGCGCTCCACCCGCCATTCTCCACCCTGGCGATGATGCGGTGGCCCCAGGTAGGCGTGATCCTCGGAACGCAGAAAATAGGGGAAAACGTCATCCCAGCCCCAGCCGGCGTTACCCAGATCGCGCCACCGGTCATAGTCCTGCGCCTGGCCGCGCATATAGATCATGCCGTTGATGGCGCTGCTGCCACCCAGCACACGCCCGCGTGGATAGCTCAAGCTGCGGCCGTTCAGCCCTGGATCCGCCTCCGTGCGGAAGCACCAGTCGGTGCGCGGGTTGTTCATGGTATAGAGGTAGCCGACGGGCACGTGAATCCAGAAGTACCGATCCCAGCCGCCGGCCTCGACGAGCAGCACGCGGTTACCCGGATCGGCGCTCAGCCGGTTGGCCAGCACACAGCCGGCCGACCCGGCGCCGACGATGACGTAGTCGAACGCCCCCAGCGAACCCAGCTCGGCCATGGCTCTATCCTCCCCCCCTTTGCTCACAGGCGGGTTACGCCTGGTAGCCGGTTTGAGTTATCTTCTCCGGCACCCGGACCCACCGCCCCCGCCCGACGCTGGCTGCCGCGAACGGGGTGTCGACGGACGTCCGCAGACCGAATCGAGTGAGCCACAGGCGTGCGGTTGGCGCAAGCACCGCCGCCGCAACGCGAGACGAGAGTTCCATGCCCACGCGACCGAGCCGCGACCTGGAGACGTTCGACAATCCCACGCCGGAGCGCGACTACACCATCCGACTGACGATCCCCGAATTCACGTGCCTGTGCCCGGTTACCGGCCAGCCGGATTTCGCCACGCTCTACGTGGACTATGTCCCCGGTGCTCTTTGCGTGGAGCTGAAATCGCTGAAGCTCTATGTATGGTCTTTCCGTGATGAGGGCGCCTTCCACGAAGCGGTGACCAACCATATCCTCGACGACCTCTCGGGCCTGCTCGCGCCGCGTTTCATGCGCGTGCGCATGGTTTTCGCCACCCGCGGCGGCATCGACACCACCGTGGTGGCCGAGCACCGTGCCGACGGCTGGACACCCCGCCCCCCTGTATCGCTACCTTAATGATCCGATCACAGGTAATGTCACGTGTCAGAGCGCTTGTGCCGTTCGGCCGCAAGGCGCGGGTAGCGTGATGTAGCGAGGCCTGCCCGGGCGACTAGCCCCCCGCGGGAGCGCCCCACAGGCTCGCTGACTCGTGCCATTGTCCATGACCGGATTAGCAACCGATCCGGAAATGACGCATTTGCACTCCGGCCGAGCATGGCGCATAGGTTCGGTATGATGAGCCATCGTGGCGGGAGGGCTCCCGGGTGATTGACGGCGAACCAAGAACCAGAACACCCCGTTCCGGCAGCCCCTGGTATCACCCGTTCATCACGGTAACCACCATCGTCGTCGTGGGCATCCTCCTGTCCCTGGGGCTCGCGTGGAGCGTAATCCACCAGGAGCAGGTTCGCAGCGACGCCGCCTTCGAGACGACGGCGCGCCAGCACATCACCGCCATCGAGCAGACGCTGCGTCAGGAGTTCGCGAGCGTCGACAAGGTCGCCGATCTCTTCCGGCTGCAGCGGGTGGTAACGCGGGCGCATTTCCGACGCCTGGCACGCTCGGTACTGGCGCGACACGAAGCGCTCCACACGATAGCCTGGATCCCCCGGGTGACCCATCTCGAACGCGAGACCTTCGTCGCCCGGGCACGCGGTGGCTGGCCGGGCTACGCCATTCGCGACCGCAACCCTCAGGGCGCGCTCGTCGCTGCCGAACGGCGCCCGGTCTATTTCCCCGTGCTGTTCATCGCACCGCAGGACGGGAACGAAAGCATCATCGGTGTCGATCCGGGCAACGACACCATACGCACCGAAGCCCTTCACGGTGCCATTGCCCGTGGCCGGCTGACGGTCAGCGCACCCGCGACGGCGACGGACGGGAAAGACGCCCCGACCGCATTCAGGGTCTTCGCGCCGGTGGGGGATGACTTCATCGACGGGCGCCTGACGCGGGTCGACGGGCTCGTTCAGAGTGTGATTCTCGTCGGGCCGTTGCTGAGCCGGGCATTGAGTGCACTGCACTCGGATGGCCTGCGTCTGAGCCTCACCGACATATCGGCTGGTGACACGGCACCCTTCGCCGAGCGCGTGACGGACAGCGAGCCGATTCCCTGGTATATGCACCCCGGCGGGCAGACGTTCGCCAGCACGCGTGACATCGCCGGCCGTTCCATGGAAATCGCGATCGCGGCGGAAGGCGCGGCGTTCGCCTACGACCTTCGTCCACCAGCCGCCGCCGCCGCCCTGGGTTTCGCCCTCACAGGCCTGACCAGCTGGCTGGTCGCCCTCCTATCGCGTCGGGAAAGGCGTGTCCGTGCACTGGCCAGGCGCCGCGACCTCCAGCTTCAGCATCTTCACCGCCACGATGCCCTGACCGGACTGCTCAACCGTATTGGCTTCCAGGAAGAGATGGAAGCCGTTCTCTCCCGGGTGCGAACCCGGAATTCCGCCGCGAGCCTGTGTTTCATCGACCTCGACCAATTCAAGCTGGTCAACGACGTCTGCGGCCACGAAGCCGGCGACGAGCTACTGCGGCGGATTGCCGGACGGCTCACGGACACGGCCTCGGAGGCGACTGTCGTCGCCCGCCTGGGGGGCGATGAGTTCGGCGTACTGCTGTATGGACATACGGCAGCCGAGGGCGCGGGAATCGCCCAGGACTATCGCCGGCACATCGAAGCAACGCGCTTCTCCTGGGGACAGCGCGTACTGCCGGTTACCGCGAGCGTCGGCGTCGTCGAAATCAACCGCCATACACCTTCCATCGCCACCGCCATGAGCCAGGCCGACGCGGCCTGCCATATCGCCAAGGAACACGGCCGCAACCGCCTTCACACGTTCCACGAAGACGACCACCTCAGCGAAGCCTTCCACCAGCAGATGCGCTGGGTGAGTGCCCTGCGCGAGGCACTGGAAGAAAACCGGCTCGAGCTCTACCAGCAACAAATACGCCCCGCGACCACCCAGCGCACGGCACATGCGCCACCCATGGCCGAAATACTGCTCAGGCTTCGCGAGCGGGACGGGCGGCTGATCCCGCCGAGTATCTTCCTGCCGGCAGCGGAGCGCTATGGGGTGATTCCGAGCATCGACCGCTGGGTGGTGGCGCAAACCATTCGCGAACTCGCCGAGCACGGACAGGACAGTGGCCAGTGGTTCATCAACCTGTCGGGGCAGACCCTGGGCGATCTCACGTTCTGCGAATTCATTCTGCACTGCCTGCACCACCACCGCGTGTCACCTCGAATGCTGTGCTTCGAGATCACCGAGACCGCGGTGGTATCGAGCTTCGCCACTGCACGCATTTTCATGCGGCGGCTACGCGAGGCGGGCTGCTGCTTTGCCCTGGATGATTTCGGCAGTGGCATGTCCTCGTTCCACTACCTCAAGGAGCTGCCGGTGGACTACCTCAAGATCGACGGCGGCTTCATCCGCGAGCTACCGGGCAACCGGCTGGATTTTGCCGTCGCCGGCGCGATCCAGCGGCTCGCCAACGAGCTCGGACTGACGACGATCGCCGAGTTCGTCGAGAACGAGGCGGTCTTCGAGACGGTTCGCGAGCTCGGCGTCGACTTCGCACAGGGCTACCATATCGGCCACCCCGCGCCGCTAGAGCAATTGCTGCGCAGCCGCACCCGTCCACGCTTCACGGTCATCACCGGCGGCGGGGATCAGTAGCGGGGAAGATAGTCCGGCAGAACCACGCGCCCGCCATAGAAAGCCTCCAGGCGATCCACGAATCGGCGTGCCCGCGGCGGCAGTCCATGGTTCAGGTAAGCGGCCAGGCGGGCATGCACGCGGCGGCGAAAAGTGTCGATGTCACCCTCGGCACCATCGAGGTTATCGAAACTCACTCGGAAAGGACTCGCCGCGGCCAGGCTGAATGCCCATTCCAGCGCCTGTGGGGACGCTTCGACCCGTTCGAACAGTGCCTGCGTGGCGGCATCACGACCATCGCCCTGATACCAGTAACCGTAATCCACCAGGCGCCGCCGGGCGGTACCGGCGATACACCAATGCGCTATCTCGTGGAGAGCGCTGGCAAAAAAGCCGTGGGCGAAAATCACCCGGTGATAGGGACATTCATCGTCCGCCGGCAGATACAGTGGTTCATCACCGCCACGAACCAGGCGCGTGTTTTCCCGCCCAGCGAACTCGTCGTCGAAAAGGGCGATCAGATCGGTGGCGTCATGAGCCAGCCCGCCCCCATTTGGGGACGGGCCGGCGTGCACGGCATGACTCATTCGCCAGGCTCGAGCAGCCGGTTCATACGCTGCACGAATCCCGACGGATCCTCGAGGTGACCGCCACCGGTTAGCAGCGCCTGGTCAAAGAGCAGGTTCGCCCAATCCTCGAAGCGGTTGTCCTCGGAGCCGCTCTCCAGGCGCCGGATCAATGCGTGATCCGGGTTCACCTCGAGCGCCGGGGCACTCTGCGGCATATCGTGGCCGGCCGCCTTGAGCATGCGCTGCATGTTGATGGCGAACTCGTACTCCCCCACCACCAGGCAGGCCGGGGAATCGGTGAGCCGATCACTGATGCGAACGTCCGAAACACGGTCGCCGAGGGTCTCGCGCAGCTTCTCGGTCAGTGGTTTGAGCGCCTCGGCACGCTCCTCGCGGGCCTGCTTCTCCTCGGCATCCTCGAGCTCGTCGAGATCGAGCTCGCCCTTGGCCACGGACTGTAGCGGGTGCCCGTCGAACTCGTTCAGGTGCCCCACCAGCCACTCGTCCACCGGTTCGTGAAGCAGCAGAACCTCCACGCCCTTCTTCCGGAACACTTCCAGGTGCGGGCTGTTGCGCGCGGCGTTGAGGCTTTCGGCAGTGACGTAGTAGATCTTCTTCTGCCCCTCACGCATACGCGCCACGTAATCGGCAAGAGAGACCTTCGCACCGGCATCCGGATCGTTGCTCGAAGCGAATCGCAGCAGCGAGGCGATACGCTCGCGATTCGATGCATCCTCCACCGGCCCTTCCTTGAGCACCGAGCCGAACTGCTCCCAGAACGTCGCGTACTGTTCCGGTTCGTCCTTTGCCATGCGCTCCAGGGCATCGAGCACCCGCTTCGTCGAAGCACCGCGGATGCGGTCGATGAGCTTGTTGTGCTGAAGCAGCTCGCGGGAGACGTTCAGCGGCAGATCGTCGGAATCGATGACGCCGCGGACGAAGCGCAGATAACGCGGCATCAGGTGCTCGCTGTCATCCATGATGAACACGCGCCGCACGTAAAGCTTCACACCGTGGCGCTGATCGCGATCGAACAGATCGAACGGCTGGTGTTTGGGGATGAACAGCAGCGAGGTGTATTCCTGGTTGCCCTCGACCTTGTTGTGCAGCCAGGTCAGCGGCTCCTCGAAGTCGTGGGCGACGTGCTTATAGAACTCGACGTATTCCTCGTCGCTGATCTCGCTCTTCGGCCGCATCCATAGCGCCGACGCCCGGTTGACCGTCTCATCCTCGCCATCATCGTTCGCCATCAGGATGGGCAGCGAGATGTGATCGGAGTAGCGCCGCACGATCTGTTTCAGCCGCCCCGGCTCCAGGAACTCGTCGTTGCCCTCGGCAATGTGCAGTACGACCTCCGTACCGCGCCGGGGGCGGTCCACGTACTCGACGGAATAGGCGCTCTTGCCGTCCGACGACCAGTGGACACCGTAGTCCCGCGCCTCGCCGGCACGTCGGGTGTACACGTCCACACGGTCGGAGACGATGAACGCGGAATAGAAACCGACGCCGAACTGGCCGATGAGGTGTGCATCCTGTTTCTGGTCGCCGGTGAGCGCCTCCAGGAAACGCTGCGTACCGGATCGCGCGATCGTACCGAGGTTTTCCACCACCTCGTCACGGCTCATGCCGATGCCGTTGTCGCGGACGGTGACCGTTCGCGCCTCGGCGTCCACCGCCACCCGGATGGCGAGCTCCGGGTCGTCCTCGAATAGCGTCTCTTCCTTGAGCGCCTCGAAACGCAGCTTGTCGGCCGCATCCGAAGCGTTGGAAACCAGCTCCCGCAGAAAAATCTCGGGGTTGCTGTAAAGAGAGTGGATCATCAGATCCAGCAGCTGCTGGACCTCGGTCTGGAACTCGAGAGTTTCCTGTTGTGCCTCTACGCTCATCTCACTCGTCCATTCTTGGATGCCGTGACTCGCCTACCAATGGCGGCGGCTGCCGGCGCTTTCAACCACGCCGCTGCCTCGCCTTGTCCGGCGCGGCGACGAGCGTGCCCTAAATTACGCTCATGATCGCGATGCAGCCGCCGATAACCTGGACATGAGCGATATGCTGATCGTCGCCCTCATCCTGGTCGCCGAGCTCGCGGTGGCGCTCGCCGCCGCGGTGATATGGCTCGGTGTGCGACTGAGACGGCATACCGGCAAACCGCCGACAGCGCGGGATTATATCGCCGACGAAATCGCTATGCTCGATGCCGTCAAGGAAGAAGGCGCAGACGAGAACCAAGCCGCCATAGACACGCGCCGCGAAGCCCTGACGACGGAGCTGGCAGCGCTCGATGCAACCACTGATGCCGCCCGTGAAAAAGCCTTGGCCGGTTACGCGGAGCTCGCCGGGAGCGCCCGCAAAGGTGGTGAAGACGAGGACGAAGCGGAGCGCCTGCGCCGGCTGCTGCAACGCGAGGAACAACGGCTCGGCGAGCTGCTGGAGCTCAAGGACGAAATGCGCGAGGTACGTATGGGCTACGACCGCGTACGCCACGTGGCGGCCCAGCTTCTCGACGCCCAAGCCGACGGACAGGTGGACGAACAGGTGGCCAGCGCTTACCGCGAGGCCGAAGCTCACCATCTGGCGCGACTGGAGCAGCTCGAACTCCAGGTCGCGGAAACGTTGGAAGTGGCGTCCTCGGAAACCGCCGAAGACGGCACCGCCGCGTCCACGAACGGTGGCTCCGCTCCGGCGGTTGAAGAGCTCGAACAGGTCGTCGCGATGAAGGACAAGGAGATCGAGGAGCTCAAAGCGGCCCTGCAACAGGCCCGCTAAGTGACCGTGTCCCGCCGGGATGCCCGCCCCCACGGTATCGGGAATACACCGTCCGGCCCGTGGTGGCAGGCGTCGTTCTCCCGCTGCGCACGTTTCGTTTCCGTATTGGCCATGTCCCTCCTCACCCCGGAGAGACCACCATGCGTTCCGCGTCGGGGCACGTGCAGGCCACGTCGCGCGCGATACCGGCGCGCTCACGGCCTTGACCCTCTCGTAGACGGCAGGGTTTACCGTGCCGCCTCCAATACGGAGGGTTCAGCATGCAACGCAATCATGACTGTCGTGCCGTGGACAACGGCGCCGTCAGTCCATCAGCCATTCGCACGGCCACCGCCCGGGCAGTGCACCAGCTTCTCGATGACCCCATCGTCTTCGAGGACCCCCTTGCACTGCCGATACTCGGACACGAGCGCGAACACGCGGTCCGCGACGACCCGTTTCAGCTCAATGATCCGGCCGCCCGTATCATGCGTGCCGCCATCGTCGCCCGCAGCCGGCTCGCCGAAGACGAGCTACGGGAGGCCATCGACGAGGGCGTCAGGCAGCTCGTCATGCTGGGTGCCGGGCTGGACACCTTCCCTTACCGGAACCCTTGCAACACTCTGGGTCTGCAAATGTACGAGGTCGACCGACCCTCGATGCAGCACTGGAAGCGCGCACGGCTGGCCGAGGCAGGCATCGAAGTGCCCGACTCGGTCGCTTTCGTCGGCGTGGATCTGGAGGCGGGAGACTCACTGATGCGGCGGCTGCAGACGGCGGGGTTGCGCTGGGACGAACCGACGTGTTTTGCGTGGCTCGGAGTCACCCCGTACCTGACCGACACTGACGTGCTCGGTGTGCTCGCGACGCTGTCGCACTCCCCGGCCGGCAGCCGCGTGGTGTTCGACTACCGGCTGCCCCCATCCATGCTCGACCCTCTCGAACGCATGATGGAAGAGCACGTCGCCGAGCTGTTCGCTGCCATGGGCGAGCCCTGGCGGTCGTCGTTCGAACCCGACGAGCTCCAGCACCATCTAGCACACATGGGCTTCACGACGCTGGAGAACCTCGGCCCGGCGGCGCTGAACGAGCGCTTCTTCCCCAGGCGCAAGGACGGTTTGCAGACGGGGGGTGGCGGGCTACGCGTGCTGTGCGCGAGACGTCACTGACCCTTGCGACACGTTTGCCGGGTTCCCGGTGGCCGTGTGCACGATCGTGGCAAAGCGCCAGTGTGCGGCGGCGCCTCGGCGCGGTAGGCAGGGATCGACCGCCCCGGACCGAACCCGGGGCGGTCCGTGACGGCTAGAACATCTCCGAGGGCTCGAACGGCTCGGGCCCGTCGCGGCGTTCACCGCTTTCACGCCCGGGAATGTGTTCCCCGGTAACCATGTCACGATAGCTCATGCCCGGTCCCACCATGGGGTAGACGCCGGCATCGGGATCGACCATCACTTCCAGGAAGGCCGGGCCATCGAAGCGGATAAAGGCCTCCAGGGCTTCTTCGAGCTCGGTCTTGTCGGCCACGCGACGGGCGAACTCGAATCCGTCGGACTCGGCGGCCTTGATGAAATCCTTGCGGTGCAGCGACTTGTCACTCGCCGAGAAGCGGTCCTCGAAGTACAGGCGCTGCCACTGCCGGACCATGCCGTCACAGTTGTTGTTGAGCAGCAGAATCTTCACCGGCAAATCATAGGTCGTGACGGTCTCCATCTCGCCCAGATTCATGCGGATGCTTCCGTCGCCGTCCACGTCCACCACCAGTGTATCCGGGTTGGCGAACTGGGCACCGATCGCCGCCGGCAGGCCAAAGCCCATCGTGCCCATGGAACCGGAAGTCAACCACTGACGCGGCCGGCGGAAGTCCAGGTACTGCGCAGCGAACATCTGATGCTGCCCCACGCCGGTACTCACGATGGCATCGCCCTCGGTGAGACGGTTGAGCACCTCCAGCACGTGCTGCGGCTGGATCAGCGGGTTCTGCCGGTCGAAATCCATGGGATGCTTGCGGCGAAGGTTGCGCACATGCTCCAGCCAGGGCGTGAAATCACGGCGAAAGCCCTGGTTGCGCCCGAAGTCGAGGAGCTGTCGCAGCGACCGGCCGGCCTCGCCGACGTGGGCCCAGTCCACCATCTTCACCTTGCCGATCTCTGCGGCATCGATGTCGATGTGCGCGACGTGTTCGGCCATGGGCGCGAACAGCTCTGCCTTGGCAGCGACGCGATCGTCGAAGCGCGCGCCGACCGCGATGATGAAATCGCAGTCCTCCACGGCGTAGTTCGCGTAGGCAGTGCCGTGCATGCCGAGCATGTGCAGGCACAACTCGTCGGTGGTATCGATGGCGCCGAGCCCCATGACCGTGGTCACCACCGGGATGTTGAACGTCTTGGCAAAGGCGGTGAGCTCGTCGCCTGCATCACCGCTGACCACGCCGCCGCCGACATAGAGCAGCGGGCGCGAGGCATGCTCGAGCATGTCGAAGAACTGGCGGCACTTGCGCTCGGAGAGCTTGGTCTGACGTAGCGACTCCATGCGCTGACGATAGCCGCGGATATCGAGCAGGCCCTCGCCCTGGTACTCGCCCACCCAGTTCTGAACGTCCTTCGGCAAATCCACGACCACCGGGCCCGGCCGGCCGGAACGCGCCACCTCGAAGGCGGTGCGCAGGGTCGCTTCCACCTCCTCCGGCTTGGTGATCAGAAAGACGTGTTTGGCGCAATTGCCCATGATGTTGACGATGGGCGCTTCCTGGAAAGCGTCCGTCCCCATGGCGCCCCGGGCCACCTGGCCGGTAATCGCGACCACCGGCACGGAATCCGCCATGCAGTCACGGATCGGCGTGACCGTGTTGGTGGCCCCCGGGCCGGAAGTCACCAGGAAAACGCCGACCTTGCCGGAGCTACGGGCATAACCGGCGGCCATGAAGCCGGCGCCCTGCTCGTTGGCGGGGACCACCAGCTGCAGGGGATCGACGTCACTGTCATCGCGATGGCGCTCGTTGTAGCGGAACACCGCGTCGTAGGTGGGCAGAATGGCACCGCCGCTGTAGCCGAAGACGGTATCTACCCCCTCATCCGCCAGTACCTGTACGACCATCTCCGCGCCGCTCATCTGCTGGCCGGCGAGAGGGTGCTTGGTACTCTTGTGCGTGACGCGGGGTGCTTGTTCCGTCATGGCTGACTCTTTTCATCGTCGGTGGGTGGGATCCGCCCACACATCGGCAGGCGGACCTAGCAATATAATCGCCCCTTACGCAAGGGCACAAGCACCAACCCTAACTGCGCGGCTCGAAGTCCAGCGCCACTGAATTGATGCAATAGCGAAGCCCCGTAGGGCGCGGGCCGTCCGGGAAGACATGGCCGAGATGAGCATTGCAGTGAGGGCAGTGCACCTCGGTGCGGATCATGCCGTGACTGCGATCCTCCTCCGTGGCGACGGCCTCCTCGCTCAACGGCGCCCAGAAGCTCGGCCAGCCGCTGCCGGAATCGTATTTCTGGCGGCTGTCGAACAACGCCTCGCCGCAACAGATGCAACGGAAAACGCCGTCGTCCTTCAATTCATTGTAGGCTCCCGTGAACGGTGGCTCGGTACCCTTCTGCCGAGTCACCCGGTATTGCTCGCCGGTAAGCCTTTCACGCCAGTAGCGGTCGTCGTGCGCCTGGTCGCCCATGGATCGTGCCTCCTCCGCTGCGCGCGCGAGTCACCCCGCGGCCACCCGTTACCAACCTTTGCGAAGGTTACTAACCTTTTCGAAAGTATTGCCAGGTCTCAGCGCCACTGCGCGGTGTCTCGGCAAGGCGCGGGAGCGCCGGCGTGGCGAGGCTCACGTCAAGCGAGCGCAACGCCGCCGAGGCGCCGCGCTGTGGCGCCCTGCGGGTGGCCGTGTGCGCCGCTGTGGTCTGC
>CAZHBN010000047.1:0-11007 GCA_964530405.1 uncultured Ectothiorhodospiraceae bacterium
TTCGCCGCAGCCACCCGGCATTCCCCCTGGGGGATAAGGAGAAGAAGGCGAATGATCGGTGAGTTCGTGCCACCCGTGTTCGGGATACTCGGGCTGATAGCCGCCGTGGTCATCTACCGGTCCATCCTGCGCTTCCCCGGGGGCGAGGCCCGCGTCGTCGACATCGGCGAGAAGATCCACCTTGGCGCGATGGTGTTCATGCGCCGCGAGTATTCCATACTCGCCATCGTCGCCGCGGTGTTGATTGTGCTGTTGTGGTACGCGCTGGGGTGGCAGACGGCCACGGCCTACCTGGTGGGCGCGCTCGCCTCGGCCGGCGCCGGCTTCATCGGCATGTACACCGCCACCCGCGCCAACTACCGCACGACCACCGCCGCCCACACCGAGGGCGCGGCCTCGGCGCTGACCATTTCGTTCTTCGGCGGCTCGATCATGGGGCTCGCCGTCGCCTCCTTCGGCCTGCTGGGCCTCGGCCTGCTCTATCTGTTCTATGGCGGCGATCCGCAAACCGCCCACCACATCCACGGCTTTGGCATGGGCGCCTCTACGGTGGCGCTGTTCTCCCGCGTCGGCGGCGGCATCTTCACCAAGAGCGCGGACGTGGGCGCTGACCTCGTCGGCAAGGTGGAAGCCGGCATCCCCGAGGACGATCCCCGTAACCCGGGCGTCATCGCCGACAACGTGGGCGACAACGTGGGCGACGTCGCCGGCATGGGCTCCGACATCTTCGAGTCCTACTGCGGGGCGATGATCGCCACCATCGCCATGGCGGCAACGCTCCCCGATGCCGTGATCGCCGCACTCGGCGAGCGCGCCGACCTCATGTTCCTGCCCCTCGCCCTCGCCTCCACCGGCCTCGTGTGCTCCCTTGCGGGCATTCTCGCCGTGCGGCAGTTCTCCCACCAGGCGCCCGAGCGGGCGCTGCGCACCGGCACCATCGGCGCGGCGGTGCTGTTCGTGGTACTCGCCCTGGTAGTGATCCTGAGCGTGGGACTCAGCGCCAACGTATGGTGGGCGGTGCTGGTCGGCGCCATCGGCGGCATCATCGTCGGCCTGGTCACCGAGTACTACACCGGCGGACCGCCCATCCGCGCCATCGCCCGCGCCGGCGAGACCGGGCCGGCCACGGTCATGATCAAGGGGCTGGCCGTGGGCATGGAATCGGTGGCCGTGCCGCTGATCACCATCTGCGCGATCATTTTCATCGCCAGCAGCTTGGTAGGGCTTTACGGCGTGGGTATCGCCGCCGTAGGCATGCTCGCCACGGTGGGCATCACCATGGCCATCGATGCCTACGGGCCGGTGGCGGACAACGCCGGCGGCATCGCCGAGATGGCGGAGCTCGGCGACGATACCCGCAATATCACCGATTCCCTGGACGAACTGGGCAACACCACCGCGGCCATCGGCAAGGGCTTCGCCATCAGCGCGGCCGCCCTCGCGGCCCTGGCCATCATTACCGCCTATGTCGAGACGGTTCGCCACCACGTCGATGGTTTCACCCTGTATCTGGGCGACCCGGGGGTACTGGTCGGGATATTCCTTGGCGGTATTTTCCCGTTCATGGTGGCGGCCCTGACGATGACGGCGGTGGGTGACGCCGCCTTTGCCATGATTCACGAAATACGGCGCCAGTTCCGCGAGATCGAGGGACTCATGGAGGGCAAGGCGGACCCGGACACCGCTCGTTGCGTGGATATCGCCACCACCGCGGCTTTGAAGAAGATGGTGCTCCCCGGCGTGCTCGCCATCGCCGCCCCTGTGGTGGTCGGTTTCGGCCTCGGACCGGAATCCCTCGGTGGCATGCTCGGGGGCGCCCTGCTCGGCTGCGTACTGCTGGCGCTGACCATGGCCAACGCTGGCGGTGCCTGGGACAACGCCAAGAAACACGTGGAGAAAGGCCACTATGGCGGCAAGGGCTCCGAAGTCCACAAGGCCACGGTGGTAGGCGACACCGTGGGCGACCCGTTCAAGGATACCTCCGGGCCATCGATGAACATACTCATCAACGTCATGGCCATCGTCAGCCTCGTCATCGCCCCGCTGCTCGGTGGGTGAGGCGGATTGCGGGCACGGGCGCCGTCAACGACTCCGGGGCAGCGCCGCCCGCGCCATGGTCACAAGCCCCTCGGAACCGGGACGCTCCAGCGGCACGAACCCCAGGGCGCGATAGAGGGCCACCGCTGCCGTATTGCCGGCGTACACGTTGAGGGTGAAGGCGATCGCGGCGTGCCGCGTGTGCGCAAGCGCCATCAGCCTGCGGCAGAGGACATGCCCCGTGCCGCAGCCCCGCCATCGAGGCGCGACGATGATTCGTGCCAGGTGCACTACCCCTTCACCCCGCGGGAAGGCCTGGCCGAAACCGACCACAGCGCCGCCGTCGACCAGCGTGAAGGCATTGTCATCGCTCGCGCCGAGGTCGGCCCAGAGGGCCTCCGGGACCAACGGATACCGCAGCCCCGGGCCCGCCCACAGACGGCAAGACTCGGGTCCCGATATCCACGAAGCAACTGTCGATAGATCCGCGGGCCTGGCGCAGCGCAGCGCCAGCGTCTGGTTTGTCATGGAACCGGCCACCGGGGCGCTACCGCTTCTCAGCGCCCGGGCGGCCACTCGGGGTAGCTCGGCACATCCGCGTCGGCGGCGAGCCAGGGGCGCTCATGGGCACACCAGATATGCGCTTGCGGACGCACGCCCGGATCCTCGTCCAGGGTCGCCACTCGGACGATGACGTGAGCCTGCCCCTCGCGCTCGGCGATCAGGTGGGCCCCGCACCCCGAGCAGAACCAACGGCGCTTGCCGGGGGAAGACTCGAACGCGGTGAGCCAGTCACGTCCGCTCAACCAGCGGAACGCGGCGCGATCGGCACCCGCCGCGGCCGCGTATGGCGCGGCATGGGCCTTGCGGCAGGTGTGACAGTGGCAGTGCGCAACCCCGGTCGACAGCTCGTCGACCTCGTAGGTGACTGCTCCGCAGAGGCAGCTTCCCTTCATGTCCGGCTCCCTGAAACGAAGATGCGGTGCGCGCGCATCATGCCGACGCACCGGAGTCGACGCCAATGAACCATCGCGGCCTCATGCGCCCGACATCCGTGCGTACGTTACTAACCTTTGCGACAGTATTGCCATGTCTCAGGGCCACTGCGCGGTGTCTCGGCAAGGCGCGTGAGCGCCGGCGTGGCGAGGCTCACGTCAAGCGAGCGCAACGCCGCCGAGGCGCCGCGCAGTGGCGCCCTGCGGGTGGCCCCCGCACGAATACTACCCAGTGCCAGAACGGGATACCATTCACACGCCGCCATTTGATCGCGAGCAACGCCGGAGACAGCAGCCCCGACCAACCGCGGAAAGGCTCCTCGCCGGGCGCAGCGCGCAGCCCGAAGTGTTCGAGCAGATGCCGGACATGACGGGTCCCCGACCAAAGGCGCGGATCGTCCGCGCGAATGCCCAGACGCTCGCCGGCCTCCTTCGCCACCGTGTAACCGACGTAAGCGAGGCCGCAACGCTCGGCGATCCGATCGCGATACTACTCAGCCACCGGCGACCTTGAGCACGACCTTGCCCACGGAGGCATTCCCCGCAAGATACTCCATGGCCGCTGCGGCCTCCTCGACGGGCCACTCGGCATCAATCTGCGGAACGATATCGCCGCTGGCAAGGCGTGGCCAGACGTGCTGCCGCAGCGCCTCGAGAATGCGCCCCTTCGCCGCCGGTGGCTGGCTGCGAAGGGTCGAACCGATCAGCCGCTGACGCTTCATGAGCAGCCGTGCCAGATCCACCTCCGCACTGCGCCCCCCCATCAGACCGATGAGCACGAGCCGGCCATCGGTATTGAGAACGTCGAGGTCCTGCGGCACGTAATCGCCGCCCACCGGGTCGAGGATCAGATCAGCGCCCCCCCAGGCCTTCACCGCGTCCACGAAGCTGCCGTCATGGCGATTCCAGCCAACATCGGCACCCAGCGCGCGGCAGGCGTCGATCTTCTCCGCACTGCCGACGGTGACGAAGCACGGATGCCCGAACACGCGACACATCTGGATGGCCGTCGTGCCCACGCCGCTGGCACCGGCATGCAGCAATACCCGTTCCCCGGGCTGCAGGCCACCGACCATGAACAGGTTGAGCCAGGCAGTGGCGAACACCTCCGGAAGCGCCGCGGCCTCACGGAGGGCGAATCCCTGTGGCACCGGCAGTACCTGCGCCGCGGGCACCACCACCTGCTCCGCATAGCCACCGCCGGCGAGCAGCGCACACACCGGATCGCCCACGGCCACGTCCGTCACCTCGGCGCCCTTGGCGGCCACATGGCCACTCACCTCCAGGCCCAGAATCTCGGGGGCGCCCGGCGGCGGCGGATACTTGCCTGCCCGCTGCACCAGATCGGCGCGATTCATGCCCGCCCATGCGACCTCGATTCGAACCTCCGTCGGGCCGGGGTCCGGGGGATCGGGCTGATCACGCCACAGCAACTGGTCCTCGACGACGGCGATGGCACGCATGCAATGAGCTCCTTGTACCGGGAAGAATCAGGTGCAGTGGCTGCGTCCGGTGGACGCGCTTGCGACGGAAAGCGCCGGTAATGGCCATTCCAAAAGACGAAGAGCCCGGTCAAGGGGGGAACCGGGCTCTTCGGGGTCGACGGTCTTACCGGGACCGTCGTCAGCAACGATTACCGGCTTCGACGCGCAGTCCGGGGACGTGCCGTGCGTCCCCCGCGCACTGATAGATGTGGGGACCGGTGACCTCGGTTGCAAGCGCCAACGTCAGTTGGTGCGGGCGACCATGTCGCGAACCAGCGGATAGACCATTCCACCCCAGCGCCGGCCGTTGAAGATACCGAAATGCCCGACTCCGCTTTGCACGTGGTGGCGCCGCAACGCCGCGGGCACGTTCGGGCACAGCGCCTGTGCGGCCTCCGTCTGGCCGGGAGCGCAGATGTCGTCGCGCTCGCCCTCGACGGTCAGCAGCGCCGTTTCCCGGATGGCTTCCGGCTTGACCCGCCGGCCGTGCCAATACAGCGTGCCACGCGGCAGTGCATAGTCCTGGAAGACGCGTTGCACGGTCTCGAGATAGAACTCCGCCGGCAGATCCGCCACGGCGAAGTACTCCTCGTAGAAATCGCGCTTGGCCTCCGCGCCTTCCGCCTCGCCGGCGACGAGGTCGTCGAACAGTGCCCGGAACGCGTTCACGTGCCGGTCCAAATTCATGTTCACGAACGCGCCGATCTGCAGAAACCCCGGGTAGACACGACGCCGCGCGCCCCGGTAGCGCCACGGCACGCTTGCGATCATGTGGCGCTCGAACCACTCGATGGGTCGCGTGGTGGCAAGCTCGTTGACGGCAGTGGGGTTGGCGCGGCAATCCACGGGGCCGGCCATCAGGGTAAGGCTGCGCGGAGTGGTCGCCGCACCGTCCTCCGCGAGCAAGGCGGTGGCCGCCAGCGCAGGCACGCACGGCTGGCATATCGAGACGACGTGCACGCCCTCTCCCATCGCCCCGAGAAAGGCCATGAGATAGTCCACGTACTCGTCGAAACCGAACCGCCCCTCGTCGAGCGAGACATCCCGGGCATTGTGCCAGTCGGTGATGTAGACATCGTGCTCCGGCAGCATCGTGCGTACGGTCTCGCGCAGCAGGGTGGCGAAGTGCCCGGACATCGGCGCGACCAACAGCACGCGCGGTTGCTGCGCAACATCCGGCTTGCGAAAGTGCAGCAAATTGCCGAACGCCTGCCGGCATACCACCTCCTCGACGACCTCCGTGGGGCGACCGTCCACGGTGACGGTCTCGATGCCGAAGGCCGGACGACGATGACTGAGCTCGGTGAGCGCGAACAGCTCATTGGCCGCAGCGATCCCCCGCATCCCGGGGACGGAAACCGGGCCCGCATTGGCCAGGTGCAAAGCGGGCGCGGACAGCCGGGCGAAAGCGCGCGGCAGCCACATGAAGTCGGCATGGGCTTGATAGGTCTGGTACAGCATGGGCCCCCACTTTCGACGTTGCCCGCGCACCACCATGGCGCCGCTGCAGCAATCGCGATGTTTTTCGCCGTCCCTGGATGGACGAAGACAGCTCTGGTGACAGTCCGTGTGCCCGGATTCACTCTTTATATTGAATACAAACAGTGCCACCGTCGTCCCGCCCCCGCAAGCGTACCGACAGGAAAATGACGATCAGGGCCGATGGAGTCGAAAGCGCAACATGCGCTCGCCGTCGGAGAGAAGCAGCAAAAGGCGGTCGCTGCCATCACGCAGCAATCGCGTGGCCAGGCCGCGGTAATCATCACCACGCAGCACACACCCATCGATCCCGAAACGGGCGATATAGACATTGCGTCGTCGCTCCGGCACCTCGAGATTGCCGGAGAACGTGCATCCCTGCATGTCACTGCCGAAGGTGCGTCCATCCGGGTCCACGGTCACGAGCAACGTGCCCTGCTCCGGATGCTCTTCGCGCCACTGTCCGTCGATACGCGCCAGGCTCGTTGCCCGGAACGACGTATCGGAATAGCGCAGATCGATGCCGCCCGGGCCATCCAGATCGGCACGCCAGGTTCGCTCCGAGCGGAGCGTCCCCGAGAACCCTCGCCGCGTGCGCCTTCCCCCGGCCTCGTCGAAGGTCACCAGGTGGCCGGCCACACGCGCGCCGAAGACGTCATAATCACCGCTGAAAAGGCGCGCACCGGTTTCGTCGGCAGCGAAAAAGTCGCCGCCATGCGCCAGCCAGACTACCTCGCGCCGGGCGTCCGCACCGGAAACCTCACCCGTCCAGACACCTGTCGCGCGGGCATCCCGGTCGTCGTCGGTAGAGAACGAGAACTGGCAGCGTGCCCCGGCGAGAACGATCAGTAGCGCGCCCCAGAGCAGGAGACGCGCCCAGGGTGTCATAGCCGGCCTCCGTGGAACCCGCCGTACAACGAAGGATCGAATACCGAGGCCGTCACCACCTCGTCAGCGGGAATCACGTGCCCCAGCTCGGCGATTCGCGCTTCCATATGGACGCGCTCGCGCTCATCCGCGGCCTCCTCCAGCAACGCCTCCACCGCCTCGTCGTAGAAGGTCGTGAACTCCACGGTGAGCTCGGGATTGCGGCGATAGCCGCTCATCAGCGGCACCAGAACGAAGTACGCGCCCGCCTCGCGAACATGGGTCGGCACCCAGATCACGTCCCCGACATAAACTTTGCCGTTACGCAGAGTGACCATGATCGGTACTGCCCCCGTCGCCGAGCGATAGAGCAGGCGTTCCAGCTCGTTGCCCGTGCGGTTCAGCCACTTTTCGACGCCGGCTTCGATGCGCTCGGCCGGCAGGGCCCGGCGCACCACGGCACCACCGCCGACGCCCAGCAACAACGCCCCCACCGTCGTGCCGGAATACGGCCACGGCGCGGCCGACTTCCAGGTGGCCGCCAGCGAGGGGGTCACGGCGATGCCCGCCCGGGTCACCGCATAGGCGATAACCACCAACGCCAGCCCGTAGAGGGCGGACTCCAGCAGCAGGCGCTCCCGCGAGAGGCGCTCGGTTCGATAGGCAATGACGGGATGCTGGACGGCGAAGAAATAGCCGCCGAGTAACGGCAGAAGGAGTACGTTCCAGGGCATGTGACGGCCTCAGGCCGCCGCGTTGCGGGACTCGCGTATCTGTCGCACGGTGCGGATGACGTCCCGCGTCGCTGGCGATTGCAGCGTCCTGACCACGTCCAGGGCACGAACCCCCCAACGCGTCGCCCGAGCGTAACGTACCGTCCGTTTTGCCTCCCGATCAGTCATGGCGGCCTCCCCGTGCCTTGCGCATTCGCTCCTGCCACCGAGCATACTACGACTTCGGGCATGAGTGAGGCGTGCGGCACTCAACGCTGCGATGAACCGGCCTCCAGCGGCTGCCACCGACACGGAACACTATAATGCGAGCAGGGAAGGAAAGGGTCGTTACGGTGATCAACATGGAATTCGATGCCGCTCAGGATGCGTTTCGTGCCGGCGAGCTCAGCGAGGCGGTAGTCGCCTCCGATGACGAGCGCAATGGCTGGGTCATCATGGTGCGCCGACGCGGCGCCGGTCTCGAGCCGATCACGGACACACGCGGCGAGCCCCGCGTCTACCACGAGCTCGACCATGCCTCGGAGCTCGCCCGGCGCATCGGTTTTCGCCAAATTCGCATCGAGGAGCCCTTCTAGCACCTCTGACCGTCGCGTACCTTCCATGTCTGCAGTAGCCCGGGAGCCAGGCAAAAAAATGCGGGGCGCCAAGGCGCCCCGCCACTCGGGCACGGGTCGAGAGGGAGAGAGAGGGAACGGTACTGGTCCTAGTAGCTGCCCGACTCGGTTTCGCCTTCCATGCCACCCTCGGTGGTCGCTTCGGTTTCGAAGCGGGCGAACTCGGCACGCTCGAGGCTGCCGCTACCGTCCTGATCCAGGGAGTCGAACTGCTTGGCAAGCTCGGGATGAGCCTGCGCCTCCTCCTGGCTGATCTGGCCGTCTCCGTTGGCGTCGAGCGTCTCCATCCCAGCCTTGCCACTACCGGCGGCGAAAGCCGCCCCGGTCATCAGCGCGGTGATCAGAGCAACAGTCCACTTTGCCTTCATCACAGACCTCCTTGGGTACGGTCTTCATGTTGGCTTCAATCGGCTCCTGCGAGCCGCGCCATAAGAGATACACGGTTCATGCCAAAAAAACATAACTATCTGTACAAAAACGAAAAATACAAAAAAACGGAACGCGTCCTCCGCCCTCGCCCGGACATCCACGTCGCCACGGAGAAACACTCGCGCTCCGTGCAACCATCGTCACTGCGCGAACCCGCACTCAAACCGCCAGCGTCCGGCGCCTCGCACCAGCGTCACCACTGCACGACAGCCCTCAAGGCTTGATTACGCAGCACACGCCCTCACGGTAGACAGGGAGCGCGGACGGATGCCGGGCACCAGACTTGGCGTCCGACGCGCCGCAAGCAAACGGGAGGTCCTATGCAAAGCCGTCTCATCCGCGCACTCATCGCCGCGATAGTGAGCGCGGCGCTGGCCATGCCGGCGCTGGCGAGCCAGGGTGATGCGACATCGCCGCAAGGCGGTGAGACACGCGCCCGGGACAACGATGAAAGCACCCTCGAAGCGATCCAGCGCTATTCCGCCGACAAACGCGACCAGGCCATCAGCGAGGCGAAATCGCTCATGGCGTCGCTGGATGAGCGAATAGAGCGGCTGCGCAAGCGCCTCGACGAGAACTGGGACGATATGAGCGAAACCACCCGTGAACGCTCCCGGGAACTGCTGAAATCGCTCGAGGACGAGCGAGCGGCGCTGGCCGATGCCTACGACCGCCTCAAGGAAGGCTCCGCAACGGCCTGGGGACACGTCAAGGACGGCTTCATCGACAGCTATCGGCGCCTGCGGGAGACGTTCGGCGACGCCGACGAAGAGATCTGAAGCGGTCCCCCCCATACCCACCGCCGCGGTGAGCACTGCCCCACCACGGCGGTGGCGCATACCCGAGCATCGCCGAGCGCGCCACGCAGGACCGGCGCCTCAGTCCGCCGCGTCGCCCCGCACCGGCTCCACAGCAAGCGTTTTCCCCCCGATGCGGGGCACCGCGAGATCCGGCTTCACCATCGACCACTCGCCGCGGTCGAGACGCGAGCGCATGTCGTCGACATCGCATCCCGTACAGCGTGGCCAGCGTAGCCGACCGATGAGACGCCAACCATCGCCGGACCGCGCCAGCACCGGCGCTGTCAGCCACGTCCGAAGCGGTAGCAGCGCATAGTCATTGCCGCCGTCGCCGTCGAAGTCCGCCACCAACAGCCGACATTCGCGGCCCTGCGCGGAACGGCACTGCGCAACCGCACGCTCGTCCGCGCGGGCCTCGAACGCCTGCCACACCGCCTCCGGCAACGGTGCGGCGGACTCCGGGCGCACCGGCACATGCTCCGCGAGCCTCGGCTTCACGGCCTCCGGACAGGTGGGGTCGCAGGCGAGCGCCGCCTGCGCGCGTTCCCGGATGGAGGCAGCCCGGGGATGGTCCTCCAGACGCTCGAGCGTTGCCAGCGCCTCGCGCCCGTGGCGGCCACCGTGTCGCGCCAGGTAACGGTAGTCGAAATCCTGCGCGGATACGTCACCGCTGTGCAGGCGGGCAAGCTGGTCGGCGACGGCGATGGCCCGGGCGTCGAGTACCGGAGTGGAGAGCGCGGCCACCGCGGCGACCGTCACCCACGCCATGGCAATGTTGACCGGTATCGAGTATCCCAGCCAGCGTCCCCGCGCGGGAAGCACCGCTGCCACAGCGTAACCCACGGCATAGAGGGCGAGCACCGCCAAGACCACCGCAGCGTAGACGCGCTCATGAGTCCAGCCGTGCTGTGCCACCCGCAGCCAGAGAGCATAGACCGCAAGGCCGGCGAAAACGGGCAGTATTACCAGGGCCGCGCGCAAAGGCCAGTCAAGCGCACGCGGATACGGCCGCCCACCCTCGCCGTCCCCGAAGGTGGTCGCGGTGAATACCACGTGGAGCAGCACCAGCCAGGCCAGCAGCGATGCCGCCGAAGCGGTCTCCCACAGCGGGGTGACGCCCGCAAGCACCAGCCCGGCCGCGAATAGCAGCCCGACGGCGGCGAGCAGCGGCAACAGCGCCCAGAGCAGGGTGCGCACGGTCCACCGCGCGGCGCTGACCACACGATCCAGGCCATTGAGCAGGTTCAACCCGAGACCGACGACGAGGCCGGTCACCGGGTAATGAAAGACATCCTCTGCGAACAGCTCCGCGAAGAAGTCGAAGCCAATCAATGCGAACAGCCCCGCCCAGAGCGCCAGCACGATCCAGAAAAGTCCGGTGAACACGAATGTGAGCGCCAGCAGCAACGCGTTGCGCCAGGCGAGCCGGTAAAGCGCGGCGATATGGGGCCGCACCATGTAGAGCATCAAGTTGCCGAGCGCGATGATCACCAAGCCTCCCCGAGCGTGAGTGAGAAGTCGAGCCGCGCCGTAGGCAGTCACACCGAGCGCCAGCGACATCCACGCCT
>CAZHBN010000047.1:11017-18723 GCA_964530405.1 uncultured Ectothiorhodospiraceae bacterium
GAGCGCCAGCAGCAACGCGTTGCGCCAAGCGAGCCGGTAAAGGCGCGGATAGTGCCAGCCGCGGTGGAACCCCTGGACCAGCGGCAGCGCCACGAAACCGCCCAACCACGCGAGCAGGGTGTACTCGCATATCGCCGCGAAGTCGCCACCGCCGCCCGAGAGCGCCCCGATTCCAAAGGCGTAGCCGGTGCCGGCATACGCCAGCGCATAGCCGACCCCGATCACGGTCACCCGCGCGACGGCCAGCCCGACACTCAGGGCAGCGGCAAGCGGTGCGCCGGCCGCCATGGCGAATGCGGCAATGCGTACGCCGGGATGCGCGATCCATGCTGCCTCGGCGTCGACGCCACGCTGCAGAACGAGCAGCAACAGACTGCTCGCAACCGCGAGCGCGACGATCGCCAGCCGTTCCCCACGCGCCAGAGCGTTACCCTCTTCCATGAGTCCTCCATCCGAATGACAGGCCGGGCACACCATCGACCACCTACGGCTATTCGTGTGCCGGCGGTTCCGATCCCTTCAGCACTCTGGGCGGCAACGGGCAAAGGTATCCCGTGACCAGCGTGAGCGCACCAACACCCAGGAACGATACGATTCGCGCCAGGGTGGCGATTCCGGCCAGGTCCACCGCGAACAGCTTCACCAGCACCACCGCCAGCAACGCGGCACCGGCAAGCCACGGGCGTCGTTGGCCCGAGCGGGTGCCGCCGACCATCGCCACCAGCGCCGCCACACTCCAGAGTACGGATACCCCCGCCTGGAACACCGCCGATCCGAAAAGGCCCGCCGGGGTATAAGCGACCGCAGCCCAGTGATGTACGGCACGTGCCAGCTCCACGGTCACCAGCAGCAGCAATGCGCCACCGCCACCGGCCCACACCCCGGCCCGCGACGGTACCGGCCAGTGCGTTCCCCGCGGCCGCAGGCTAGCCAGTGCCCAGAACGCCACGGCGAACGCGCTGACCTGCGCCACCGCCAGGGGGTTCAGCAACGGCCAGTACCCCATCGCCCAGGCGCCATCGAAGCGAACGGCCGCCACGGCCCAGGCAGCGGCCAGCATCGCCGCGGGCACCGCCACTGCATCCCGATACAAGCCGGCGAGCACCGAGGCAGGCGCCGACCGCCACCAGATCAGGATTCCGGCGCCCGCTCCGACCAGCGGGAGGACGGCGGCGGCTGCGATCCAGGGCTCAGACAAATGCCACCACTGCCTTGCCAGCCAGTGGCTCTCGATGACCGAGACCCCCAGCGCCATCCACGCCTGCACGATGTGAGCCCCGTACACCGCCGGCTCCGGCCACAGGGACGCCAGCCGGGGCAGCAATGCCGCGCCTGCGATGAACAACATTGCCCAGGGGAGAATCGCCCAGGCCACCAGCACGTGCCCCTCGAACGCGGCGGTGGCCGCGCCGCCGAGGGCCATGAGCGGCCAGAAGCCCGCCGCCGCGGTCGCCCCCGACGGCCACCGCAGGCGCAACGCCGCCGCTCCACCCGCCACCCCGGAAACCGCCAGCCAAACCGCCACTGCCGCCACCGCGTCGGTACCATCCAGCAACCGCGCCAGTTCGAGCAGCCCCACAACAGACCACGCCAGCGTGCCACCGCCCAGCACTACATACCCGAACACGGTCTCGTGCAACGCCAGGGCATCACGCCACCGGTGCAGCCACCACGCGGAAAGTACCGCACCGATGGCGAGCAGGATGCCGCCGAACGCAGCCGCATTCACGAACGCCGGCGCATTCCACCCCGGCGCTCCCTCGGCGATCAGCATGACCGCCGCCAAGCCGAGCAGCGCCAGCCCCGACCACCGGCTGCCCGCCTGGCCCTGCCGCAACCCGACCCAGATCAGGCCCGCCGCCTCCAGAGCCCAGGCACCGCCGGTCCAGTGACCGTCCACGGCAAGCGGCACCGCGATGGTGGCGAAGGCCACGGCGATCACCGCGAACGCACCCGCAAGCACCCCCAGACCGTGCCGGCGCCATAACCCGGTCGCCGCCAGCGCGTACACCCCCGCCAGAACCACGGCGCTCACGGCCAGACCGTACTCGAAGCGGTACACGAGGCCGGTCTGGAGTCCGAACACGGCCACCGGCAACCCGAAAACCAGGGTGCCGTCCACCAGTCCGCGCAACCGGGGCGGCTGTCGCAGTGCGAACAACACGGCCACCGCCAGGTAGAGAAGAAAGAACCCGGCCAGGAATGGTTCGGTGGTCGCGAAGAAATGCGGTTGGTAATACCCGGCGCCCCAGGCCAGACCGATCCCGAAGGTGAACACGAAGCCGACGAGGTTGAGCGCCCGCCAGGCGCGGTACCATGCGACCGCGAGGATGCCCAGATTGAGCACCGCATAGTAGCCGAACAGCCCCACGTGACTGCCCGTGCCTGTGCTTGCCAGCACCGGGGCGAGAAAACCGCCGATGCTCGCGAATACCGCCAGCGCGGCCCCCCGCTGCACCAGCGCCAGGCCCATGCCGAGCGCGCACACCGCCACCATGCCGGCAAACGCCGGGGCCATCGGTAGCATCGCGTAGAGCCGAGCCGCCGCGAACAGCGTGAGATAGAGTACGCCCACACCGCCGCCCTGGAGCACGAGGGCATACTGCCGGCGCCGGCCACGCAACCACCAGCCCACGGCCATCATGGCGACACCGCCCGCCGCCACGGCGGCCAGCCGCAGCGACAACGGCAGCGCGCCCTGGTCGCTGGCGTACTTCAGCACGAAGGCCACGCCGAAGAACAACACGACGATGCCCACGCGCACCAGCGGGTTGTCGCCGATGAGCACATCGCGAACCCGTGGTAGACGTTCACGCAGATAGCCACGCTTCGATTCGGTCACGCCCCCATCGCCGGCACCTGCGGCGCGGGATGTCTCCCCCGCCGGCCGCACCCGCGTCTCGGCGGCCCCGGACGGCGTCGGAGACGACGTCGCGTGACTCCCTGGCGCACCGGTGTGAACCGGGTCGGACACGACTGGCGCGGGTGGCGGCGCTGTCGCGGCGGCCTGTGGCGAACGCGCTTGCTCGAGCGACAGGCTCAATGTCCGCACACGCCGATGGAGATCGATCACGACGCCGACCAGCCCACCGAGACTCGCGCCGACGAGCAGGCGAAGGGCCCCCTCGTCCGCGTTCCAGGCGACGACCACGCCGACTATCGCGAGCAGCCAGGGCATCAACGCCACCCCCCGCGACGCGATCGGCATCCGTCACCCCTTACCCGGACATCCATACTGTCTCCTTATCATTACCAATCTTCTCAGAGGTATTGTCATGTGTCAGAGCACCAGAGCGGCCCGGTGGCGCCATTGCGCTCGCTTGACGTGACCCCCGGCCACGCCGGCACGAGCGCGCCTTGCCCCATCGGCGCACAGACCGGCTGACGCGTGACAATACCTCTGAGAAGATTAATATCGTTCACTCGCGGCGCTCACCTTAGCGCAGATTAGTGTCGCCAGTGAGCGAAATGACCGTGTACGGTCATCACCGACGCGCCACGGCGTGGCGATAGCCAATTCGCGGTAGTACGCTGCGGCCCAGATCACCAACACCGCCGCCGAGCGAACGCGAATGCACCGACAACTCTTGCGCAGGCACCGGATCGTCGCGTGCGTGGTTATCGCCGTACTCCTGCCCGCCTTGCTGTTGGCGCAGGGGCGCGGCCCCACCTTCGAGGAACGGGCCAGCCAGTGGGAGAACACCGCGAAGGTGGCAACGCGGGCACTGGAGAACGAATTCCTCAACGCGCCGATTGCGGAGATCAAGCAGGATCTGCGCACCACTATCGACGAAGCGACCGAGGCACGGCGAACGGCACAGGTCCGCCTGGATTCCGCCCGGCAGATGCTCTCCAGCCTCGGTGAACCGCCGCCGGACGAGGCCGCTCCCGAAGCCCCCCGCTTGGCGGACCTGCGCGAGGAAATGCGCAACCGCGTCGCCGACAACGAGGCTCACGTCGCCCGCGCCAACCTCGCCATCAGCCGCGCCAACGAGCTCCTTCAATCCATCGCCGACTGGGAACAGGCCGAGTTCCGCGCCGCCGTTCTGCGCCGGCGCCCGCCACCGGTACGCCCGGCAGTGTGGCGCGAGGCGATGACCGATGCGCTGTCCCTCGGCGAGGCCGTCTTCGCGGCACCCCGGGACTGGTGGAGTAGCCTCCCGGAGGACGGCAAGGCGCGGGTCCTGTGGATCTACTTCCTCGCCATGCCGCTGGTGGGCGTCGTCGCCGGCTGGCCGGTGCGGGTATGGCTAATGCGTCACTTCGGCCGCAGCGCCGACGAGCCCGACCCGTCCTACACGCGGCGAATCGTCGCCGCCATGGCCGACGGGGCCGCCAATGCTGTCATACCGGCGGCGATCATCGCGTTCAGCGTCGGGACGCTCGCCATCGAGGGCGTGCTCAGCGGTCTTTTCGCGCACATGGTCTACAGCAGCGGGGCAGCGATCGCCGCGTTTCTGGTGGTCTTCGGTCTCAGCCGTGCCGCGGTTTCCCCGCAACTCGTCGCCTGGCGGGTCGCCCCCGTGAACCCGGCCCACGCACCGGGTTTGCTGCGCGTGCTGTGGGCGATCGCGGCATCCTTGGCGGTGACGGCGACGCTGCTTAGCACCGCCGAGCAGACCGGGATGCTCTCGCCACAACTGGAATCGGTCGCCCTGTCACTGCAGGCGCTGTTCACCGCGCCGCTGATCGTGCTGGCCGCTGCACCACGGTTCTGGGAAAGCTCCATCGCCGCCTCCCAGGATGCCGGCTCAGTGGAGGAAGCCCAGGCCGACGACGACGGTGACGACACCGCCACCGAACCCTATCGCGAACGCTCACGCTCGCGGCGCTGGTGGCCGGTCCTGCGGGGCGCGCTGCGCATTGCCGTCGGGCTTACGCCGCTTCTGGCCCTGGCCGGATACGCGCGCCTGGCGTTTTTCGTACAGTCACGCCTGGTAGGCTTCGCCGTGGCAGTCGGCTTCGCACTGCTGTTGCGCCTGGCGGTACGGGAAGTCCTCGCCGGCGTGCTCAAGCGCCCGGCCGGCGGCGCACCGGCGCGGCCCGCGGTTCTCTACTGGGTGGGCCTGGCACTCGATATCGCCGTTGCGCTGCCGATGGTCTACGGATTGCTGCTGCTTCTCGGCGTGCCCGCCACCACCGTGAGCCTGTGGGTCCACCACGTGCTCTCGGGAATCGAGGTCGGCGGTTTCACGCTCTCGGTGGGCGGTCTGCTCACGGCCATTCTGGTACTCGGCGTGGGCCTGGGGATCACCAACGTGGTCCGGCGCTGGCTCACCCACCGGGTGCTGCCCCACACCCGCCTGGCCCCGGGGGCACGCAATTCCATCGCCGCCGGCAGCAGTTACCTCGGCGTGGCGATCGCCATCGTGCTGGCGATCACCTCGCTGGGGCTCGACCTCTCGAACCTGGCACTGGTCGCCGGTGCCTTGTCAGTAGGCATCGGTTTCGGCCTGCAGAACGTCGTTCAGAACTTCGCCGCCGGGCTGCTGCTGCTCATCGAGCGCCCCATCGAGGTGGGTGACTGGGTGGTGGTCAACGGCGTAGAAGGCACGGTCAAACGCATCTCCGTGCGCTCCACCGAGATCGAGACGTTCGATCGCGCCTCGGTCATCGTGCCGAACTCGGATTTCATCGCCAGCCCGGTGACCAACTGGACGCACAAGAACCGTATCGCACGGGTCATCGTACGTGTCGGCGTCGCCTACGGCAGCGATACCGACACGGTGAAGGACACCCTGCTGCGCTGCGCCCGCGCCCATGCGCGGGTGCTGCGTTACCCGTCGCCGGGGGTGTTCTTCCTCGGCTTCGGGGACTCCGCTCTCAACTTCGAGCTACGCTGTTTCGTGGACGACGCCGACGTCTACCTGCACACTCTGAGCGATCTCCATTTCGCCGTCGACGCCGCGTTCCGGGAAGAGGCCATCACCATTCCCTTCCCCCAGCGCGACCTGCACCTACGCAGCGGCGCCGAGGCCCTGGGGGAACCGGGCCTGTCATTCGCGGCCCAAGAAGAGGCACAGGCGTTCGGCCCCCGGGCCGACAGCTCGCGTTGACGGCGCATCACGGCATCCTTTCATTCATGTATCAGCGAACCGAGGCGATATGCGACATCTGAGCACACTCATAGGCTTGACTCTCATGCTGCTCATCGGCACCGCGCAGGCTCAGAGCGACAGCGGACTGCTCGGCGACGACGGCGGTGGCCTGGGCGGCGGCAGCGGTGACAGCGACTTCCTCGAGCCCGCGGAGAAGCCCGGTGGCGGCGGCAACGGCGGTCAGCAGGGCCAGGCCCAGCGCAACGCGAACGTGGAACGGTTCCAGGACTGGGGCGTGCGCTGCGGCATGGGTGACAGCGGCCCGCGGGGCGGCTGCGAAATGTTCCAGGGCGTGACTCGCAACGACAACAACGAGCTGGTCATGCGCGTGGCCATCGGGTACCCGCCGCGACAGGACATCGATGCGCCGGTGGCGGTCTTTCAGCTCCCCCTGGGTATCCACCTGCCCCCCGGCATCCAGCTCAGCGTCGACGACGGCGAGCCGTTGCGATTCCCCGTGCAGGCGTGCTTCCAGCCCGGCTGCCGTGCCGATCTGCCGCTGAAGCCGGAGCTGCTGTCCAAGCTCAAGTCCGGCAGCAAGGCGACACTCTCGGTACTCGGACCGGGTGGCGAGCAGATCGATCTCCCGATCTCGCTGATGGGCTTCACCGCGGCACTGGAGCGCATCTCCCAGTGATCACCGTGCGCCCCGGCCCGCTGCCGGGGCGCAGTCCGCCGTTCACAGGCAGTTTCATGACAACCGTGTTTCGTTTTCATGACAGCACGGCTGCTATACTCGCGCGCGTCCGGTTAACGTGGCCCTCGACAGGGGGCCTTGGCATAGGCGCGTAGCATGTCCCCGAACTTCTTCAGTCAGCTCTTCGGCAAGTCCCCGGTCAGCCCTCTGCAACGCCACATGGAGAAGGTCAGTGCCTGCGTGGCGGAGCTCATTCCCTTCCTGGAGGCAGCGCTCGCCGAGGACTGGTCCCGCGCGGAGACGCTGCACCAGCGCATCAACGACCTGGAGCACGAAGCCGACAGCCTCAAGCACGAGCTGCGACTGCAACTGCCCAAGGGCCTGATGCTGCCTGTGGGCCGGCGCGACCTGCTGGAGGTGCTGGCCATGCAGGACAAGGTCGCCAACCGTGCCAAGGACATCGCCGGACTGATTCTCGGCCGCCGGATGACCTTCCCCGATGCCGTGGGCACCCCGCTGCACGCCTTCCTGCAACGTTCCGTCGAGGCGACCTTCCAGGCCAAGAAGGCCATCGACGAGCTCGACGAGCTGGTGGAAACGGGATTCCGCGGCCACGAGGTGGAAATCGTGGAGGCCATGCTCACCGAGCTCGACCGGATCGAGAGCGATACCGACCGCCTCCAGGTGGAGGTACGCCGGCAGCTCTTCGCGCTCGAGGACGAGCTCCCACCCGTGCACGTGATGTTCGCCTACCGGGTCATCGACTGGATCGGGAGCCTCGCCGATCGATCCCAGCGGGTCGGCAGCCGCCTGCAGCTGCTGCTCGCACGCTAGCTGACAGAACAACGTCGACGGCCACCATCCGATTGGGGGATTCATGGAATTCGAGATGACACTGCTCGTACTCGCGGGCGTGTTCGGCCTTTTCATGGCCTGGGGCATCGGTGCCAACGACGTGGCCAACGCCATGG
>CAZHBN010000048.1:0-18630 GCA_964530405.1 uncultured Ectothiorhodospiraceae bacterium
CCGGGATCTCGATACCGTCATTTATGTGGGCGACGTGGCCGAGCTCCACGGCATCGAAGAGCGCGCCGATGGTGTCGAGATCGGCGCCGCCGTCACTCATAGCGAGGCCTATGCGACGCTGGAGCGCTACTTCCCGGATTTCGGCGAGCTCATGCGACGCTTCGCCTCCGTGCAGATCCGCAATTCCGGCACCCTCGGCGGCAACATCGCCAACGGTTCACCCATCGGCGACTCCATGCCCGTGCTCATCGCGCTGGGGGCCAGGTTGGTGCTGCGCGGTGCCGAGGGGCAGCGCGAGCTGGCGCTGGAGGACTACTTCATAGACTACGGCAAGCAGGATCGGCGCCCGGGGGAGTTCGTGGAGCGGGTCAAGGTGCCGGCGCTCGCCGAGAACGATCACTTCCGCTGCTACAAGATCTCAAAGCGTTTCGATCAGGATATTTCCGCGGTGTGTGCGGCGTTCAAGGTGCGTGTCGAGGGTGGCCGTGTGGTGGAGGCGCGCACCGGCTTCGGCGGTGTCGCCGCCACGCCCAGGCGGGCGCGCCGTACGGAGGCCGAGCTTACCGGCCAGTCCTGGAACGAGGAGACGGTGCAGCGCGGCGAGGCGGCGCTAGCCGCCGAGTTCACGCCACTCACCGATATGCGCGCGAGCCAGGATTACCGTCGCTTGGTGACCGCGCAGCTGCTGCGGAAGTTCTACATCGAGACCACCCAGCCCGGGGAGGCGACCCGGGTGCTCGCCGAGGAGGCTGAGGCATGAAGACGATCACGCCGAAGACCCACGGAAGCGTCCATACGCCCCAGCGGCACGACAGCGCCCACAAGCACGTCAGCGGCGAGGCGCTGTACGTGGACGACATACCCGAGCCCCGGGATCTGCTGCATGTCTACGCGCGGCTCGCCGAGCGAGCCCATGCGCGGATCACCCGTCTCGACGTGAGCGAGGTGCGCAACGCCCCCGGGGTCGCGGCGGTGGTGACGCCCGATGACGTGCGCGATACCACCAACGACATCGGCCCGGTATTCCCCGGCGACCAGGTCTTCGCCGACGGCGAGGTGCTCTTCTACGGGCAACCGCTGTTCGCCGTCGCCGCCGACAGCATCGAGACCGCCCGGCGGGCGGCGATGCGCGCCGAGGTGGACTACGAGGACCTCGACGCCATTCTCAGCATCGAGCAGGCGCTGGAGCACGACGCCTACATCCTGCCGCCGAAGACCTGGGAGCGGGGCGATTCGGCCAGGGCGCTCGCAAGCGCCCCTCACCGCCTGCAGGGGCGCACCCACGTGGGCGGCCAGGAGCACTTCTACCTGGAGGGCCAGGTGGCCATGGCCGTGCCCCAGGAAGACGGGGACATGCTCGTCTACAGCTCGACGCAGCATCCCTCTGAGGTGCAGCACCTGGTGGCCAAGGTCCTGGGGCTCTCCGACCATGCCGTGACCGTGGAGACCCGGCGCATGGGCGGCGCCTTCGGCGGCAAGGAGACCCAGGGCGCGCAGATCGCGGTGATTACGGCGCTGCTCGCGCAGCAGACTGGCCGGCCGGTGAAGTACCGGCTGGATCGTGACGATGATATGACCATCACCGGCAAGCGTCACGACTTCCTCATCGACTATGACGTCGGCTTCGACGACGACGGCCGCATTACCGGCATCGAGGTCATGCAGGCGGCGCGCTGCGGCTATGCGCCGGATCTCTCGCACTCGGTGGCGGACCGTGCGATGTACCATGCCGACAATGCGTACTATCTGGACAACGTTACCATCACGTCCAAGCGTTGCCGCACGCACACCGTCTCCAACACCGCCTTCCGCGGTTTCGGCGGCCCCCAGGGCATGGTGGGGATGGAGCACATCATCGAGGAGATCGCCCGCGCTCTCGGCAAGGATCCGCTGGATATCCGCAAGATCAATTTCTATGGCGTCGGCGAGCGTAACGTCACCCCCTACGGTATGACCGTGGAGGACAACATTCTCCACGAGCTGGTGCCGCAGCTCGAGGCGAACGCCGGGTACGCTAGTCGCCGCCAGGCGGTGCGCGACTACAATTCGCGCAGTCAGTGGCTGAAGAAGGGGCTCGCCATCACCCCGGTGAAGTTCGGTATCTCCTTCACCGCCAAGCACCTGAACCAGGCCGGCGCGCTGGTGCTCGTCTACCAGGACGGTACCGTGCAGCTCAACCACGGCGGCACCGAGATGGGCCAGGGCCTCAATACCAAGGTCGCTCAGATCGTCGCCGACGTTTTCGGCATCGACTTCGAGCGGGTGCGCATCACCGCCACCCATACCGGCAAGGTGCCGAACACCTCGCCAACGGCGGCGTCTTCGGGCTCTGATCTCAACGGTGCTGCGGCCTACAACGCGGCGAGCAAGATCGTCGACCGCATCTTGCCGCTCATCCGCGATCACTTCGAGGTTTCCTCGGAGACCAAAATCGAGTTCCGCGGTAACCACGTGTATGCGGGCGAGCGGGCGCTCGGCAGCTTCGCCGATATCGTCAAGCTCGCTTATTTCAACCGCATCCAGCTCTCGGCGGCCGGGTTCTATGCCACGCCCAAGCTCGAAATCGCCGAGGACGGCCGCGGGCGTCCGTTCTACTACTTCGCCTACGGTGCAGCCTGTTCGGAGGTGCTGGTGGACACGCTCACGGGCGAGTACCGCACCACCCGAGTTGACATCCTCCACGACGTGGGTCGATCGCTGAACCAGGCGATCGACATGGGGCAGATCGAAGGCGGCTTCATCCAGGGCATGGGGTGGCTCACCACCGAGGAGCTGTGGTGGAACGATAAGGGCCGGCTGATGACCCACGCGCCGTCCACCTACAAGATTCCGGCCTGCAGCGATTTGCCGGCGGATTTCCGCGCCGAGATTTACGAGCGCGGCGAGAACGTGGAAGAGGCGATTCATCGCTCCAAGGCCGTGGGTGAGCCACCGCTGATGCTCGGGATGTCCGTTTTGCATGCGTTGAAGGACGCCGTCGCCGCCGTGGGGGATTACCGGGTGGCCGCGCCACTGCACGCGCCGGCGACGCCGGAGGCAGTCCTGATGGCCATCCAGGAAGTCCGCAAGGCCACCAGTCAGCCCGCCTCCGAGACGGTGGCGGAGGTCGCCGAATGAGCCACTGGATCGAGGAGCTCGCCGACTATCACCAGCGTGACCGTGCCTGCGTGCTGGTCACGCTGGTGGGTATCGAGGGCTCCTCGCCCCGGGAGGCGGGCGCGAAGATGATCGTCTCGCGCGAGAGTGTCTCGGGCACGTTGGGTGGTGGCACCGTGGAGCACATCGCCCAGGAGCGTGCCCGCGAATTGCTCGCGGCAGGGCCGGATCAGGCCAGCGGGCCGCTGCTCGAGGAGTTCGTGCTCAATGATGCCATCGACCAGGCCTGTGGCGGCCGCATGTCGCTGCTGTTCGAGCCGGTTTGGCCAGCGGCGTTTCAGATCGGGCTGTTCGGGGCCGGGCATGTGGGCCAGGCGCTGGTCAAGGCGCTTTCGGACGTGCCCTGCCGTGTGCACTGGGTGGACTCCCGTGCGGAGATTTTTCCGGAGCACATCCCCGCGGTAGCATCGCACATCGTTGCCGAAAGGCCGGAAGAAGAGGTTGCCCGGCTGCCTGACGGTGCCTGCGTCATTGCCATGACCCACAGCCACGAGATCGACCTGGAAATCGTGGACGCCGCGCTGCGCACTGGGCGCTTCGCCTTCGTCGGCACGATCGGGTCGAAAACCAAGCGCGGGCGTTTCCGCAGTCAGCTGCGCGACCGGGGGCTGCCATCCGAAGTGATCGACCGGCTGGTCATTCCCATCGGCCTACCCGGGGTGGGTGGCAAACGACCTGCCGAGATCGGCATCTCCGTGGCCGCTCAGCTGCTGAAATTGCGCGAAGAACGCGACCGTCAACCAGCTTGACGCTGACACGGTTGACGACCTGTGGCAGACTCCATGGCCGTAGCCCGTACCGGGTTACGGCCATTTTGCGTGAACAATACGCCGGAAGGCGAGAGTGAGCGGCTGCCTCTGCCCGCTGAGCCGTAGAGCCCGGGCAGGGCGATTTGAGGCCAAGGCGGTCGCCCACGGCGGATACAATCTCGGCAGGAGGCAAATCGCATGACGCTAGGGGCATGGCTCGGTCGTGAGGAAGTCGGCGCGCGGGAGCGCGTGCTAGGCTCGGTGGTTTCGGTGCTGGTCGGCAGTGCGCTGCTCGCGCTGGCCACCCGGGTGGAGATTCCGTTCTGGCCAGTGCCGTTGAACATGCAGACCTTCGTCGTGCTGACCCTGGGCCTGATCTACGGGCCTGCGCTGGGGCTCGCCACGGTGCTCACGTACATTGCCGAGGGGCTCGCGGGGTTGCCGGTATTCGCCCATGGTGGTGGCCCCGCCTATCTCGCCGGTCCCACCGGTGGTTACCTGATCGGGTTTGCCGCGGCCGCCTGGACCGCCGGCCAGCTGGCTCATCGCGGCTGGCTGCGCAATCCGGTGACCGCAGTGGCGGCGGCGTTGATCGCGAATGTCGTGGTCTACCTCTTCGGCGTGAGCTGGCTCGCCGTGGTGCTCGGCGATCCGGGCAAGGCCGTGGCCGTCGGGCTGACGCCCTTCCTGCTGGGGGCCGCGCTGAAGGTGACCGGTGCAGGCCTGCTGGCCCACGCGTTCGAGCGCTGGGGACGTCGCTGAACGCGCGCATCGACCCCTGCGTGACGGCGACGTCGGTTGCCGTCACGCAGCGATCCCCACGCAACTATCCCCGCGCAATATGCCCCAACTCGATACCGCACCGGTCGCTCGGGGCTTGCTGCGCGCAGCGAATGAAGTAAACTGGATACTCCTTCTACCTTTGAACTGCGCGCAGGTTCGTACAATGAAGAAATTGATTGCTCTAGTAGGTGCGTTGGTGGTCGCGACCGGGGCGAATGCCGCCGGCGATGCGGAGGCCGGCAAGGGCAAGGCCGCCGTATGCGCGAGCTGCCACGGCCAGAACGGCATCGCCACGGCCCCCATCTACCCCAATCTGGCTGGCCAGAACGAGCAGTATCTGGTGACCGCTATCAAGGCGTACAAGAACAAGCAGCGTTCGGGTGGACAGAGCGCCGTGATGTACCCGATGGTGGGTAGCCTCTCCGACCAGGATATCCAGGATCTGGCTGCCTACTTCTCCTCGCTCCCCGCTGGCGGGAGCTGAGCACCACGTGGCGGCCAGTGTCTCTGGCCGCGCCTCGCAGAATGGCGCCACGCGCGTCGCGAAGGCCTGCCCGATGTGGGCGGGCCTTTACTAACCTTCGCGAAAGTATCGCCAGGTCTCAGTGGCCGTGTACCCCGCTGTTCGCTTCGACAAGCCGTGGCGGTACGCCGCCACTGTGGGCTTGCGGTATCCCGAGTCACTCGCCTCGACGGTCAGTGGCGCGAGGAGCGTGGTGTAGCAAGGTCTACATGAGCGACGAGCAACGCAGTCCACAGCGGCGCACACGGCCACCCGCAGGGCGCCACTGCGCGGCGCCTCGGCGGCGTTGCGCTCGCTTGACGTGAGCCTCGCCACGCCGGCGCTCCCGCGCCTTGCCGAGACACCGCGCAGTAGCGCTGAAACCTGGCAATACTTTCACAAAGGTTAGTTTCGTACTGGGGCAGCGTTCATGCATCGTGGCAGTCGCGACGGAGGAGGGTCGCGCGGCAGTCGTTGAGGTGTGCCAGACGCTTGAGTACATGGCTGGCCCAGGACTGGGCGGTTTCCACGAGCGTTTCGTCGTGTGCCTGCTCGGCCGTTCGCAGGTACGTTTCGTACAGCGTTTCCGTGTGATGCAGGGCATCGTCGATGAGCTCGCGCGGGTGTGCCCCATTCGTGCCGTCCGCGCCACCTGCGGCGCCGCTGTCGGCGTTGCCGCACAGCGCCGCCAGTCGGTTAGCGACCTTAGTGGCTCCGCTTTCATCGCAGGCGACGACGGCACGGCGCAAGCGCATGTCGGCTTCGGCTTCCTGCACCCACCCGTAGCGCATGAGTGTCTCGACATCGTCGAGCGATACCAGCTCCCGATCCCGTTCATCCCGCGCGCGATTCGCTCGGCGCCGCTCCAGGCGCAATAGCGCCACGTGATCGAGCTCTTCCTCGGCCATGCGTTCCGCGTATTCACGCACTTCCCGGTTTGACGCTTCGGTGGCGATGTGCACGTAGTACGCGAAAGCCCGCTCCTCATTGTGGACCGCCAGGTCCAGGGCTGCGGCGGGGGTCATGAGCGCTTCACCGCCTGCATCGGCGATTTCGTCTTCAGTGATCCATTCCGGGGCCTGCCATTGGAATGCCGGAAGGTCCGCGATCCGGTGACCGGTGGATGTGGCCCATCGCACGACTGCGGCTTCGTGCTCGCGTTCCTGTTGCTGGATATCGCGGAACAGGGCCGCTATCGCAGGGTGTCCGGCTTCCGCCATGCGGGTCGCCAGCTCGCCGTACCGACGCGCCGCTTCGGCTTCTATCGCGGCGGCCAGTCGGAATAGCTCGTCGGCGCTCGCCACGGTCGGGAGAGTGGCGAAGTCGTATGGGGCGTCTCGGGTCATGTCGGGACTCCGGGTGGTTGGCTGGGGATGAATAGATCACCGAACAGGCGTCATTCACGACGAATCCCATTATGGGTCGTGGCCCGTGATCGGATTAGTAACAAAGCAATATAACCAGTACTTGATTTGCGTCAAAAGGCTGCGATGGAGGCCTCTAGTAAGGTGGCGTCGCCGTCTGCGAGGGGGCTTCCATGACCTGCAGGCGTATCGGTCCGGGCGCGTGAACGTGCCGCGGACATCTCATGCGCAATGCGAGGACGCGCCTGCCTATGTGTTCAGCGCTTTTCCGGTCGTCCGGTGTCCGCACGCTCGCGATGCTAGTGGCGGTCGTGATGCTGGCGTTTTCCGGGCAGGTATGGGGGAAGGGGCTGGGCGATCATCTCTCCGGGCTCGAGCCGGCAGAGCTGATTCCCGGTGCCGACCGTTTCGGCGAGGTCCAGAGCGACCCTGCCGCAGCGCCCGTCTACCAGGACGGTGAGCGCGTTGGCTATGCCCTGCTCAATACCGACTACGCGCGTGCCATCGGCTACTCCAGTAAGCCCATCGAGATCGTCGTCGGCATCGACAACGACGGCATCGTGCGCGGCGCCGAGCTCGTCGAGCATCACGAGCCCATCGTATTGATCGGTATCCCCGAGCAGCGCGTCAGGGACTTCCTGCACCAATTCATCGGCTTCGACGCGACCGCGGGAACCGAGACCGAATCGACAGTCGACATGGTCTCCGGTGCGACGGTCACCGTGCTGGTCATGGAGGACAGCCTCACCTGGGCGGCTCACCAGGCGGCGAAGCGGCTGGGCCTCGGCGATCTGGAACCGGTTACCGCCGGGGAGGACGCGCCGAGGCGGTCGGTGGACATGGAGCGTTCGCCAGTGGTCAAGAACTGGTCGACCCTGCTGAAAGAGGGGTCGGTCTCGGAAATGCGCCTGTCAGTGGGGGACGTCAATCAGGCCTTCACCGAGCTCGGTCATCCGGATGCGGGACGCCGTCGTCAGCGTGAGCCGGCGAAGGCGACCTTCATCGAGCTCTACACCGCATTGGTGAGCGTGCCGAGCATCGGGCGGTCGCTGCTCGGCGAGAACGAGTGGCGCAACCTCCGCGAGCGCCTGGAACCGGGGCAGCACGCGGTGCTGGTCGCAGGGCGCGGACGCTATTCGTTCAAGGGCTCGGGCTACGTCCGTGGCGGGATATTCGATCGCATCGAGCTCGTGCACGGCGATGGCACCGTGCGCTTTCACGACTACCAACACAAGCGCATCAGCCGCGTCGCTGCCGATGGCGCACCGGAGCTTGCGGAGGTGAGCGTTTTCGCGATTCCGTCATCGGTCGCCTTTGACCCGGCGGAGCCGTGGCGGCTGACGCTGCTCGTACAGCGTGCCACGGGGCCGTTGTCCAAGGTCTTCGCGCGTTTCGAGTTGCCCTACGAGCTGCCGCGTAAATACCTCACGCCGTTGCCGACGCCCGTTCACGCCGGCCCGGGCGATAGCGCCGGCGCGCAGGTAGCCACGGAGCCGGGTTCTCAGCTTTGGAAGCGCGCCTGGCAGGGCAAGGCGGTCAGCCTGGGGCTGCTTGCGGCGCTGTTGATCGTGCTCACCGCGGTGTTCTTCTTTCAGACATGGCTCACGCGGCGTCCGCGCCTGCTCAAGGGCGTGCGCTACGGCATTCTGACGTTCGTTCTCGTGTGGCTCGGCTGGTGGGCGAACGCGCAGCTCTCGGTGGTGAACGTCTTCACCCTCACCAATGCCGTGCTCACGGATTTCAGCTGGTCGTACTTTCTCATGGATCCGCTGGTATTCGTGCTCTGGGCGGGGGTGGCTGCCTCTCTGCTGTTCTGGGCTCGTGGTGCGTTCTGCGGGTGGCTGTGCCCGTTCGGCGCGTTGCAGGAGCTCACCAATCACATCGCGCGCCGCTTCGGGGTCAAGCAGATCCGCGTGCCCTTCGCGCTGCACGAGCGCCTGTGGCCGATCAAGTACATCATTTTCCTGTTCCTGTTCGGGCTTTCCCTCTACGACCTGGCGCTCGCCGAGCGCCTCGCCGAGGTGGAACCGTTCAAGACGGCCATCATTCTCAACTTCGCCCGGGAGTGGCCGTACGTGATCTACGCCCTGACGCTGCTCGCCGTGGGGTTGTTCATCGAGCGGTTCTTCTGCCGCTACCTCTGCCCGCTCGGGGCAGCACTGGCGATACCCGCGCGGCTGCGCATGTTCGAGTGGCTCAAGCGCTGGCCGGAGTGCGGGACACAGTGCCACCGCTGTGCCCGGGAATGCCCCGTGCAGTCAATTCACCCCGAGGGACACATCAACGTCAACGAGTGCATCTCCTGCCTGCACTGTCAGGAGCTGTATTTCTGCGACCAGCGTTGCCCGCACAACGTCACCCGGCGACTCAAACGCGAACGCCGCCGGGCACTGGGTCGCCGTAGCAAGAACAACACCCCGGGGGAGACCGCGGCCGTACCGCAGACGTCATCTCCCGGCGGGGCGGTGAAGACAGTGAGCTGGGGCGATCCCAGGTCATCCAGACAGGAAGAATCCAACTAAGGAGATGCACTGATGAGCGACGACAAACGCAAGGCAGGGGTGAGCCGGCGCGAGTTCCTCGGAGGGTCCACGAAGCTGGCGACCATGGCGGGGCTGACCGGCGTCGCCGGAGGCCTGGGAGCGGGCTGGGCGTTGCAGCCGGGCACCGCCCACGCCGCCGGCAGCGGCAAGGCCGTCGTCGAGCCCGGCCAGCTCGATGATTATTACGGTTTCTATTCCAGCGGCCAGTCGGGCGAGGTACGCATCTACGGGATCCCTTCCATGCGCGAGCTGGTGCGCATTCCCGTGTTCAACCGTTGCTCCGCCACCGGCTGGGGGAGTACCAACGAGAGCCTGCGGATTCTGCGTGAAGGCCTCTCCGATGAGACCCGTGCGTACCTGGACAAGCATGGCGAAAGCCGGAACGGGGTCTGGCTCAACGGTGATGCACACCATCCGCACATGTCGTTCACCGATGGCAGCTATGACGGGCGCTATCTGTTCATCCAGGACAAGGCGAACCGCCGCATGGCGCGCATTCGCTGTGACGTGATGAAGTGCGACAAGATCATCGAGATCCCCAACGCGACCGCGATGCACGGCATGCGCCCGCAGAAAGCGCCGCGTACCGGGTATGTGTTCGTCAACGGCGAGCACCGCGTGCCGGTGCCCAACGACGGCCGGGATCTGGACGATCCGAGCAAGTACCACGCGATCTTCACCGCCGTCGACGGTGACACGATGGAGGTCGCCTGGCAGGTGATCGTCGACGGCAACCTGGATAACACCGATTGCGACTACCAGGGCAAGTACGCCTTCTCGACGTGCTACAACGCCGAGGCCGGTGTCACGCTGGAGGAGATGACTGCTGAGGAGCAGGACTGGGTGGTGGTCTTCAACCTCGAGCGCATCGAGCAGGCGGTGGCCAACGGCGACGTGGAAACCATCGCCGGGGTGCCGGTGATCGATGGCCGCCATGGCTCGCCGTATACCCTCTACGTGCCTATCTCCAAGGGCCCTCACGGCATCAATACCGCGCCGGACAAACGCCACGTCGCCGTCAACGGCAAGCTCTCGCCTACCGTCTCGGTGCTGGATGTCACCCGGTTCGCGAAGGCATTCAAGGGCGATATCGAGCCCCGCGGGGTGGTCGTGGCGGAGCCCGAGCTCGGTCTCGGCCCACTGCATACCGCTTTCGACGGTCGCGGCAACGCCTATACGACGCTGTTCATCGACAGCCAGATCGCCAAGTGGAACATTGACAAGGCAATCCGGGCGTACAACGGCGAGGACGTCCAGGTCATTGCCCAGAAGCTCGATGTCCATTACCAGCCCGGGCACAACCACACTTCCATGGGGGAGACCCTGGACGCCGATGGTCAGTGGCTGGTGTCGCTGAACAAGTTCTCCAAGGACCGCTTCCTCAACGTGGGTCCGCTGAAGCCGGAAAACGATCAGCTCATCGACATCTCCGGCGACGAGATGAAACTCGTCCACGACGGCCCGACGTTCTCCGAGCCGCACGACATCATCATCGTCCGCTCGGATCTCATCAGCCCGCGGGCGAGCTGGGATCGCAACGATCCCATGTTCGCGGAGACGCTGAAGATGGCCGAACGCGACGGGGTCAACCCGATGGGGGCGAACACCGTGGTGCGCGACGGCAACAAGGTGCACGTCTACATGTTCTCCATCGCGCCGAAATTCAGCATGAGCGAGTTCCGCGTGAAGCAGGGCGACGAGGTCACGGTGGTGATCACCAATATGGACACCGTGGAGGACCTCACCCACGGCTTCACGCTGGAGAACTACGGTGTCGCCATGGAGGTAGCGCCCCAGGCGACGGCGTCGATGACCTTCACCGCTGATCGGCCCGGCGTCTACTGGTATTACTGCCAGTGGTTCTGCCACGCGCTGCATATGGAAATGCGTGGCCGGATGCTGGTCGAGCCGAAGGAGACATAAGTCCGTGCCGGAGCGATCAGCACGGCGGTGGCCGGGGCGGGAGTTTACGCTCGCCCTGGCCGGCGGCTGCGCATTGCTGGCGATTGCCGCCGAGAGCCATGCGCTCACGCTTGCCGAACGAATCTCCGCCAGCGAGCCGGGCGCGGTGCTGACGCTCGCCCCGGGCACCTACCGGGGGCCGGTGACCATCGATCATCCCCTGACGCTTACCGGGGAACCCGGCGCGGTCGTCAAGGGGGACGGCGAACACAGCGTCATCACGGTGAGTGCACCCGACGTGGTCATCCGGGGGCTGACAATACGAGGCTCCGGTTTGAGCCTGCGGGACATGGACGCGGGGATCGTTCTCGAGCAGACCGCGAGTGGGGCGCTCGTCGAGGATAATCGGATCGAGGGCAACCTCTTCGGCGTTCACGTCGAGGGGGCTCCGGACAGCCTGGTACGCGGCAATACCATCATCGGGCGCCGGGACCTGCGCATGAATGAGCGCGGCAACGGTGTGTATCTGTGGAATGCGCCGGGAACCCGTATCGTCGACAACCGCTTTCGCTTCGGCCGCGACGGCATTTTCACCACCACCAGCAAGCGCAACGTGTTCGCGGGCAACCGGTTCGAGAACCTTCGCTTCGGCGTCCACTACATGTACACCAACGACAGCACGGTTCGCGACAATGTCTCGGTGGGCAATCACGCTGGCTACGCAATCATGTATTCGAGCCGGATCAAAGTGCGTCGCAACATCTCGCGCGGCGATCGCGACCACGGCTTGATGCTCAACTACACCAACCACAGCGAGATCTCGGGCAATGCCGTGGTCGATGGCGGTAACAAGTGCGTGTTCATCTATAACGCCAACTTCAACACGTTTCGTGGCAACCGGTTCAATGGCTGTGGCATCGGCGTTCACTTCACTGCCGGGTCCCAGGACAACCAGCTCGTGGAGAATGCGTTCATCGGCAATCGCACCCAGGTGAAATACGTGGGCACGCGCGATCTGCGCTGGGCTCATGAAGGACGGGGCAATTACTGGAGCGATCATACCGCCTTCGATCTCGACGGCGACGGTATCGCTGACCGGGCCTACCGGCCGAATGGCCTGGTGGATCAGATCATGTGGCGCTCGCCCGAGGCAAAGCTGCTGCTGGCGAGTCCCGCCGTACAACTGTTGCGTTGGGCCCAGTCGGCATTTCCGGCGATTCGCCCGGGCGGCATCGTCGATCCGGCGCCATTGATGTCTCCGCCGGCGTTGCCGGAAAGCGTGCGCGTGGAGGTGAACGGATGAACGAACCGGTGGTGGAGACCGTCGGCGTGGAGAAACATTACGGGCAATTTCACGCCCTCGCCGGTATCGACCTGAGTGTGCCCTCGGGGGAGCTGCTTGCCCTGCTCGGACACAACGGTGCCGGGAAAACCACGCTGATGAAGATACTGCTCGGGCTGACCGGCCCCAGCGCCGGGCACGTGCGTGTGCTCGGCACGGTGCCCGGCACTGCCGCCGCGGTCGCTCAGCGCAGCCGTATCGGCTTCCTGCCCGAGAATGTCGTTTTCGCCGGTGCCATGACCGGGCGCGAGGTGTTGCACTGGTTCGCGCGTCTGAAGCGCCTTGCCACCGGCGAAGTCCGGCCGTTGCTGGAGCGCGTCGGCCTCGACCATGCCGCGGATAAACGCGTTCGTACCTATTCCAAGGGCATGCGCCAGCGCCTGGGGCTCGCCCAGGCCCTGTTGGGCGAGCCGCGACTGCTGCTCCTCGACGAACCCACTACCGGCCTGGACCCCGTGCTGCGCCAGACCTTCTACGCCATCGTCGGCGAGCTGCAGCGTGCTGGAACCACGGTCATCGTCTCGTCCCATGTGCTCACTGAGCTCGAGGTGCGAACCGACCGCATTGCCATCATGAGCGGCGGACGCCTGCTTGCATGCAATACGCTACCCGATCTGTGCCGGCGGGCCGGGCTGCCGGTGCGCATCCGTGTGGACATTGACCGGGCGCATGTCGCCGACGCGGTCGAGGCGAGCGGAGGGGATTTCCTCGCTGAGCACGCCACCGGTATCGACATCGCGGTGCGCGTCGAAGACAAGCTGAATGCCGTGCGTGGCCTGACCCGGCTCGAGGACGGCCTGGTTCGCGATCTCCATATTCACCCCCCGAGCCTGGAAACGGTGTACGCCCACTACAGCGCCGGGGAGGATGCCCGCCAATGAGCGTCATCGCTTCCATCGCCGCCCGCGAGATCCGCGCCGGACTGCGCAACCGCTGGGTTGTGGCGGCTACGAGCATTCTCGCCGTGCTCGCGCTGGTGCTCGCGTTCCTCGGTACTGCGCCCCAGGGAGAGGTGGACGCCGGCGCGCTCGCCGTCAGCGTGGTCTCGCTGTCGTCGCTGTCGATCTACCTGCTGCCGCTCATCGCGCTCATGATCGCCTACGACGCTGTCGTGGGAGAGGTGGAGAACGGCACGTTGATGCTGTTGCTCGCCTATCCGGTCAGCCGCTGGCAGGTTCTGGCGGGCAAGTGCCTCGGGCACGGGGCAATCCTGGCATTCGCCACCGTGGTGGGATTCGGCCTCGCCGGGGTCGCCATCGCGGTCACGGCGCCGGTGTCGGCCGCCGGTGCGTGGGCGTTCATGGCGCTGGTGGGGTCGTCGGTGCTGCTGGGTTGGGTGTTCGTGGCCATCGGTTACCTGCTCAGTGCGCTCGTACGCGAGCGCAGTACGGCGGCCGGCCTCGCCGTCGTCGTCTGGCTGGCGTTCGTCGTGCTCTACGACATGGCGCTGCTCGGTCTGCTGACTACCACGACGGGTCAGGGCTGGCTTGCCAGCGCCGTGCCGGTGCTTCTGCTCCTCAATCCCGCCGACGCCTATCGATTGTTCAACCTCATGGGAATACCCGAGGTGCAGACGTTCGCCGGCCTCGGCTCCGCCGGCCAGGGCGTCTCGGCATGGTTGCCGTTGTCGGCCCTGGTGGCCTGGATAGCCGCGCCGCTGGGTGCGGCATGGCTGGCGTTCAGCAGGAAGGAGCTATGATGCGTTTCGTCATCCGATCGATTCTCGCGGGCACGGTCGCCATGCTCATCGGCGGTTGCCAGGGCGGTGCCGACGGTAACGAGCGACCGCAGGCGGTGACACCGACGCGGGAGGCGATCACCTACTACGGGCGCATGATCCTGGTGGACCATCACGGTCCCAAGGCTCAGATCCACCTGCGCTCCCGGGAATCCGTGCTGTGGTTCTCCCAGGTGCGCGATGCCATTGCCTTTACGCTCTCACCCGAGGAGCCGAACGACATCGCGGCCATCTATGTCACCGACATGGGCGAAGCGGCCGGCTGGAATTCGCCGACGCACTGGGTGCCCGCCGAGGAGGCCGTGTACGTCATCGACAGCGATCGCCGCGGGGGCATGGGGGCGCTGGAAGCCGTGCCGTTCTCACGGCGCCAGGCGGCGCTGTCGTTCGTCGACGACCATGGCGGAGAGATCGTCACCTGGGCCGACATGCCGGACGACTACATTCTGGAGCGATCCGTTGAAGCCGTGGCCCCGCCGGCCATGAAGCATGACGGCGCAGGTGGCGCCCATTCCGGGCATTAATGCAGTTTCACCTTCGCGGACCCCGTGCGCCGGAGCCAGTCGCTCAGCATCATGGCGAGGGTGCGCGGCAGCCCCAGTAACGCCCTCTGATGGGCACGGTAGAGCATGCGGTAGGCCGCCTTGGCAGCCAGGCCGCTCAAGCTCAGGCTCATGCCGGTGGCCGGCCCGATGATGCGGCCGAGGGCGTCATAACGGGCGAGGGAGACAAGGGATCCCATGTCCTCGTAACGGAATGGCTCCTGCGGGCGGCCGCCGATGAGTGCGGGCAATGCGGTGGCGAGGTATTCCGCCTGTTGCCGGGCGGCCTGCGCCCGCGGCGGCACGACGGCGCCGTCCTTGCCGCCCTCGTTGTGGGCGCAGTCACCGATGGCGAAGATCCGGTCCTGACCGCGCGCGCGTAGATGCTCGTCCACCCGGATTCTGTCGCGCTCGGAAATGTCCAGGTCCGCGAAAGCTCGGGCAACGGCCGGACCGCGTACGCCGGCCGCCCATACGGTGAGGTCCGAGGGCAGCTCACGGCCGTCGTCAAGGCGTACCCGGGTGGCTTCCACCTCGGCCACGCCGACGCCGAAGATCAGTCGCACTCCAAGGCGGTCCAGCACCCGGGCGGCATTCTCCGCGATATGGTCGGGCAACGGCGGTAGCAGACGCGGGGCGCGCTCGATCAGGCTGATCTCTACGCCCTGGCCGGGGAGGTCCAGGCCATATGCCCGCGCCACTTCGGCCGCGTGGCAGATCTCGGCGGCGAGCTCGACGCCCGTGGCACCACCGCCGACGATGGTGATCCGAGCCGGCGTGCCCGCTCCGTACGCGGTTCGTCCGAGGGTCGCGAGCAGGCTGTTGTGAAGATCCTCGGCGTCTTCGCGGCTTTCCAGCGTCATGGCGTGCTCGGCCACGCCCGGCGTGCCGAAGTCCTCGAGAGCGCTGCCCAGGGCGAGTACGAGATAATCGTATTCGAGGCGGCGGGCGGGTAGTACCTCTCGACCGCGATGATCGTTGACCGCGGCTACCTGCAGGTTGCGCTGTCCTGCATCGAGGCCGGTGACCGTGCCGAGTGTGAAGCGGAACCCGTGGCGTCGGGCGAGCGCGTTGTACGGCAGCTCGTCCTGAAACGAATCCAGTGTTCCTGCAGCCACCTGGTGGAACAGTGGCTTCCATAGATGCGTGGGATGCCTGTCCACGAGCGTCACGCGCAGGTCGCCCTGGTCGGCGAGTCGGGCGGCGAGGTCGGCGCCGCCCGCGCCGCCCCCGGCAATGATGACCTCTCGCATCGCGTTTTCCGTCCGTTATTCGGTGACGTCCCCCGGGGGATGCCGGATGCTTCCCGGTTTTCCGGGCCGGCAACTGTTTTAGCGTTTTCTGTGCGGCGAGATCAAATGCTGCACCGGCGACATTTGACGGGACACGGTGCCGTCACTAGGCTTTTCGTGCGCTAGAGGATGGCGGAGCAAACCGACGACAGGCGGCATACGGACGTGGATCTTCCCGACGAGCTCCTCTCGACCCTTTCGAACGATGGTTACACGGCCGGTGCGCGATCCGCTGCGTCGTGGCCGCTTCCGCGATTGCCTTGCCACGCTGGCCGCCTACGCGCACGGATGTTGTCACATCGCTTGTCCAGGCCTTGTCAGGCATCGTTCGCGTCCATGCGGAACGGCAGTGCCGTGAATCTGGAGCAGCAAATAATAATTAGCAATCCTTTGTTTCTCTTTTCGGGTGCGGGCAACGAAAACGAGTGACGAACCGATCTGACCATGGAGAACGTCGTGCAACGGATCACGGATATGGAAAGAAAAATTCGCCCGGGCGTGGCTACGGCATGGCCGATCAAGGCAGGTGTCATCGCCGTGACCCTGGCCGTGCTCTCGGCTTGTGGTGGCAGCGGCGGTAGTGACGACAATGGCGACAACGGCGGTCCCGGCGACGGTGGTGATCCCGGCGGACCCGGGGCGGAGCAGGACTTGCACACCATCGAGTCCGCCCGATTCACCAGCGAAGAGGCCGTGGTGCTGCTCGCGCCGGGTTCCGTCTATTCGGAGACCGTTGGGTTCACCCGCATGGGCATGATGTTTATCGACCCCTTGATGGACCCCACGGATGGCGATCGCATGGCGGGCACAGAGCCCTGTGGGCTGGACGGTCGTACGGTGAAGCTCGGACAGCAGAACGAAGACGTGGCCTCGCCGTTCACCGGTGCCCTGTTCGACGTGTTGGCAACCGATGACGAGAACTGCCGCGAGGGTGGTGACGAGGTGGCGGAAAACGCGCTGGCGTCGTTTACCGACGGCTATCGACGCACGGGCTACCCAATAACCGGACCCGGCAGCGGCGACATTGCCACGCAGAACGTGTTCATCGGCTACGAGGAATCCGGGCGTTCCCTGGATGAGCCGTTTATCGCGCGTCTGACCTTCGACAACGATTCATCGTTCGAATGGGCACGCCGCTGGCAGGGCCACGTCCGTCTGTCCCGGGACAACACGGACGACAGTTTCGGCACCTCCGGTGGCGAGACACACCTGTATCAGGTCAGCCGGTATGTGAATCGGCATGACGGCAATGCCAACGTGCGTATGGTGCAGACCGGTTCCGCGGACGATGCGTTCTGGATGGCCTACGATCCCAGGGCCGGTATGGAGCCGGAAAACGGCCGTGTGGAGCGCTATCGGGGTCTCTACGGCATTGAATGGGTCAAGGTCGCTGGTGAACCACTCCCGGCAACCTGCCCGCGAGGCCGGTTCCATGTCGAGACCCGGCAGGACCTGGTGACCCGTCCCATGCCGGAGGATCAGCTCTACCTGATGCACGACGGCAGCGAAGTCGTCACCGGTGTCGTTCACATGAGCGACCAAAGCGGCAACGAAGCCACCGTGACCTATGACGGCAATGCCGATGCGGTGACCGTCGAGCTCAACGACCGCCCGCCGAGGACCTACACCTACGCCGACATCGAGGCCATCACGAAGGAGCTTTGTGCACCGGAGGCCTTTGCGGGTCGGTTCGCCCGTATGCCGGATTGATACCGGCCCCGCCGGGTCGGGCCGAAGTAGTGGCCCGGCCTGGCACCAGGCATGATGGATTCGGTAGTGGTTTGGCGGAAAGCTTCCCACTGCCGCGAGGCGGGGATTACTGACCTTTTCGAAAGCCTTCGCCCCGCCATGCGGCGGCGCGCTGACGTGTAGCTAACAGGGGCGCGGCGCCGTAGCACAGATGTCGGCTGCCGAGTGCAGCCGACCTGAGCGCGGCGCTGTTCATGCCGGCGATGTACGCCATACGCCACGACCCCCGCGCAAAAGCCTTCTATGAAGCGCTGATCGCGTGCGGGAAAATGCCTCTCCTGGCCATCTGCGCGGTCATGCGCAAGTACCTCACCGGCCTGTGGGTCTGTTTGCGTTCTGAGCAGACCTTCGATGCCACGCAGCTGTTCAGCCAGCGCGGTTGACCGACAACGGAGTATCTATCCGGTTTCCAGAGCATCGCGGTAGGTCGGCGAGCGCGAAGCGCTGGCCGATATCCCGGGTGGACAGGCGCCGGTTGCCAGGCCCAACCACACCATGCGGCTGGCGATGGTCGAAACCGCCTGAAATCGGCCAAAATCCTCTCCTTGAAAAACAATCGGTTAAGGGGTGTTGGATAGGAGTATTGCCAGATCTCAGTGGCCGTGTGTGCCGCTGTGGCAAGTCCGGCCCGAGCCGGTTTCTTGCCGACCGTTCATGAATACCGATGGATTCCGCGTATCCGGCAATTGACGGTGCGGCAATGGAATCCCGTGAACAGCTTTCTCGCGGAGAGGCTTCTGCATTGTTTCTGGGGCGATGTAGCACCCCATTAATACCACCCGCCCGTTGATTCTTGCTAGAAGCAGAGAGTCTCTCAACGCTCAGGAGTGTAACGATGGGGAACAGCAAGATTCTGATGGTCACCGGTGACTTTACCGAGGACTACGAGACCATGGTGCCGTTTCAAGCGCTGATGGCCGTCGGCCACCAGGTGCATGCGGTCTGTCCGGACAAGCAAGCGGGTGACA
>CAZHBN010000049.1:0-18530 GCA_964530405.1 uncultured Ectothiorhodospiraceae bacterium
AGCCCGGCATGTGGGTGTTGGAACAGCCCGGGGTGAAGGCGCCGGGGACGGCGAAGAGGACTACCCGATTGCCGCCGAACAGCTCGTCCGTGGTGATGTCCGTGGGGCCGTCCGGGCCGTTGGTCTTGAGTGTGAGGCTTGGGATGCGGTCGCCGACTGCGATGGTCATGGCGCTCGTTTCTCCGGTATTACAATGGTTGATGTCGCCGGCTCGTCGGCGGTGACGTCGGCCATTCACGGTAACAGGCCGGCGTCTCGCCCGGGAATGCCGTGACACGCGAGGTGGCATCAGGTGGCCCCCGTTTCCAGGTAGTGCACGCTGAAGCGTTCGTCAGGATCCGTCCACAATGCCACCGGAGTCAGCCCGGCGTGGCGGGCGAGCTCGCGGAATCCGTCGACGGTGTATTTCCACGAGTTTTCGGTGTGAATGGACTCACCGTCCGCGAAGGCGAATCGGTGGCCTTCGACGTGCACCGATTGTGCGCCGTGGCTGATCAGGTGCATTTCGATGCGGCCCGCCTCGGCGTTGTAGAAGGCTCGATGACCGAAACGTTCCGGATCGATATCGGTATCCAGCTCGCGGCGCATGCGAACCAGCAGGTTGCGGTTGAAAGCGGCCGTTATCCCTGCGGCATCGTCGTAGGCGGCCTCCAGCGTCGCGTGGTCCTTGATCAGGTCTACACCGATGAGCAGGCCGCTTCCCGGCGGCAGCCGGTGGCCGAGGGCGGCGAGCAGCGCCTGGGCCTCGGCGGGATCGAAGTTGCCGATGCTCGATCCGGGGAAGAACGTGAGCGTCGAGCCGCCGGTGTCGATGCGCGGCAGAGGCAGCTCCGCGGTGAAATCTGCGCAGGCGGCGTGCACGTCCAGCCAGGGGAAATCCGCGGCGAGCCGGCGAGTGCTCTCCAGCAGGAATTCGCGGGATATGTCCACGCCCAGGTACGTGGCCGGGCGCAGCCCCTCCAGCAGCAGGCGGACCTTGCGGCTGGCACCGCTGCCGAGCTCCACGAGAGTTGCGCCACCGCCGGCGAGCGCCGCGATCTCCGCGGCCGCGTCCGCGAGGATGCGTTCCTCGGTACGCGTGAGGTAGTACTCGGGCTGTTCGCAGATCGCGTCGAATAGTTCCGAACCGCGTTGATCGTAGAAGAACTTCGGCGCAATCGCCTTGGGCGTCGCCGACAGTCCGGCAATGACCGCTTGCGCCAGGGACGCGTCCCCCGGCTGGTAGTCGTGGAACTGTACGGCCATCACTGCGCCTCCACGGCCAGGCGGAAACCCATGAACTGCCAGCGTTGATCCGGATAGAAGAAGTTGCGGTACGTCGCCCGTGCATGGCCGTCCGGCGTCGCGCAGGAGCCACCGCGCAGCACCATCTGTCCTGACATGAACTTGCCGTTGTACTCCCCGAGACTGCCGGGCAGGGTCCGGAAACCCGGGTAGGGCCGATAGGCGCTGCCGGTCCACTCCCAGACATCGCCGAAGAGCTGACCCGGCTCCCGGGCGCGTGCTGGCGCCGCGACCGGTTGCAGCCAGCCTGTCTCGCGGAAGTTGCCGGCGACCGGCTGATTGGCGGCGGCCACTTCCCATTCGGCCTCGGTGGGCAGCCGCGCGCCCGCCCAGCGGGCGTAGGCGTCGGCCTCATAGAAGCTCACGTGGCAGACGGGGGCATTCTCGTCCACGGGTCGCAGGCCGCCGAGCGTGAAGTGGTACCACGCGCCGTCGATGCATTCCCAGTACAGCGGTGCCTGCCAGCCTGCCCGACGGACAGTGCTCCAGCCGTCGGAGAGCCACAACTCCGGGCGTTGGTAACCGCCGTCGGCGATGAACGCGAGGAACTCGCCATTGGTCACCGGCCGGTCGGTGAGCCGGAAGTCCTCCAGGTAGACGCGGTGGCGCGGGCGCTCGTTGTCGAAAGTGAAATGCTCCCCGGCGGCGCCGATCTCGTGCACGCCGCCCTCGTACTCCAGCCAGCGCAGCGCCCCGGCCGTATGCCCGGGGGGATCCGGCAGGTCGTCGCGGCAGGCCGGTCGCAGCGGATTGGTGCCGAGAATGTGTTTGATGTCGGTGAGCAGCAGCTCCTGGTGTTGCTCCTCGTGGTGGAGACCGAGGGTGGTGCGCGCGGTGATTTCCTCGGCATGCGCCTCGGGCGGTGCCGCCAGCAGCGCATGCATGGCCTCGTCCACGTGGGCGCGGTAGCGGTGGATTTCCGCAACTGTCGGCCGCGAGAGCAGGCCGCGGCCGGGCCGGGGGTAGGGCGTGCCGTGGGTTTCGTAGTAGGAGTTGAACAGGAAGTCGTAGCGTGGGTGGAACACCCGGTAGCCCGGCAGGAAAGGCTGGAGCACGAAGGCCTCGAAAAACCAGCTCACATGCGCCAGATGCCACTTGGGCGGACTGACGTCGGCCATACTCTGAATGACGTGATCCTCCGTGGTCAGCGGCGAGCATATGGCCTCGGAGGCGGCGCGGGTGCTGGCGTAGCGGTCGGCCAGGGACGCTGGACGCGTGGGGTCGAGCGCGGGCGTCGCTGCGCGGTTGTGCATTCTTCTTCCCTCTGGCTGTCCGGGTGAGTGGTTCGCACCCATTGAGCCTAGCAGGCAGGGCTGCGGGCGGATGTGACAGGCGTGGGCGTAGAACGCCGCCGTCGCCGGTGCTTTACTGCACCTCTGGGGAGATTACTAACCTCTGCAAAAGGATTGCCAGGTCTCAGTGGCCGTGTGCGCCGTTGTGGACCGTGATGCCGGGCGCTCGTGTGGACTTTTCTATACGGCACGCCTGCGCCCCGACCATGCATTCCGACGTGATGGGCGGCGGGGGCGGACACCGTTGCACTCGTCCCGCGAGCGAATGGGTCGGCGGAAGCCGGTAACGTCACGGAGGCCGATGTCATGGGTAGCTGCTTGTCCGCGCACAAGGCGCTGTCAGCGCACTCGCGCGTAGCCGTGCCGCACGATGTTCGGGGCCGCCCGGGTAGCGGCGTGATGTGCAACCGCCACTACGCGCTGGCGAGGGCGCTGGGACGCATGGCCGCCGGCGAGGATGCGACAGCGGTCCCGGTGCTCGAAGCCGGTGCGCGGCGCCATTGGGCAGGGGTTGCCGAGGCATGCCGGTACGAGCCGGCGACGCCGGTGGTCGGCAGTGGCGGACGCCGGGTATGGCAGGCGTTCGGCGTCTGCCGGGCGGTGCCGGACGCATTCCATGATCTCGCGGGCACCGTTGCCGAGTGGCTCGATGCCGCGCGCCGGGAGCTGCAACCGGCCCCGTTTCCTGCCATCGCATTCAACGAGCTGGTCCTGCAACGGTATGTCGACGCTGCCTATGGCATAACGCCGCATCGCGACCATCGTCGTTACCGCTACCTCGTGGCTGTCGTGGTGTTGGCCGGGCAGGGGCGGTTCCTGGTCTGTGACGACCGGGCCGGGCGCGGGGCTCGACAAGTGTCCGCGCAGCCGGGGGCGCTCATACTCATGCGTGCCCCCGGGTTCGCGGACAGCGAACGCAGGCCATTCCATGCGGTGGTCGACATCAGTGCCCGGCGTCTGACCCTCGCCATGCGCTTCCGCGAGGAGGCCGGCGGATGAGTCCTCCAGCTATCCGTACACTTGGCGCGGTAGCCACAGAATCAGCTCGGGAAAGAGAATGCACAGCACCAGGCCGGTGAGCTGGAGCAGAAGAAACGGTCCTGCGGCACGGAAGATGATGCCCATGGTGACTTCCGGCGGCGCCACGCTCTTCAGGTAGAACAGCGCGTAGCCGAAGGGCGGACTCAGGAATGACATCTGCATGTTCACCATGTAGACGACGCCGAACCAGAGCGGCACGTCCGCAGGCGCCACGCCGGGCAGGCCGAACAGGCCGTCGAAGCTGAGCGTCTTGGCGATGGGCACGAAGATGGGCACGGCGAGTAGCAGGATGCCCACCCAGTCCAGGAACATGCCGAGCACGATGAGCAGGATCATCATCACGGCGATGATGCCGTAGGGGCCGAGCCCCGAGCCCACCAGAGCCGCGGTGACGAATTCCTGTCCGCCTTCGAGAATGTAGAAGGCGATGAACATGGTCGCCCCGAAGATGATCCACAGCACCATGCAGGTGGCTTTCAGCGTGGTGATCACCGCATCGCGTACTGCGCTCCAGCTGAGGCGCCGGAACAGCGCGGAGACCACCAGCGCACCGAAGGTGCCGATGCCGGCGGCTTCCACCGGGGTCGCGACGCCGGAGAAGATCACGCCGAGCACCAGGATGATGAGCACGATCGGGGCGATGAGGTTGCGCAAGAGGCGCAGTTTCTCGCCCACGCTGATGCGTTCTTCCGGAGGCAGTGGCGGGCCTTTGGCGGGATAGAGGTAGCTCATCACCGTCACGTAGACGATATACATGCCGGACAGCAGCAACCCGGGCAGCACCGCGCCGAGAAAGAGCTCACCCACTGACTGCTGCGCGACCACGGCGAAGAGAATGGCGAGAATCGACGGCGGGATCAGGATGCCCAGGGTGCCGCCGGCGAGAATCGAGCCACAGGCGATTCTCGGGTCATACCCCCGGGCGAGCATGGCCGGCAGAGCGAGAATGCCCATGGTCACCTCGGTTGCGCCGATGACGCCGGCCATTGCCGCCATGATGGTAGAGGCGACGATGGTGGAAGTTGCGAGCCCACCGCGCAAACCGCCGAGAATACGGTAGATGGCGTCGAACAGCTGCTCCACCACGCCGGCGCGTTCGAGCATGGAAGCCATGAAGATGAAAAGCGGTATTGCCGAGAGCTGGTAGTTGGTCATCATCGGGAAAATGCGCGAGGGAATGACGTTGATCGTCTCCCACGTCCCGAAGATCACCAGGAAGATACAGGCCAACCCGCCGGTGACGAACGCCAGCGGCAGGCCCGCCATGAGCAGGATCGCCAGTGACCCGAAGGTGATGAGCGTGAGCCAGCCGATTCCGATCTCCACACCCATAAGCCGACCCCCTATCCCCTGGTCACCTTGGCGATGTCGCGCACCAGCTTGGCGAAACCCTGGAGCAGGATGAGCAGGGCACCCAGCGGAATGGCGAGCTTCACCACCCAGTACTGGATAGCCCATTCGGTGAATGACACCTCCCACGACATCATGGAGTTACGCGCGAAATGCCAGCCGGTCCAGAGCATCGCGCCGACGAAGATGAAGAAGAAAATCGAGGTGATGATGTCGAGCACTGCCTGGCCGCGACGCGGCAGGTACTGGTAAAGCACGTCCACGCGCACGTGGCCGTCCTCGCGCAGGGTGAACGCCCCTCCGAGCACGTATTGCATGCCGAACATCAGGAACATGGCCTCGTGGGCCCAGTTCGTGGGGGAATTGAACACGTAGCGGGCGATCACTTCGTAGTAGTAGACGAACACCGCGATAAGCGACCAGTAGGCGACGAAGTGACCGGTGAAACCGCTGAGCTGGTCGATACTGGCGGTGATGCGCCCCCATAGACCTCCGGGGCCCGGAGGCGGACCTTGTCCGCCGCGAGCTGTCCCGACTTCATCGCCCGGCGGCGTGCGTCCGCCTCGCGCCTGGCGACGCACCAGCGGCGGTATGCGGATTGCGTCGATGAGCAGCAGCACGGCGATTACGCCGGCGATCGAGCCGGTGATCATGCCCGTGCGTTGGTGCAGCTCGCGCGCGCGGGCGCGCTCGCGTCTCGCCTGCGTGAGGTCCTGCTGAGCTTCGACGGCTGCCTGTGAATTCTCGCCCTGGCGCCCGATTGCGCGCTCCAGCAGAAACTCCGCGCGCACGATGTCGTTGTTCGCCTCCGAGAGCGCAAGGCGGGCGTCGCGGGTGTAGACGTTACCGACCAGTACCGCGACGAACAGCACGATATAACCGGCCCCGAGCAAGCTGCCCAGATAGAAGCGATGCAGACCGACGAATCCGCCGGTGAGCCACAACAGGTAGGCGATCGGGTAGGAGGCACTGGGCGGCGGGCCGCGGCGGCGCTCGCGTGCCACCAGCGCCATGGCCACCAGCGGGAATGCCACGAGGGTGCACCAGTACAGCCAGTGCGGCAGGACGAAGTCGATGCCCGGCATGCTCCCCCTCCCCGCGGCGGGCCGGCGTGCCACGCCGGCCCTTGGATGCGGCGGCTCCGCGATTCAGGTCACGAGACGTCGTGCTCGAGTGCCTGGCCTTCCACCATGTCCGGCGTCACGTAGCCGAGCTGTGGTGACATCATGTAGTCGAGCTGTATCTTGAAGACCCGGGCGGCATCGCGATCCTTGTTGGCCCAGGCGAACCAGCGTGGTACCGCGAGCTCGGTGAACGCCTCCACGTCTTCCTGGGACAGGCGCGTGACGATGGTTCCGGCCTCCTGGAATTTCTCCCAGGCCTCCAGATCCGCTTTCTGGATCTTGGCGTGGTGCATATCGGAGTACACGTGCACTTCCATTTCCACGAAGCGCTTCATCGCCGGTGACAGCGCCTGCCAGGCATCCTTGCGCACGGTGAGGTCCATGAGGTCTACGGGTTGGTAGATGGACAGGAATCCGGGCGGGCCCATAACCACGTAGTCGGTGACCTGGTGGAAACCGAGGGCATAATTGATCGCCGGACCCACGTAATCGGCCACGTCGATGGTGCCCTTCTCCAGTGCCGGGAAGATTTCGCTGCCCGGCAGCAGCGTGGTCTTCGCGCCTGCCGCCTGGAACAATTCGGCGACCATGCCGCCGGGCACGCGCATCTTGCGGCCCTCGAAGTCCGCGATGGAACGGATCGGCACTTTCGAGTGAATGATGTTGGCCCCGTGCTGAATCGGGCCCACGTAGTACATGTCGACACGGTCGAAGAGCTCGCGGGCGATCTCGAGCCCGCCCAGGCTGTAGAAGAAGACGTCCCATTCGTGCGGGTTGCGCAATCCGAGCGGGTAGGAGCTCAGGAACACTGAGGCGGGCATGCGTCCGGCCCAGTACAGGGTGAACGGGTTCATGGCCTCGAGCACGCCCTGCTGGACGGCATCGAATAGCTGGAACTCGCCGACCACTTCGTTGGCGCCGAAAGGTTGGAACTCCAGCTCTCCGCCGGTTTTCTCGATGATGCTCTCGCACCAGTTCGTGAAGATCTCCAGGCCGATGCCGCCGGGCCACGAGGTCTGGATACGCCAGGTGGTGGTTTCCGCCGCGCGTGCATCGCGAATCCAGGGGGCACCGGTGGCGGCCACGGCGCCGGCGGCGGCTGCGCCCTGAAGTACCTTACGGCGTTGCGGCGATTGCGGGGCGTCCGTGCCGGACTGGGGCGTATGCGACTTGGTGTCGGACATGGCGACACTCCTCCTCGGCTGGGGCCGAGACGGCGATACCGGCGGCGGGGCGCGTGGGGAGTCAGCCCGTCAGCACGGCCGTCGTCCCATGCTTGATAAGGACTCCGGTAAGAATTCGGTATCGTTGTAACAGTTGGTATAGATGAGACGGCGTGGCGCCGCCAGTAACGCCGGCGGACGGCGCTGGGCGGGGAGGGCACCGGGCGGCCGTGGCGGCCGCCCGGCGGTCAAGGGCTATTGCGCCTGGTTGCGCAGCAGGCTGTGGGTCCTGCGCTCGATGTCGCGGCAGATCCGTGGTGCTTTGTCACCCAGCCACTGGCCGGTCTCGTCGGCGTCGGCGAAGTAGCCCGACTCCAGGCAGCGCCACTGGTAGTAGTTCTGCAGCGCCTCGGAGAGCTGAAGGCTGTAGTCCGTGGAGATGGCGCCCTTATCGAATGGCTCACCGGCGGGCAGGTTGCCGAACCACCGCATCCACGCCTTGGAGCCTTCCTTGGGGGCCTTGCCGGGCGGCAGGAAGGTCGGGTTGATCGGCGATACCTGCGGGAACTCCGCAGTCATGTGACAGCTCATGCATGACGCCTTCGGGTTGTCCACCGGGCCGACCATGCGCGCGTTCCAGCCCAGGTGGGTCGGCGGGAGCCCATCGCCCGGGTTGATGACGCTCTGCTCGAGCTTCGGATTGATCTCGGTACGCACCGGAGTGGGGTTGGTATAGGTGCTGCTGGTCACCTCCGGGTCGTTGCCCCACTGGATGCCGAGGGGGACCAGGTTGTCCCAGCCGCCGCCGGGGTTCTGCTCGCCGTTGTACTGGAAGGTGCCGAACAGCCAGCCGGTTTCCGGCACGCGCTCGTCGCGGACCGCGAAGTCCATCTGGATGAGGCTCACGGTGCCCACGGAACGGTCACTGGAGCTGAACGAGTCGGCGATGTACGCCTGCCACTGGACCGGGTTGTGCAGGAAGGGCAGTTCCGCCGGGGCGATGTCGACGAACAGTGGCTTGCAGATCACCGTGCCGTTGGGGAAGCTGTTCGGCGCCGACACCACGCTGGGGTCCGGGTTCATCGGGTCGGCCCAGACCTTGCCCAGGGCGTAGCCGCCAAAGGCATTGAATATGCCCACCGCGTAGGTCACCCCCGGGGAGGTCTGGGTGATGCCTAGCTGGCGGGGCTGGATCGGCGCCTCCTTGGTCAATCCGTGGATGAACTCCCGGGCGCTTTCGCCGTAGTGCTGCCACGGCATGTGGTACCAGTCGCGCGTGCTGTTGTCCTGGACGCGCCAGTTCGCGGCGACGTTGCCTTCGAGGCAGTAGTCCCCCGCTGCCTCTATGTAATCCCGCCAGGTCTCGAAGTCAGCGTCGAAGCTCTCCGGCAACTCGTCGAAGAACGCGGGAAGCGTCTCGGGCGGCTCGGCCGGGAAGTCCTGACTGAGGCGGAACAACGGTCCATCGTAGCTCGCCGGCGGCTTGAACCCGAAGTCGGGGTAAGGGCCGTCCGGTCCGGCGGCTGTCGCGGCGCCGGCCAGCATGAGTGTGAGTGCGCCGGTGATAACGCATGGTGCCCTCATGGCGTAGGCTCCTTTCGGTTTGCGGGTCAGTCCGTCAAATGCGCAGTGGCTATGGGGTGCGTTGGTTGTTTTTCATTCGTTGTGCGAAATGATCGGCGTCATTGACAACGGTAACCGATTTGGCGGGGTTATGCCCGGTGGGTGCACGGCGGGGCATCGCGGACCCCGGACCCGCCATTACCACGCACCGCGTGATCCGGTGCCGCCGGTCCGGTGCGTGCCGGATCGCCCGGTGCCGGCGGTGGCCATCGCTATACTGATCGATGCACTTCCATTGCAGGGAGGGCCTTGAGATGAAAGTCGGCGAAGCCATGCATCGTGGCGTGGAATGGTGCGATCCCGACACACCCGTCGTGGAGATCGCGAAACTCTTCCGTGAAAAGGACGTGGGTGCCATCCCCATCGGCGAGAATGACAGGCTGGTCGGCATGGTGACCGACCGCGATATCGTCTGTCGCGGCATCGCGGAAGGCCGTGACCTCGCGACCCTGAGAGCCCGCGACGTGATGACCGAGGGTATCAAGTACTGCTGGGAAGACGACTCGGTCGATGACGCCGTGCATCTCATGGAGCAGCATCAGCTCCGGCGGCTGCCCGTGATCAACGCCGACAAGCGTATGGTCGGTATGCTCAGCCTGGGCGACGTTTCCCACGCAGTGCCCCACGAGCTCGGTGGCGAATTCGCCGCCGCCGTGTCGGGCCATCACTGATCGCGATCGAAGCGATGCCTTTCAGCGCCGGACCGCCGCAGGCGGCCGGCGCTCGGCGATGCCGGGCAAACGCTTACGATTCCGCCGGCGCCGGCTCGGGATATCGGGCGCGGGTGAGCACGATCAGCCCCACGGCCGCGGCTACCGCAACGACGGCGACCACCCCCACGCTGACACGTCCGTAGGCGGCATAGAGCCAGCCCTCCACTGCCGTCATGAGCATGATGCCCAGGTTGAGTCCGCTGCTGCCGAGGGCGAGCAGCGTGGCGCGTTGCCGGCCGCCCAGCTCCGCCAGATGTGTCTGAAGTGCCGGCGCCGCGAAGCCGCCGGCGATGAGCCAGCAGCCGGCTGCGCCCAGGAAGCCCGCCAGCGGCAGCGGATCGGCCAGGGTGACACCGCCGATCCCCAAGGAGGTGCCGGCCATGCCCACGGCAATGGTGCGGGGCACGTCGCCGAGTGTGCGGGTCATGGGGCCGACCAACAGGTTGCCCACCACCGTGAACAGCCCGAAGAGCGCCATCAGTGCGCCGACGCTGGCGGTGCCTAGATCGTAGCGTTCGCGCAGGATCTCGCCGATCATGGCGTAGGTGCCCACTGCGACCCCAAGTCCGAGCATCATGGTGGTGACCGCGGCGATTGCCCCCGGCCGGCGCAGTACCGGCAGCACCGCGCCATCGCCTGCCTGCGTGGTTTCGCCGTTGCCGCGATCGGTCGGCAGAGTGCGTGCAATGGCAATGAGCGCGACGGTGCCAATGAACGCGATGAGCCAGAAGGCGGCTCTCCAGCTCACCGCGGCCGCCAGCCAGGCGCCGAGGGCGGGGCTGGTGATCAGCCCCAGCGTAAGTCCCAGCTGCACGCGACCCATGGCGCCGGCGCGCTCGGCATCCGTGGAGAGGTCGCCGGCGACGGCGAACACATTGGGTGTCACTGCTGCCGCGGCGATGCCGGTGACCAGCCGGGTCATGAGGGCCGTCGGCATGTCGGAGGCGATCGCTGTACCCGCGGTGGCCACGATGAATACGGTCAAGCCGGGCAGTAGTACCCGGCGCCGCCCGATGCGGTCCGAGAGGATGCCGAACACCGGCGCCAGAACCGCATAGGGCAGCGCAAAGGCCGTTATGAGCCAGGCTACATGGGCAGGTTCGGTCTGTAACGCAGTGCCGATAGGGGTGAGCAGCGGGCCGAGGACGAACTCATCGGCGCCCACCGTGAATGTAGCGAGGGCCAGCGTAATGGCCAGCAGCCGGTTCGACATGGCTATCGATCTCCTTGATGCGGGTGTCACCGGTTGCCATGCCCAGCCGCTCGAGCCGCGAGAGCACCTGGTTGCGACGTTGCTGGAGCCGGTCGATGTACGCGTCGAGCTCCCGCAGCTTCGCCAGATGCCGTTCAACGCCCGCCGGGCAGTCCTCGGCCTCGTCGGTCGCTTCCAGACAGGGGAGGAACCAGCGGATCTCGCGGGTGGTGAATCCGGCGTCGAGCAGATCCCGGATTTCGCACACACGATCCACATCGGCGTCGCGGTAACGGCGGTATCCGTTGCCGTCGCGTTCCGGGCTCAACAGGCCCTGCGTTTCGTAGTGCCGCAGTGATCGGACGCTTATGCGGCTGCGGCGTGAGAGTTGCCCGATACGCATCGATTGGCCTCCTCGTCCCAAAGGCGGTTCCCCCTCAACGCACGTGCGGCACGTGCCTGTGCGGCGGAGCACGGCCACCGGTGTGTCGCTGAGGTTAGGGAATGACGCTAATGTCAGGGTCAACCGGCCGGATGTCCACCCGTGGATGACGCTACCGGCAAATGCACCGTCGCCGCTCGTCGTTGCGCCGGCGATGCTTGTTGCAAGCGGGCCACGCATGCACCGGCCGTGGACTATGCTCGGACGACGGCGTGGCGTGCGCCGGGAACAGCGGCGGGAGGCGATGCGCGATGCAATACCAGCGACGACTCGCGATGGTGGCATGTGCTCTACTCGGCGGGCTGGTGTTCAGCATGCCCGTGCTTGCGCAAGGGCAGTTCAAGACAGAGCTCGGTGGCTTCGCCGAGGTGCCCGCGGTCTCCAGCTCCGGTAGTGGCGAGTTCGTCGCCACCATCGGCGGTGGCATGATCCAGTACACTCTGTCGTATTCCGGGCTCGCGAACGATGTCCTGCAGGCCCACATTCATCTTGGCGCCGCCGGCACCAACGGCGGGGTGAGCGTGTTCCTGTGCACCAACGTCGGTGGCCCGGCAGGCACACCGGCATGCCCGCCCTCCGGGGGTAGCGTGAACGGGGTCATCGGGGCCGATAACGTGATCGGCCCGAGCGGCCAGGGCATCGATCCCGGCGAGCTCGACGAGGTGCTTGCGGCACTTCACGCCGGCGTAACCTACGTAAATGTCCACACTGCGGCGTTCCCGGCGGGAGAGATCCGCGGGCAACTGGAACGCGGGTTCGGTGATCAACCATAGGCGCGATGAGAGGTCGGTTGGCCCGGGGCGTACAACAGGGAATGTTCCGTCCCGGGGAAGGCGTCGCAATTCCGGTAGTACGAAGTGATAACCGTCTTCGGTGGCACCGGATTTCTCGGTCGTGTGGTGGTGCGGTGTCTCGTCCGCGCGGGCAAGACCGTTCGGGTGGCCGCGCGCCGCCCCTCTAGGGCCGCGTTTGCCGCGTACACCGACTGCATTGAGCGGGTCAGCGTGGATGTCCGTGACGACGACGCCGTCGCGCAGGCGCTACGCGGTGCCGACGCCGCGGTCAACGCGGTCAGCCTCTACGTTGAACGAGGCGAGCTCAGTTTCGACGCCATCCACGTGGACGGTGCCGCGCGAGTGGCTCGTGCCGCGGAAGCCGCCAGTGTGGATGCCCTGGTGCATATCTCCGGCATCGGGGCGGACCCACGGTCGAGGTCAGGCTATATTGCAGCCCGCGGCCGTGGCGAGGCGGCTGTCCGGGAGGCTTTTCCTAGCGCCACGATCCTTCGCCCCAGCGTGTTGTTCGGCCGCGACGATGCTTTTCTCGCCACCCTGGATGCGGTGACCCGTTTGCCCGTCTTGCCTCTGTTCGGCCGTGGCTCGACGCGACTGCAACCCGTCCATGTGGAGGACGTTGCCGCAGCAGTCAGGGCTGCGATCGACAGACACCCTGCCGGCGCCGGGCGGGTGTTCGAGCTCGGCGGTGCGGATGCCTACACATACCGTGAGATCCTCACCCTGGTCATGAGGCATCGTCGCCGGCGTCGGGTGCTGTTGCCGGTGCCGTTCGCCGTGTGGTGCGCCGCCACGGGTGTGGCCGCGTTTCTGCCCAACCCACCGATTACCCGCGACCAGGTCATCCTGATGAGCCGGGACAACGTCGTTGGTCTTCACGCGGACTCATTCGCCGATCTGGGCATCGAACCCGCCTCACTCGCAGCGTTGTTGCCGAGCTGTCTGAACGGTAGCGAGTGAGGAGGCAGGCGTTGTGCGGATGAACGTTGACCCGAGCCGGGGGGTTGTGGTCGCCGGGGGGCTATTCCATCCTACTCGGCCGCCCGGTGCAGGACGAATTCGGTAGGAAATGATGGGTGATGTGGATTATTGGCTCGCGTTCGTGTTCGCGGCGTTCCTGATCAATGTCTCACCGGGGCCCGACCTCGTCTATATCCTCTCCCGCACGACCGCTCACGGCATGAAGGTCGGCGTCGCCTCCTCGCTCGGTGTTGCGACCGGTGCTCTGGTGCACGTAGTGGCGGCAGCGCTGGGTGTATCCGCGATCCTCATGGCGTCGGCGACAGCGTTCACTCTGGTCAAGTACGCGGGCGCGGCTTACTTGATCTATCTGGGGGTACAGGCATTACGTTCCGCGGGCACGCGCCTGGCCGTGCCGGCTCGCGACGAAGGCCACCGGGTGGGTGTGTTCGACGCGTTCCGGCAGGGGGTGTTGATCGACGTATTGAACCCCAAGGTCGCGATTTTCTTCATGGCGTTTCTGCCGCAGTTCGTCCGCACTGAGGCCGGGGCGGTGCCGATGCAGCTTCTCGCGCTCGGGAGCGCGGTCATTGCAGTGGGCATCGTGGTCGAGCTGACGTTCGTCGCGCTGGTCGCTCGGGTAACGCGGCTCGTTCGTGGCAACCCGGCGTTCGGCCGGTGGCTGGACCGGGTTCTCGGTTCGGTCCTGATCGCGCTGGGGGCGAGGCTCGCCATGTCCCGGGCGTAATACCGCTAGCGGTAACCCGCCGCCTGCAGCGTGAACAGACGCGCATAGACGCCGTCGGCGGCCATGAGCGAGTCGTGGTCGCCGCGTTCGACGATCCGGCCTTCCTCCATGACGATGATCTGATCCGCCATGCGTACGGTGGAGAACCGGTGGGAGATGAGAATGGCGATGCGCTCCCGGGTCATTTCCCGGAACTGCTCGAAGACCTGCGCCTCCGCTTCCACGTCCATGCCCGCGGTGGGTTCGTCGAGCACGAGGATGTCGGCCCGGCTGCGCATGAACGCCCGTGCCACGGCGATTTTCTGCCACTGCCCGCCGGAGAGCTCGCGCCCGCCCTGGAACCAGCGCCCGAGCTGGGTTTCGTAACCCTCGGGCAGTGTGTCGATGAAATCCGCCGCGAGGCCCTTGGCGGCGGCCTCGCGCCATCGGGGCCGGTCGCCGAAGCGCTCGACGTCGCCTGCACCGATATTCTCGCCGGCGAGCATCTGGTAGCGCATGAAATCCTGAAAGATCACGCCTATACGCCGGCGCAGGGTGTCCTCGTGCCATTGTTCCAGGTCGAGCCCGTCGAGCAGAATGCGGCCCTCGTTGGGGCTGTACAGGCGCGTCAGCAGCTTGATGAGCGTGGTCTTGCCGGAACCGTTCTGCCCGACCAGCGCCAGGCTTTCGCCGGGGCGGATGTGGAGATCGATGTGCTGAACGGCGGGTGTTTCCGCGCCAGGATAGGTGAAGCTCACGTTGTCGAAGCGCACGCCGTCGCCGGGCCGGGGCCCTTCGCTGGCATGTCCACGGCCGCGAGGCACGGGCTGTTCCAGGTATTCGTAGAGATTGGAAAGGTAGAGGTTGTCCTCGTACATGCCGCCGATGGCCGACAGGCTCGCGCTCACCGCCGCTTGGCCCTGCTTGAACACGAGCAGGTACATGGTCATCTGGCCGAGGGTGATGCGACCCATGATGGTGTCGTACACGATCCAGGCGTAGGCGGCGTAGAAGGTGGCCGTGCCCACCAGGCCGAGACCGAACCCCCACAGGTCGCGCCGCAGGGTGAGATTGCGATCCTCGCGGTAGAGGCGGTCGAAGATGCCGCGGTAGCGCTCCAGCAGCAACGGGCCCAGCTGGAAGAGCTTGACTTCCTTGGCGCTGTCCTCCCGGGCGAGTACGGTTTCCAGGTACATCTGCTTGCGCGTCTCCGGCGAGCGCCAGCGGAAAAGGCGGAAGGCGTCGCCGGAGAATTTTGCCTCGGAGAAGAATTGCGGCAGGCCGCCGACGAGCAGGATCACCACCGCCCAGGGAGAGAAGCCGATCAGCAGCACGCCGTAGCTCACCAGCGATATGGCGTTCTGGATCAGGCCGAAGGTCTTGGTGACCAGGCTAAGGGGCCGACTGGAGGCCTCACGCCGCGCGCGTGTGAGCTTGTCGTAGAACTCCGAGTCCTCGAAATGGGCGAGCTGGAGCGTGAGCGCCTTCTCCAGGATCATCACGTTCACCCGCTGGCCGAGCAGCGCCCGCAGCAGCGACTGTACCGTGGAGATGGCGCGCTGTGCCCCGGCGACGCCGGCCATGATGCCGCCTTCCAGCGCCACCAGCAGGAGCACCGCTGCCAGCGCCGGCTCGCCGCCGGTGCGCACCGTCTCCATTGCCGCCACCACACCGTCGACGATGAGCTGGCCCACGTACGCCGCGGCCGCCGGCAACACACCGGCGATCAGCGTCGCCGCCGCTAACACCGCCGTGAGTGCGGTGCTCGTCGTCCACACCAGCGCGATGGCGCGGCGGCTGTAGCTGAATACTCCCAGAAATCGGCGCAGTGGGCCGCGGACTTCGGTGAATCGCGTTTCGGCTGATGCAGTGCTCATGATCGGCCCGCGCTTCCCGCCCTGTTGGTGGCGAGATCGGTGGACGATCGCGCAACGATCACATCCGGACCAGCAGCCGGGATCCCGGGTGCCTGTTTCACGCTCGCGGAAACAGGTGGCGGGCGCACCCACACGGGTAGCAGAGTCTTGTTCATCGATGCTCTCGTCGGGCGATTCAGCAAGGTTCTCATCGAGGGTAGTAGTCCGGGCCGGGAAAGGAACACGGCATGCAGGACACCGCCCCGGGGTTCCTGCGCGGTGAGCGAGGGCTCGGGAGCTGACGAGCGCGTCCATCCGGGGCGCGGTCGCGACGGCGTTGCACTGGCTCTGGCGGCGGACGGCCGGCAGCGAGCGTTTCGGCAGCATTTCACGGCATGGCGGGGACCGGTTGATGCCGCCGTCGCCCTGGAGAGTCCAGCGTCCGGGATGTCAGGTGAGGGCGCCGAGTCTTTCGCCGTTGGTCAGACGGCGAAACAGTTGATAGGCCGTACACACCGGCTCGCCATCGACATTGGGAGCGCCGCGGCCGACCGCGGCATCGTAGGCGTTGACGGTGCGCGTCTCGAAGGACAGCCGGCAACGGTCGGTAGTGTTGGGAACGCTTGCGTGAAGGTGGGCGCCGGAGAAACACATGAGCTCACCCGGGACGAGGCTGATGGGCACGCCATCGGTCCAGGGCGGCGGCGCGGTAGCCAGTGGCAGCAACGGGTAGTCTGACCGGTTGGCCTTGCGCTGGCGCAACAACTCGCGAAAATCCCAGCTGGCGCTGTCGTTCGGCACCGGGCGCTGGAAGTGCGCGGGGAACAGCGCGATGGTGCGCTCGGGGGTGGTGGGAAAAACCGGCGCCCACCAGTTGGTCTGGCCCATGATATTGCTGCCCCACGTGTCGCGGTGGGCCGAGAGCGGCCCAACCCCGGCACGGTCGCTGCCCACGTTCGGTGCGAGCACTCGCTGTTTCACACCGTCGCCGCAGGTGCGGTCGAGCTCGACACCGATCGACGACAATGCGGCGTTGAGCCCGTCGGCGATGGCCGTGTCAGCCGAGACCGCCTGGTCCAGGGCATGCGCGGCGGCATCGAGTTCGAATTCGGTCATTCGCTGGTGGGCGGTTTCCGGGTCGTCCCCCAGATGTCGCCGGCAGTGCGTACCTAACCGTTCCACCAGCGCGGCGATGGCAGGGCAGTCGCGAAAAACGAGAATCTCACCGGCGTAGATGCGGGCGTTGCGCTCTGCCTCGGGCATGGCGGATGCGACGTGGTAAATTCCCGGCATTGGCTTTTCCCGTTCGCGGGCTGCGCTCTCCGGCTCAGGTCCGCGCGCTGCAACTCGCCCCGCCCAGGACACAGAATTTCGCGCAGTGCGGGTGGTTGAGCTTCACCTCGCGGAAGCTCTCCGCGAGTGTGTGGCCGATCTCGAACTGCGGGTCGTAGGGCAGCAAGGTGCAGGCGACGATGACCGGGCGGTCGGCGCCCTTTCGCTTGATCACCATGCGCGAGCTCGCACACATCATCGCTGCCGGCGTGGTACCCACCTTCTCCCAGCAGGCATCGGTGATCTCGGGGACGTCGAGGCTCGCGTCCATCTCGGGGAATAGTACCAGCGTGACCGGATCACGGGCGTCCAGATCGATGGCTTCGCGTTCGAACAACCGGGCGAAGCCCGCCCGTACCGCCGCCTCGGATTCGCCGGAGAAGAGCCGCCCGGCGATGTCCACGTTGAAGCCGTTACGGGCGAGCCAGTGAAGGCCGTCGATCGCCGGCTGCCAGGACCTGGGGCCGCGCTCGAGTTCGTGCACCTCCCTGGAATAGTGATCGATGGATACGCGCACGGTGAGCCGGTCGCCGTAGCGCTCGCGCAGGGCCAGTAGCTGCGAGCGCACCTTCATCATCGGCTTCATGGCGTTGGTGAGCACCAGGGCCTCGAATCCCCTTGAAAGGACGGCTTCGAGCATGGCGGGCATATCCGGGTTCATGAACGGCTCGCCGCCCGTGAACCCGATTTCGCGGGTGCCCAGGCGCTCGCGCTCGATTTCATCCAGGTACTCGCGGACGTCATGCAGGCCGATGTAGGCAAGGCTGTCGTTCCGCGGCGAGGACTCGATGTAGCAACTGCGGCAGGTGAGGTTGCACAGCGTTCCAGTGTTGAACCACAGGGTCTCCAGCCGGGCGAGCGTTACCCCCGCGCGGGGCTCGCCGTTCGCGGTGGTGTCGGGGTCGCGGAATTTGCGCGGGTCGAGCAGGGGCTTCTTCGCGGGGGCGGCGTCTGCCATCGTGGTTCCTTGCGCGTGGCTATCGGCTTGTACTCTACCTAATCAGACACTGCGCATGCGTCGCTATACGTGGCAACCGCTACCCCGGAAGGGGCGCCGTGCAGGCGCCCCCCTGGCGGCCGGTGTACTAAGCCGTGGCTGGCTCAGGCTGGCGGCTCATGAGCGCGTAGTAGATCACCGCGCCGAGTGCGGCGCCGATCACCCATGCATAACCGGCAAGTGCCTCCAGCGCCGGGACCCACACGGACGCGATGGAAAAGATTCCCGACACGGCGAACGCGATCAATGCGTTGCGGTTCCAGCCCTTGACGTAATAATACGCGGCGTTCCGATCGGCGGAGAAGAGTGCCTGAACGTCCACCCGGCGCCGTTTCACCAGGTAGTAGTCGGCGACGATGATGCCGTAGAAGGGCGCGAGCACTGCGCCGAGCGTATTCACGAAGCCGGCAATACCGATGCGGCTGATGACCGCCACCCAAAGACCACCGATGAAGAATGCGACCACGGCGGTGATCAGCCCGCCGATGCGGAAGTCGATTTTGCTGGGTATGAGGTTCGCGAGATCGTAGGCCGGAGGGACGAAGTTCGCGACCATATTGATGCCCACGGTCGCGGCGAAGAAGATGATGGCCGCGATCACCGTGAGCGCGACGTTGTCCACGCGCTCGATGATGTCCGT
>CAZHBN010000050.1:0-18348 GCA_964530405.1 uncultured Ectothiorhodospiraceae bacterium
GCAACGCTATCTGCCGAGGAGATGTCGGCTGCCGAGCGCCGTCGACCTGCAAGAAGTGGTGGTGTTCGTGTATTGGTGGTTCGGCTGCCACACCATGGAGCACCTCGGGCGTGGGGCGAAGGCAACGTGCGCTGCGACTAGCCGGAATCCGATACACCGCTGCCACCGCCGTCGCGATGGAGGGTGACCACGAGCTCGGCCTCCATCTCGCTGAGGCCGCAGGTTTCCATCACCTCTCGGGCAGAGGCGCCGCGGCGGGCGAGGCGGATGGCCTGGGAGAAAGCGGGCCCGCCGCCGGCTTCCTGGCTGGCGACGGTATCCAGACGATGACGCAGGCGTCCGAACTCGTCTTCCAGGCGATTGAGGCGCTCGCCCTGCCCCACCGCACCGGCGGTCAGGGCGCGGAACTGCTCGGAAAGGTCGTCACGCACCGTCTCCAGCGCCCGCACCCGGCGCTCCAGGGTGCGAACGTTGGTGAACAGCCAGCCCGCGCCCGCCAGGGCGCTGAATGCGAGCAGGAACGCTACGACCGCGAATGCCATCATCGCTCAAGGGTAAACGGCGCCGCCGCCGGCGTCACCCCGAGCGGCCCGCGGGCACGTTCTCACAGCTCGGCGACCTCTTCCCACTCCTCGCGGGTGAGCAGGCGGTTGACGTCGACCAGGATCAGCAGATCGTCATCCCGGCTGACAACGCCATAGATATACCGCGAGGCATCCTCGTTGCCCACGTTGGGCGCCGTGTCGATTTCCCCGTCGCGCACGTAGGTCACTTCGGCGACGCTGTCGACGAGAATGCCCGCAACGTGGTCGCCCGCTTCGATGACCACGATGCGATTGCTTTCTTCCGGCTCCTTCTGGGGCAGGCCGAAGCGCATTCGGGTATCGATGACCGTCACCACATTGCCGCGCAGATTGATGATGCCCATCACGTACGGGGGCGCCCCCGGCACAGGGGCGATCTCCGAGAGGGGCAATACCTCCTGCACCTGCATCACTCCAATGCCGTAGGTCTCGTCATCCAGGGTGAACGTCACCCACTGGGTAACGGCGCCGCCGGCCTCGGCGTGATCCTGCACCTGCTGTTGTTCCGCCATGTCGTCAGTCACTCCTTCATCTGGGCGCGAACCGTCGCGCCCTGTGCGCCCGTATTCAACATATCGGCAAAGGCCCCTGTATCCATTAGCGCACACAGACGACCGAGCACGGTGCCGGCGAGCCACGGGCGCTGGCCGCGCTGGCTGCGCCAGCGCACCTCATCCGGTTTCAGCCGCACCACCTCGCCGATGCTCCGGCATGCCAGGCCCCACCGACCGTCGCCGACGATGAGGATGTGAGCCGGTTCACCGGCTTCCGAATCGGCCCGGGCATGCTGCGGAGGCAGCACCAGACGGGCGGTGTCGATCACGACCACGTTCTTGTCCCGATAGCGCATCATGCCGTGGGCCCAATCGGGCTGCCGCGGCATGGTGGCGATGTGCTCGCTCCAGGGAATGACGCTGTGGAGCTTGACCAGCGGTACCGCGAGCTTGAGCTCCCCGACGCTGAAAAGCAGCGCCTGGAACTCCGGCTGCGCCCATTCCGGAACGCTCGGCACATCCGCCGGCGCGGTCTCGGGGGTAGTCGGTTCCGGCGCAGGCGCGTTCGCCGGCGGCGGCGCCTCGTGGGGCGGCGCCACCGGCACCACCTTCGGCGCGGGCTCAGGCGGGGCCGGCTCGGACGCCGGCTCCATATCGGTTTCGGCGTCGGGCAGGTCACGCAGCAGCGCATCCAGGTAGCCCCGGATGGCGTCGTCCTGCTCCAGCAGGCGGTTGGCGTGATGGTCAGATGGCCGCGTCATTGCCCATTACCTTTGCGTAGCGGTCGTCGTCGCCGGCGGCTTCGATGTACGTCAGCAATCGCCGGTAGGCCTGACTGCCGCGCGCCCACGGGCGCAGTACGGTGAGCGGCATCGCCTGCTTGCTGGCCTCGCGGAAGAGCGTGTCCTCTGGGATCACGTCATCCCAGAGGCTGTCCGGGTAGTCGTCGCGCAGCAAGGCCAGTGTTTCCACCGACGCGCGGGTGCGCGGATCATAGAGTGTCGGCACGATAACGTGGGGCTGCTCGTGGCCCCGGGACTGCTGGATCATCGACAGCGTTCGCGTCATGCGCTCCAGCCCCTTCACTGCGAGGAACTCCGTCTGCACGGGAATCACCACCCGCTGGCTGGCAGCGAGGGCATTGACCATGAGCACCCCGAGCATTGGCGGACAATCCAGCAACACCCGCTCGAACTGTCCGTGCAGCGCATCCAGCGCACGGCGCAGGATCAGGCCCATCCCCTTGCGGGTACCGAGCTGACGATCCAGGGTCGCTAGCGCCGTGGACGCCGGCAGCAGCATGAGGTCGTCGACGCCCGTCTCGCGCAGCATGTCCGGATCCATGGCGCCGTCGTTGCGGAAGAGTTCGTAGAGCCCGGGGTTGACGGCTTCCGGGTCGAGACCGAAATAACTGCTCAGCGACCCGTGCGGGTCGAGGTCGACCAGCAACGTGCGGTGCCCACGCTGCGCGCACAGGCCACCGAGACTGACCACCGTGGTGGTTTTCCCCACCCCGCCTTTCTGATTGGCAACCGTCCAGACGCGCATTGCGCTAACCCCGCAACCTGGCAAGTGCCGGGCCGATGGCTTCGAGGTCGAGAATCTGATCGGTCAGTCCGGCCTTGGCCACCGCCGCGGGCATGCCGTATATGACGCTGCTGGCCTCGTCCTGCGCCCACACCAGCGAACCACTGCGTTTGAGCGCGCGGGCGCCTTCACAGCCATCCGCGCCCATACCCGTGAGCACAACGCCGAGCACGTGCCCCGGCATGACCTTGGCGGCATCGTCGAAGGCGATGTCCACGCTCGGGCGATAGAACTGGCTCGGGGTAGGCTCGAACAGGCGCGTGACGATCTGGCCACCGGCGCGGCGCAATCCGAGCTGCATGCCCCCCGGGGCGAGTACCGCCTCGCCGGCACGCAGCGGCGTGCCCTCGCCGGCCTGGCGAACCTTGATGGCACACAGCTGGTCCAGGCGCGCCGCGAACGCCTCCGTGAATGTCTCCGGCATGTGCTGGATGAGCAGCACCGGTACCGGAAACGCCGCCGGCAGGCGGGTGAGCACCTTCTGCAGGGCCACCGGCCCGCCGGTGGAGGTACCGATGACCACCAGCCGCACCTTGCCGGCCTGAAGCTCCGGTCCCCGCGCCGCCGGCCTCTGCGGCGGTGCGGTACCCGGCCGCGGGGCCGTGCCCCGTGTCTCCCGCGGCGCGGTCGGCGCAGCGGCCTTGCGGCGGGCGCCCTGGCGGCCGACCAGCTTCACCTTCTCCCGCAGCAGCCGCTGCGCGTGCTCCTGATTGCTGGAGATGTCGGAGAAGCGCTTCGGCAGGAAGTCCACCGCCCCTGCCTCCAGCGCGGCGAGCGTCGGGCGTGCGCCGTCATAGGTGAGCGACGAGAACATCAGCACCGAGGTGGGATAACGGCGCATGATTTCACGCAGCGCGGCGATCCCGTCCATCTCCGGCATCTCGATGTCCATGGTGACGACATCCGGGCGGAGCTTACGGACCTGGTCGACCGCCTCCCGGCCGTTGGCCGCCTCCCCCACGACCTCGATCTGGGGGTCGGCATCCAGCAATTCGCGGATGCGACGGCGGAAGAAGCCGGAATCGTCGACGATCAGGGTCCGAACGTTGGCCAAAACGGGTCCTCCTGAATCCCTACAGGCGTGAGCCGTACTGCTTGATCAGGCTCGGAATATCCACGATCAGCGCGATGCTGCCGTCGCCGGTGATAGTGGAACCGGCGAGTCCGGGCAGGCCGTGGAGCATGGCGCCGAGCGGTTTGATGACCACTTCCTCCAGGCCGATGACCTCGTCGACGACGAAGCCCACGGTCTGGTGACCGATGGCGACGGTCACCACCTGGGAGTCCTCCTCCTGCTCGCCGGGCTCCAGCGCCTTGGCGGGCACCACCGCCTCGGCGCCCAGACGGTCGAGCCAGCGCTCCAGGAAGAACAGCGGCATCGCACGCTGACGCACCATGACGGTCAAGCGGCCGTCGACGACGTTGGTGCGCCGCCGGTCGAGCTCGAAGATCTCGCGTACCACTGACATGGGCAGGGCGAACTTGCGTCCGCTGATGCGCACCATCAGCGTCGGCAGAATGGCGAGGGTCAGCGGCACCTTGATACGGATAGTGGTCCCTTCGCCCAGCCGCGAGTCGATATCCACGGTGCCGTTGAGCTGGGAGATGCGGTTCTTGACCACGTCCATGCCCACGCCGCGCCCGGAGACGTCCGAAATCTGGTCCTTGGTCGAGAACCCCGGCGCAAAAATGAGGTTGTAGCACTCGCTCTCGTCCAGCCGGCGCGCCGATTCCGCGTCGAGTACGCCCTTGTCCACGGCGCGCTGACGAAGCTTCTCCGCATCCATGCCGCGACCGTCGTCGGCGATTACGAGCAGGATGTGATCCCCCTCCTGCTCGGCGGACAGGCGCACGGTGCCGGTGCGTGACTTGCCGGCATTCGTGCGCTCATCCGGCGGCTCGAGACCGTGATCGACGGAGTTGCGAATAAGGTGGACCAGGGGGTCGGCCAGCGCTTCCACGAGATTCTTGTCGAGGTCGGTCTCCTCGCCACTGGTTTCGAGCTGGACCTCCTTCTGCAGGCTGCGGGCGAGGTCACGGATCACCCGCGGGAAACGGCCGAAGACCTTGCGTATAGGCTGCATGCGCGTCTTCATCACCGCGCTCTGCAGATCCGAGGTCACGTGTTCGAGATTGCCCACCGCATGGGCGAGGCGTTCGTCGCCGAGCTCGCCACGCAGTGTGGAAAGACGGTTGCGTACCAGCACGAGCTCGCCGACCAGGTTCATGATGTCGTCGAGCTTGGCGGTGTCCACGCGCACGCTGGTCTCGCCGCGCTGCGGCTGCGCTGCCGGCTGACCGCCACCGGGCTCCGCGGACGTGCCGCCACCACCGCCGCCGCGGGCACTGCCGCCTCCGCCGCCGGAAGCGCTCCCCGGTGCCTCGGCCCCGGAAGCCGGGGACGGCTTCGCGGACTCCGAGCGCTGCGGCGGCGCTGCCCTGGAGGGCGACGGCTCACCTGCAGCATCGCCGGCCGGCGCCTCGCTACCTCCCACCGGCGCCTGGCCGCTGCCGTGGAGATTATCCAGCAGCTGCTCGAACTCGTCCTCGGTGATGTGTTCGTCACCATCGCCGCTCGCGGCAGGAGCGGCATCGGTCTGCCCCTGGGGGACGCCACCGTGCTGGCCATCGCCGTGGAGTTCGTCGAGCAGCCGCTCGAATTCGTCGTCGGTGATCTCGTCGCCATCGCCTCCCGCGGACTCACTGCCCGCAGGAGCCGCTCCGGCCTGCTCCGCGGCGTCGCCGCCGGGGGATTCCTCGCCACCGTCGAGGGCGTCGAGCAGCGCCTCGAACTCCTGATCGCTGATGTCGCCGGACGTTGCGCCCCCATCGCCACCCGCGGATGGACTTGCCGCAGGGGTCGACGGCGGCGCTGTCTCCCCTCCGGACGCAGCGGCGGGCATCTGGGCGTCGGGCTGGTTGTGCCGCCGCAATGACTGCAGCAGTGCCTCCGGCGCCGGCTCCAGATCCTGCGCTGCATCCAGGCGGTCGAACATCTCGTTGACCACGTCCAGCGCCTTGAGCACATCGTCCATGAGCTCGGGGTACATCTGCTTCTCGCCCTGACGCAGGAGGTTGAAAATGTCCTCCGTCTGGTGGCAGACGTCCACGAGCTCGTCCAGCCCCAGGAAACCGGCACCGCCCTTGATGGTGTGGAACCCTCGGAAAACCGAGTTGAGCAGATCGCGATCCTGGGAGCTGCGCTCCAGAGCGACCAGTTGCTCGCCGAGGGATTCGAGGATCTCCCGCGACTCGACGAGGAAGTCCTGGACGATATCGTCCTGCGGATCGATGGCCATGCGCGCCCCCTTCAGAAGCCGAGGCTGGAGAGCAGGTCGTCCACCTCATCCTGCCCCGACACCACATCCTGGTCCTGACCCGGTACCGCCGGGCCGTGGACCTCCGGCTGACTCTTCTCGGTGGGTTTATCGGCAGGTTTGTCCTTTTCTTCAGTCATCCGCGGACCGGCGAGCCGCACGAGTCCGACCAGCCCGTCCTCGACCTCCTGGACGAGCGTCATCACCCGGCGAATGATCTGGCCGGTGATGTCCTGGTAGTCCTGCGCCATGAGCGCGTCGGAGAGGGAATGGTTGAGCGCGTCGCCATGGCTGCCGGCGAGCGCGAGAAAGCCTTCCACCTCCTGGCTGAGCTTGCGGAACTCGTCGGCGGAGAGCTCGCGGCGGCGGAAGCGTTGCCACTGCTCGTGGAGGGACTTGCCCTGCGCGCGCAGTTCGTCCACCAGCGGAAGACTGGTTTCGATGGCCTCGAGGGTTCGGTGCGCGGAGCTCTCGGTCACGTCGATGACGTGGTTCAACCGTTGCCGTGCATCGGGAATCTCGCTGGAGGCGATATCCGACAGACGGCTGTCCAGGCGGAATGACTTGAGCGCCTCGTGGAGCTCGCGGGTGAGCACGCCGATCTCGCGGAACAGCTCGGTCTCGCGCAAGCGGGTGAGCTCATCGATGGTTTCCTGGAACCCTTGCTCGTCGCCACCCTCGATACGCTCGATAAGATCGCGGGCGAGCGCCAGGTACTGCTGGCTGCGGTCGTCGACGGTCATCGGCTAGCCCCCCGCGTTGATGCGCTCGAAGATCTTCTCGATCTTCTCCTTGAGCGTCACGGCAGTGAAGGGTTTGACGATATAACCGTTCACACCCGCCTGGGCCGCCGCGATGATTTGCTCCCGCTTGGCCTCGGCGGTGACCATGAGCACCGGCAGGTCGGCGAGATCCGGATCGGCGCGCACGCCTTTGAGCAGGTCCATGCCAGTCATGCCGGGCATGTTCCAGTCGGTGATCAGGAAATCGAACCCGCCGCGCTGTAGCATCGGCAACGCGGTGTTGCCATCGTCGGCCTCGGAAATGTTCTCGAAGCCGAGATCGCGGAGCAGATTCCGGATGATCCGTCGCATCGTGGAGAAATCGTCCACGACGAGGATCTTCATGTTCTTGTCCAATGCCACGCTATTCCCCCTGAGCGAATTCGCGGTAACCGTGCCGGCGGCACAGGCCTTTCGGGTATGGCCGGCCGCCGGCGATGCACTCTCACCTCTCTATCCAATCGGCAAGGTACGCACGAAGCTTTAGCATGATCTTGCCGTGGATCTGGCTGATGCGGGATTCGCTGACACTGAGCACCTCGCCGATCTCGCGCAGATTGAGCTCCTCATCGTAATAGAGTTGCATCACGAGCTGCTCGCGCTCGGGCAGCTCGGCGATGGCCGCGGCGAGATCCGAGCGGAAGCCCCGGTCGGCGAGCACGTCCTGCGGGGAAGGGCCATCGCCCTGCGGCTCGTGGGCCTCCCCGGTCGCCGGGTCTTCCTGGTCGATGCTGAACAGCCGGGCACTCGCGGCGTCGGTGAGCGTGGCATGGTATTCGTCCACCGACACCCCGAGCCGCTGCGCCACCTCGGCATCCCTTGGCTCGCGTCCGAGCTCGTGCTCGAGCGACTGAATCACTTCGCCCGCCTCACGCGAGCGCCGATGCACCGACCTCGGCGTCCAGTCGAGGCGGCGTATCTCATCGAGCATGGCGCCGCGAATGCGAATGCCCGCGTACGTCTGAAAGGTCGCTCCCTGACCGGCGTCGAACTGGCGGGCGGCCTCGAGCAACCCTACCATGCCCGCCTGGATCAGATCCTCGAGCTGCACGCTCGGCGGCAGGCGGTTGGCGAGGTGATGCGCGATGCGACGCACGAGCGGCGCGTGGCGAACCAGCAGATCGTCACCGCATTGCCCCTGCACGGCTTCGTACATCGAGGGTCCGTTCATCCCGCGAACTCCCCTACTCGGCTGCCATAGCGAATCACGCGCTCGACGAAGAACTCGAGCTGGCCGTCCGCACGGCTCGGCAACGGCCACTGCTCAACGCGGTCGGCGAGCGCCTGGAACGCCCGGCCCGACGGGCTGCCCGGATACAACGACACCACCGGGCGCTGGCGCTGGACTGCCGCACGCAGCCGCTCGTCCTCCGGGATGGCACCGGCGTACTCCACGGTAACGTCGAGAAAGCGGTCGGTGACCCGAGCGAGCTTGTCATAGAGCCCCTGGCCCTCACGCGGCCCGGGCACACGGTTGGCCACCATGTGAAAGCGCGTTACCCCGTGGTCACGATTGAGCACCTTGATCAGGGCATAGGCATCGGTGATGGACGACGGCTCGTCGCAAACCACCACGAGCACCTCACGGGCGGCGCGCGCGAAGCTCATCACCGAATCGGAAATACCCGCCGCCGTGTCCACCAGCAGGTAGTCCAGATCCACGGACAGGTCGCTGAAGCTGCGGATGAGCCCGGCATGCTCCGCCGGGGAAAGCTCAGCCATGCGCTGCGTGCCCGATGACGCAGGCACGATGTGCACGCCCTCCGGACCGTCGAGCAGGATCTCTTCGAGGCTGACCTCGCCGTCGAGCACGTGCGAGAGATTACGTCGCGGCGAGAGCCCGAGCAGCACGTCCACGTTGGCGAGCCCCAGGTCCGCGTCGAAGAGCATCACGCCACGACCCGCTCGCGCCAGCGCAGTGGCCAGGTTCACCGAGAGGTTGGTCTTGCCCACCCCACCCTTGCCGCTGGTCACGGCAATCACTTTGACCGGTTTCGGCTCCGACATGCGTCTCAGTCCCGCCGCTTGATCCATGCCCCTCAACCCCGCCGCGCCGCAGTACCCGCGAACGCCACGGCGAGGGATTCGTCGTCTTCGGTAGCCGCCTTGTAGCGCTCGGCCAGCGCCTCGGCCTCCTCCAGCAACGCCTCGGCGCGGGCCGGGCGCAGATCCTCGGGCACACGCTGGCCATGAGCCACATAGGCCACCGGCAGGCGGCTGCGCATCACGGCAGTGATCGCGCCGCCCAGGCTCGTAGCCTCGTCCGTCTTGCTCAGGATACAACCCACCGGCGCGACAGCGCGAAAAGCGCGTAGCGTTTCGATCAGCGCCGAAAGCTGTGTGTTCGCCGAGAGCACCAGAAACGGCCGCACCTCCCGCTCCCCGGCGGCGAGGGTGCGGAACTGCTCGGCGAGCCGCATATCGCGCTGGCTCATGCCGGCGGTGTCCACCAGCACCAGGCGCCGATCGCCAAGGTCGGCGAGGAGCGCGGCGAGCTCCTCGCCGTCGGCAGCGGCGTGCACCGGCACACCGAGAATACGCGCGAAGCTGCGCAGCTGCTCCTGCCCCCCCACCCGGAAATTATCGGTGGTCACCAGGGCCACCTGGTGGCGGCCGTGGCGCAACGCCGCGCGCGCGGCGAGCTTGGCAACGGTGGTGGTCTTGCCCACCCCTGTGGGCCCCACCACGGCCACCACGCCGCCCTGGTCGACGATCTCGTCGTCGGCGGTGGGCAGGTGACGGCGCACCAACTTCATGGCCTGTGCCCACGCCTGCTCCAGGTCCTCCTCCGCCGCTACGGCATCAGCAAGCCCGCGGCAGACGTCCGCCGCCAGCCCCATGGCGTGCAGCCGGCGAAGCAGCGCCGCGCGCACGGGCTTGGCGCGCCCCATCTGCTGCCATTCCATGAGCGTGAGCTGGTTCTCGAAGAGTGTGCGCAGGTTGCTGAGCTCCTCGCGCATGGCCTGCATGGCCGGCTCGGGGGTCCACTGGATGCGGTCGGCACTAGCCCGCCGTGGCGCCTGCTGCCCGGTAGCCGGATCCGGCGACGAGGCGGGGGCGTCGACGCGTTCGTATTCGAGATCGAGTGGCGACGGGGAACCGTCGTCGGCCGTCGGATTTCCGTCGGCCGGTGCGTCGTCGTCATCGCCGACGGTCACGGACAGGCGCGGGCGGTCAGCATGTGGCGCCGGCGCCGCGGATTCACGCTCGGCACGGGCCAGCGTGTCACTGAAGCTCGCGGGCGCCGGCGCCGGGGATCCGCTCCGCTCGGCCTCAGCTACGGCATCGCGAACGGCCTTCTCGTCGTAGTCCACCGCCGAGATCACCTCCACGCCGCCCTCGACACGGCGACTGGAAAGGATCACTGCGTCCGGCCCGTGCACGTCCCGGACCTGGCGCATGGCCTGGCGCATGTCTTCGGCGAACACCCGCTTAATCTTCATGCCGTCACTCCGCATCCCTGGTAGCCAATAGTGCGCGAGACACCGTCGTTACTGGGCGACCTGCTGCTGTCCCACCGTGGCCACGATCCGCACCTGGCGATCATCCGGGATCTCGTTATACGAGAGCACATGCAGCCCCGGTGTGCCGTGACGGGTTAGCCGGTACAGCCAACCGCGCAATTGCGGTGAGGTCAGCAGTACCGCGGGCTGGCCGGCGAGCTCCTGGCGCTGCGCGCTCTCGGTGAGCGAGCGCTGCAGCCGCTCCGCAAGACCGGGCTCGAAGCCCGCGGCGCCTTCGGACGCCCCCTGTATAGTATCTAGCAACAACTGTTCCAATTGCGGTTCCAGGGTAATCACCGGCAGCTCCGCGCTCATACCGCCGATGCTCTGCACGATCATCCGTCCAAGCGCCTCGCGCACGATCTGGGTGAGCTGCGCGGGATCCTGGGTCCGGGGCCCATGTTCGGCCAGCGTCTCGACGATCGTGCGCATGTCCCGTACCGGCACCCGCTCGGCGAGCAGGTTCTGCAGCACTTTCGCTACCACCGAGAGCGACAGGGTATTGGGAACGAGCTCCTCGACCAGTTTGGGCTGCTGCTGGGCGAGCATGTCCAGGAGCTTCTGCGCCTCGTCGTGGCCGAGCAATTGGTGCGCGTTGTCGTGGACGATCTGGCTCAAGTGAGTGGCGATCACGGTACTCGTGTCCACCACCGTGTAGCCCAGACTCTGGGCATAATCGCGCTGATTGCCGTCGATCCACACCGCCTCCAGCCCGAAGGCCGGATCCCGGGTGGGCGTGCCTTCGAGCGTGCCGGAAACACCGCCGGGATTGATGGCGAGCTCGCGCCCGGGCTGCATCTCAGCTTCTGCGATGGGCACGCCGAGCACGCTGATCCGGTACGCATTGGGACCGAGATCCAGATTGTCGCGAATGTGCACCGACTGCACGAGGAAGCCGAGATCCTGGGAGACCTTCTTGCGCACCCCCTTGATGCGGGTGAGCAGTTGTCCGCCCTGGTTGCGATCGACCAGCGGAATCAGTCCGTATCCCACCTCCAGGCCGATGGTGTCCACCGGGGGCACGTCCTCCCAGGTGAGCTCACGCTGCTCCGGGCTCGGCTCGACCGCCTCCTCGGCGGCGGGCTCTTCCACGCCGGCGGCACGAGCGCCCTCGCGATGCCGCCACCAGGCCGCGCCCAGACAGATCCCGCCGAGCAGCAGGAACGTGAAATTGGGCATGCCCGGAATCAGCCCGAGAAAGGTCACGATGCCACCGCTGATATAGAGCACGCGGTGATTGCTCAGAAGCTGCGTCAGCACCGCCCCGGCCATGTCCTGGGAGGTGGACACGCGGGTCACGAGAATGGCCGTCGCGGTGGAAAGCACCAGCGACGGAATCTGCGCCACCAGGCCGTCACCGATGGTCAGCAGGGTATAGGTGTGCATCGCCTCGCCGAAGAGCATGCCGTGCTGCAGCACCCCCACGGAGATCCCGCCGACGATGTTGATGAACAGGATGAGAATGCCCGCGATGGCATCACCGCGGACGAACTTGCTGGCACCGTCCATGGAGCCGTAGAAATCCGCCTCCTGGGCCACGTCCTCGCGCCGCTGCTTGGCCTCGCGCTGGTCGATGATGCCGGCGTTGAGGTCGGCGTCGATGGCCATCTGCTTGCCCGGCAACGCATCCAGGGTGAAACGCGCGCTCACCTCGGAGACACGCCCGGCACCCTTGGTCACCACCACGAAGTTGATGATCACCAGTATCGCGAAGACCACCAGCCCCACGGCGTAGTCGCCGCCGATGACGAACTCGCCGAACGACTCGATGACGCTACCCGCCGCCCCGGGGCCGTTGTGCCCATTGATGAGCACCACACGGGTCGAGGCGACGTTGAGGGCCAGCCGCAGCAGCGTCGCCACCAGCAGCACCGTCGGGAAGGCGGCGAACTCCAGCGGTCGCAGGCTGTAGACGGTGACCAGCAGGATCACCAGGCTCAACACGATGTTGAAGGTGAACAGCATGTCCAGGGCGAGTGGCGGCAACGGCACCACCATCATCGCCAGCAGCGCGATGAGCAGCGCTGGTGTGCCCAGCCCACGGACCCCGATCTGCCGCCAGTTTCGTGCGATTACCGCCGCCATGCCGGTTTCCTACTCCTCTGCCCCATCGGTGAACCCCTTTCGCGCCAGGTCCATGAACTCCTCCGGCACCTCGGGCTGAGGAGCCTGACCGGCGGCCGCCGCCCCGCTACGGCGCCGGAAAACGTAAGCGAGCACCTGAGCGACCGCCAGATACAGCCCGGCCGGGATCTCCCGGTCGAGCTCGGTGCTGTGATACAAGGCCCGTGCCAACGGCGGCGCTTCGAACACGGTCACGCGGTGCTCAGCGGCCACCTCGCGAATACGCCGGGCCACCAGGTCGGTGCCCTTGGCCACCACTTTCGGCGCGCGCATGCCCTTCTGCTCGTAGCGCAACGCCACGGCGAAATGCGTCGGGTTGGTGATCACCACGTCCGCCTCCGGCACCGCCTCCATCATCCGGCCCTGGGCAAGCTCCTGTTGCAGCTGACGGATGCGGCCCTTCACCTCCGGCTTGCCCTCGGTGTCCTTGAGCTCGTCCTTGACCTCCTGACGGGTCATTCGGAGCTTCTTCGTGTGGTCCCAGAGCTGGTAGGGAATGTCCACCGCCGCGATGACGATCAGCGAGGCGGCGAGTACCAGAAACGTCCCGAAAAAGAGATCCGCCGCACGTGCCGCGCCCGGTTGCAGCGGCAGGCCGGTTAGCGCGAGGAAGTCGTCCAGTTGCAGCCTCACCATGAGCGCGCCCACAACCCCCACCACCACGATCTTGGCCAACGCCTTGGCGAGCTCCATCAGCCCACTCGCCCCGAAGATCCGCTTCAGCCCCTTGAGCGGATTGATTTTCTCAAGCTTCGGTGCGAAGGCCTTGGCGCTGAACGACCAGCCTCCGAGCGCCACCGGCGCGACCACGTTGACCAGCCACATGGCACCGGCGAACGGAGTGACCACGAGCAACCCCTTGACGATCGCCTCCTGAAGCATTCGCGTCGGCGCCGCCGGGTCGAAGACCGCCTCACGCTCCAGTACCAGGGTGCCGCGCAGGAGCTCGCCCAGCCCCTCGGCCATATAGCTGCCCAGCGTGAGCAACCCCACCGCCGAGGCGAGCATGACCAGCGTGGTCGTCAATTCCCGCGACCGCGGAACCTGCCCCTTCTCCCTGGCTTCCCGCAGGCGTTTCTGGGTGGGTTCTTCGGTTTTCTCCTGCCCGTTCTCGTTTTCTTCGGCCATCGAAGAAGCCCTGATGTGTCAACGCGGCACTGGAGAGCTGAGCAGATTTCGTGCCAAGCGTGAAGGCGGTAGTGACAAGTTGAAAGTCCAAAGTTGAAAGAATCCGCTAGCAAAAACGGGACGACTTCGTCGGCGCACGGCCGACCCGATTGCTACTTGGAGCTTTCTCGCGCGCTATCGCCACGTTAGTAGGTTGGCTGCTCTTGGCAGCCAACAGGCGCCGCCTTGAACGGACCGCACGGGCTGTCGGCTGCCGGGAGCAGCCGACCTACGAGACTTCGGTCATGATGGGAGTCCGGGTGGTTCAAGGGACGCACCGAGGACACACAGGCTCCGTGTCTACGTTCGGAGTGTGGTTTCGGGTCCGGGGTTCGCGTCCAGAATTCGGGATGTGGTGGCAGGTGCGTATCCTTGTGGGAGCGGTGTTCTCCGCGAAACCCGGAACGCGCGACCTGGAACTCGCGACGCACTCAACCGCCGAGTATTTGGCGCATGACGTCGAACGCCTGACGCCAGAGGACGGACATGCGCTCGGGCAACGAGGGAACGATCAGGGTGAGCAGGATCACATAGCCGGTGAGCATGGTGATGGGGAAGCCCACGGAGAAGATATTCATCTGCGGGGCCACACGGGTCATCACGCCGATGATCATGTTCACCATCAACAGCAATGCCAGCGCCGGCAGGGCCAGCACCACCGCGCCCGCGAACATCGTGCTCGCGAACGTCACCACGCTCCGGTAATCGGCGGCCTCGAGGCCGCCGGCGGTGAGCGGCAGCAGCCGGAAACTCTCGGCCAGAAGCTGGATGAGCACGAGATGTCCCCCGAAGGCCAGGAAGAGCAGCGTCATCACCACCAACAGGAACTGCGAGAGCACCGGCACGGCCACACCGGTCTGGGGGTCCACCATCGTGGCGAACCCGAGCCCCATGGTCAGCGAGATGCTCTCACCGGCGATCACGACGGCCTGAAACGCCATCGAGAGCACCAGCCCCATGGCGACGCCGATGATCACCTGCTGTGCCGCGACGACGGCAGCCGCCGGCGACAGTGGATCCAGTGCCGGCACGCTCTCGACCGCCGGCATTACCGCCACGGTGAGTGCCACGCTGAATAGCACGCGTATCCGGGTGGGTATCGCCGTGTTGGCGAAGACCGGTGCGGCGAGAAGCATGGCACCGACGCGCACGAAGGGCCAGAGAAACTGCCCCAGCCAGCCAGCGAGTTGTGCGGCATCGATGGTCATGGCACCCGGCGCGTCTGCCCGTCGTGAACGCGAGGGTAGCAGGTTTCGTGCCGCGGGCGTTCATGAGTGGCAAGCTCAAAGTGACCTGCGCGCCCGTCGCCCCGCCTACGTCCGTTCAGTCGAAATCGCCGGTGAGCGCGGTACGCACGTCATCAGGCATGCGGGCCATGTGGGCGTACTGGAGGTGGTCGATCGCGACGACCACCTCGGTGTCCGGGTCGTTGAAGCGCTCGATCTGCGGTTGGGTGAACGGAAAGTGCAGGAAATGCACCGTCGACGCCTTGCCGTCGGCGGTGGAGCGATCCACGTCCGTTTCGGCCTGGGCCTGTATACGGTCATCGCCCACGCGTATCGATACGGTCTCCTCCACACCGCCAAGCTTTGCCAGGAAACGCCGGCGGTACTCCGGATCGCTGATCTCGAACATCAGCGTCGCCACGAGTTCGCGGCCGTTGGGAATGAGCGGATTGTAGGCGGCGAGCTCGTCGTCGACCTGATCCTCACCGCCGCGCTCGATGAACAGCATCTCGTGAATCTGCCGCCACATGGTGTCATAGCTCTCGAAGTAGAGCGTGGCGTGAGGCCCCACCGCCATGCGGCGATGGCGCTTGAGTGCGGCGATCTCGCTCGCCTTCTCGCGGCGAATGGCGCCGTAGTCCTCCATGCTCATGATGTCCGCACGGGTGATCTGCCTGGCCATGGTGTCTCCTCCCCGTCGTCTCAATCGACGAGCCCGTACGCACGGGCGAGCAGCTGAATGGGATGCACAGAGCCGCCGTGCGCCGGCGCGGCACCGTCGTCGGCCTGCCGTTCCAGCCCCTGGACGATATGGGTGCCGGCGAGCGGGCACTCCGAGGCGAGATGCCGCTTGCCGCTGGAGGCAATGCGCCTGGCCACCGGCCGCCCGACCTTGATCGCGACTTCGAAATTCTCCTTCTTGACCCCCCAGGCCCCGCCGTGTCCCGAGCAGCGCTCATGGACGTCGAGATCGATATCCGGGATCAAGCGCAGCATGTCGGCCGCCTTCGGCCCCATGTTCTGCGCCCGGGCATGGCAGGCGAGGTGCAGCGAGACGCTACCGTCGAGGGGGCGGAGCCCGTCGGCGAGCCCCTCGTTGCGGGCAATATCCACCACGTACTCCGCGACATCCGTGGTGTTCTCGGCGAGCCGTTGAACGGCGGGGTCATCGACGATCAACGGCCATTCGAACTTGAGCATGAGCGCACATGAGGGCACCAGTGCGATGACACGGTAGCCCGAGTCCACCCAGGGCAGAAGCGAATCGGCCGTGCGCGTGGCCGCCTCGGCGACACCTTCGAGATCGCCCTGCTCCAGCTTCGGCATTCCACAACACCCCGGGTAGACCACCTCGGTTTCCACGCCGTTGTGCGCCAGCACGGCACGGGTCGCCTCGCCGATATCGGGATTGTTGTAGTTCGCGAAGCAGGTGGCGTAGAGCACCGCCTTGCGGCCATGGCCCGGGGCCTCGACGTTGACCGCCGGTGAGGTTCGCGCTCGCTTGACGAACGTCCGGTTATGGAACGGCGGCAGCTCCGCGTCCCGGTGCACGTGCACGATGCGCTCAAGTGCCGGCCGGGTGAGCGGGTTGCCCCGCCGGTTCGCCCAGTTGACCAGTGGCGCGAGTTGTCCGGCGAGGCGGCCATTGCGGTCGGTACGGGTAAGTGCGTGGTCGGCGAAACCGTGCCTGCCCTGGTGCTCCTCGACGGCACGGTGACGCAGCATGAGGTGGGGGAAGTCCACGTCGAACTCATGCGGCGGCACGTACGGACACTTGGTCATGAAGCACATGTCGCAGAGCGTGCAGGCGTCTGCAACCTGCTGAAACGCACTGTCGGGGACACTGTCGAGCTCCCCGGTCTCCGAGTCGTCGATGAGATCGAACAGCCGCGGGAACGCGTCGCAGAGGTTGAAGCACCGACGACAACCGTGGCAGATATCGAACACCCGCCGCTCCTCGGCGGCGAGTTTCTCCGGGTCGTAGTAGTCCGGGTTCTTCCAGTCGATGGGATGGCGCACGGGCGCGCCGAGACCGCCTTCGCTCATGGCTCGCTCCTGCTCGCGACGACAATCGGCGGGGCACCCCCGCCAGTCCCCGACGGGGCGCATTGCGACCGCCGGGGTACTTCAGCGGGCCGAGTGCCCGGAGGCGGCGAACCGCGCCCTAGAGCGCTTCCATGCCGTCGAGGGCCTTCTTGAAGCGGCCGGCGTGGGAGCGTTCCGCTTTCGCGAGGGTCTCGAACCAGTCGGCGATCTCCTCGAAGCCTTCTTCACGGGCGTCTCGGGCCATACCCGGATACATGTCGGTGTACTCGTAGGTCTCGCCGGCAATGGCCGATTTCTAATTCGCTTCAGTGTTACCGATGGGCTCGTCGGTGGCCGGGTCGCCCACCTCCTCGAGGAACTCGAGGTGGCCGTGGGCGTGGCCGGTTTCGCCCTCGGCAGTGGAGCGGAACACCGCGGAGATGTCGTTATAGCCCTCCACGTCCGCCTTCTGCGCGAAGTAGAGGTACCGGCGATTCGCCATGGATTCGCCGGCGAAGGCGTCACGAAGATTCTGATGCGTCTTGGAGCCGTGCAATGCAGCCATGACCCACCTCCTGAAGCGGGAGCCTTGCGGGTAGTTGTGAATCCGGTCACAGGTCATGCCAGGCGTCAGAGCGCTGGTGCGGTTCGACTACAACGCACGAGCGAAGCCCTGCCAGGCCCACGTCCAGTGAGCGCAACGCCGCGACAGCACGCGACGGGCTCGCTGACACGGGGTATTACCAGTGACCGGATTCGTTTTGTCGACCACCCCGGACCGCGCAGGCCGGCATAGTCGTATTTCTCGTATTAGCACCGCACGGCGCATCGTCAAGTTTCTTAGAACGATTCCAAGAAAGCGGGGACATGCCCCCGACCGGCGGGGCTCACCCGGTGCGGCGAACGCGAATGATCACGTCGACGCTCTCGACCTCGGTGCCGGCCGGTGCGTCGGGCAGGCGGCTCAATTCGACCGCTTCGGCGGGGATATCCACCAGGCAGCCGTTGTCTTCGTCGAAGAAGTGATGGTGGGGGGTGGTATTGGTATCGAAGTAGCTTCGGCGTGCGTCCACGACGATACGCTGCAACAGTCCCGCCTCCGTGAGCCGGTGGAGGGTGTTGTAGACGGTGGCGAGCGGCAGGTGCATGCCGGCGTGGGCGGCTTCGCGATGCAGCCCTTCGGCGGTGAGGTGGCGGTGGCCGGCCTCAAAGATCAACGCCGCCAGCGCCAGCCGCGGCCGGGTGGCACGCATGCCCGCACTACGCAGACAGGCTCGCAGGTCGTAAGCGTCGCTAGCCGGCATATCTCACCGATTCGCTCCGGATTCGGGCATTGAAGAATCATGGCCGAACCCAACGGTCACCGATAAGAGTAGTCCCGCTTGCCGCCGTGCGCTATCGCACGAAGGCGGGAATATTCCGGAACAGCCCTTCGGTAAAGTCCAGCAACACGCCAAGCATCCAGGGCGAGGCGATGAACAGCGTCAGCGCCAGCACGCCGAGCTTCGGCACGAACGACAGGGTCTGCTCGTTGATCTG
>CAZHBN010000051.1:0-18318 GCA_964530405.1 uncultured Ectothiorhodospiraceae bacterium
GACATCGACCTGCTCACGGAGATTGCCGTTCTCTACTACGTGGAGAACCTCACCCAGGAGGAGATCTCCCAGCGCCTGGACCTCTCCCGGCCCAAGGTCGGGCGGCTAATTCGCCGGGCGCACGACGAGGGCATCGTCGAGGTGCGGGTGCGCCATCATCCCGGCGTCAGCGCCGAGCTCGAGCGCGAGCTGATGCAGCGCTTCGGTCTCGACCGGGCACTCATCGCCATCGATCACAAGGATCCGGACGTGCAACGGGCGTCGGTGGCGAGCCTGGTGGCCAATCACCTCAATCGCCGCCTCAACGACGGCAGCATCGTCGCAGTGGGCATGGGACGGAACGTGGGGGCGGTCGCCGACAACGTCTTCGACCCGGAGCAGAAGAGCTGCGTGTTCGTCTGCGCCATCGGTGGCTCGCTGCGTGCCGGCGAGTACATGAATCCCGACCACATCTGCCGCCGCCTCGCTGCCTGCTTCGGCGGCGAAAGCGAGACCCTGTATGCGCCGGCGCTGGTGGAAGACAGGGAGCTGCGCGCCGCGCTCATCCGCAACGACACGGTCAAGCAGACACTGGACCGCGCCCGGCGTGCCGACATGGCGCTCATCGGCGTCGGCGACCTTAGCGAGGACAGCAACATGGTGCGCATGGGCTGGTTCTCGCCCCAGGAGATCTCCGAAGCCCGCTTGTCCGGTACCATCGGCGACATCATGGGGTACAACTTCATCGACATATACGGCCGGCCCGCCGCGGAACCCATTCAGGACCGCATCGTCGGCCTGTCCGCCGCCGACCTCGCCCGCATTCCCGACGCTATCGCCATCGCCAGCGAGAACACGAAAGCCGCCTCCATACTGGGTGCACTGCGCAGCGGCGTCGTCAATACCCTCGCCACCAGCGCGACCAACGCCCACTCCATCATCAAGCTTGACGATGCCACGCGGGGCAACGAGGGCGCATGAGTCAGCGGCGAGTCAAGGGTCAACGCTGTCCCGCGGACGACATGGCAGGCGCGAGCCCGTACTCCCCCGCGATCCACGCATCAATGGTCGCGAGCTCCTCCGCCGACAGCCGCAACCCCAACTTGGTACGCCGCCAGGCGACGTCGTCGGCGTTGGCCGCCCACTCTTCGTCGACGAGGTAGCGCAGCTCCCGTTCGTAGAGATCCGCCCCGAAATGCCGCCCCAGATCCTCAACGCCGCCGGCGCCCGAGAGCACACGCTCGGTTATGGTGCCGTAGGCACGGGCAAGGCGGCGCAGCAGGCTCGCCGCGGCCCACGGAAAACGACGTTCGAGGGTCTCGAAGTAGCCGTCGAAGTCCGCGTCGGCGATATCGCCGCCGGGCAGACACCGGGTGGCGGTCCAGGCCTCGCCCAGATCCGGGAAATAGGGCTTGAGCCGCTCCATGGCATGCTCGGCGAGACGCCGATAGGTCGTGATCTTGCCGCCGAACACCGATAACAGCGGCGCCCGCCCGTTGTCGTCGACGATATCGAAGACGTAGTCACGGGTCACCGCCGACGGGTTTTCCGCCTTGTCGTCGAACAGCGGGCGAATGCCCGAGAACGTGGATACCACGTCAGACGCGGAAATGGGCGTACGGAAGTAGCGGCTGACCACACCGCAGAGGTAGTCGATCTCTTCACGGTCGATGGCGACGGTATCCGGGTCGCCCTCGTAGACGATGTCCGTGGTGCCGATGAGCAGCTTGTCCCCTTCGTATGGGTTCACGAAGATGACGCGCTTGTCGCTGTTCTGCAGAAGGTACGCCTGGGTGCCGCGGTAGGGCTTCGGCACCACGATGTGGCTGCCTTTGACCAGCCGCACACGGTCACCGCCGCCATGCCCCAGTGCGCGCTTGAGCACCCGGTCCACCCAGGGTCCAGCGGCATTGACAAGCGCCCGGGCACGAACGTCCCGGCGACTGCCGTCTACCGCATCGCGCAGGGTCACGAGCCACTCGCCGTCCTGGCGCCGGGCTCGCTCGCAGCTCGTGCGAGTGTAGACCTCGGCACCGTGACGCTGCGCGTCCATCGCATTGAACACGACCAGACGGGAGTCATCCACCCAGCAATCGGAGTACTCGAAGCCCTTGCGATAGCCCGGCTTGAGCGCCTCCCCCTCCGGGGATTCGGCCAGATCGAGCCCGCGACTGCCGGGCAGGCGTCTGCGCCCGCCGAGGTGATCGTAGAGGAAGAGACCCGCCCGGATCATCCAAGCCGGCCGCAGCTCGGCATTGTGCGGCAACACGAAGCGCATCGGCCAGATGATGTGAGGCGCGTTCTCGAGCAGCACTTCGCGCTCCTTGAGGGCTTCGCGGACCAGCCGGAACTCGTAGTATTCGAGATAACGCAAACCGCCATGGACGAGCTTGCCGCTGCGCGAGGAGGTGCCGTGCGCGAGATCCTCCTTGTCGCAGAGCAATACCGAAAGCCCGCGTCCGGCGGCGTCCCGGGCGATGCCGGCCCCGTTTACGCCGGCACCGATGACCACCATGTCGAACAGCGGCGCGGCGGCATTGGCGTGATTGTCGGCAGCACTCACCGGTTCTCTCCTCTCGTCTCGGACACAGGGGCACGGCCAGGGCCGTGGAGCGAATCCTCGGGCAACGGGGTACCGGCGGCGTGAAATGCACGCCAGAATCCGTCGCTGTGGGTATAGGCGGCGCGATAGACGGGAAACAGGCGCTCGTAGACCCGCTGCAACTCCGCCGTGGGCGCCACAGGGTCGGCCAGATGCGGTGTGACCCACGTCGCGCAGACGTCGTCCAGGCGCCGATGGTGACCCAACGCCAGGGTAGCGACCATGGCGGCACCGGCGGCGCCCGCCTCCTCACGGACCAGCGGACGCACCGGCACGCCGAGCACGGAGGCGAGTATCCCGGCCAGGGTCGCACTCTGCGCGCCGCCGCCAGTGATGCGCACCTCTTCCGGGTGAGCATCGAGCACCTCGTAGCAATCCCGCGCGGCGAAGGCAATTCCCTCGTAAATCGCCCGGGCCATATCGAGCTGGGTTGCATCGGCATCCAGCCCCAGGAATTGCGCCCGCGCATGTGGGTTGACGAACGGCCCGCGCTCGCCGTTAGCAGAGATGAACGGGTGATAGATCAGCCGCCCCGGTGGCACGCGCGCCAGCGCTTCATCCACCTGGCAGAGCAATCGGGTGCGATCGACAGCCGGCTGCCCCACTCCCTCCAGCAATGCATTGAGCCCGTCCACGAACCAATCGATGTTGAGCGTGGCCGCCATGTTGGAGGCGAGCTGCAACCACGTTCCCGGCGCCACGAACGGCATGGTGTAGCTCGCCTGATCCCGCAGCACGATGTCCGCCTCGCGGTGCCGCACGCACAGATGGGCGCCGGTACTGCCGATGATGCTGCAGGCCACCCGCCGGTGCGGTTCGTAGACGCCGGCCCCGAGGCCGGTGGCGAGCATGTCCACCGGGGCGAGCACAATGGGCGTGCCCGCCTTGAGCCCGGTCGCCGCGGCCGCGCTCGGGCGTAGCGTCGCATGCTGGCGGGTGCCGTCCACGATCGGCGGCAACAGCCGCCGATAGTCCGAGAGTCCGAACGCCTCCAGCACGGCGTCGTCATAGTCGCGCCGCTGGTAGCTGCCGAACGTCCATACCGCTTCCGCCGGATCGGTGACCCGCTCGCCGGTCAGGCAATGATAGAGCCAGTCCTTGCAGTGGCAGGCCGTAGCAGCTTTGGCAAGGCGCTCCGGGTGGTGCTGGCTGAGCCACTTGAGCTGACCGCTCTGCGCGGACTGATTGAGCCCGGTACCCGTGCTCGCATACGCCGCCGGCCCCACTGCCGAGCTCCGCCAATGGGAGACGATGTCGCTGGAGCGGGCGTCGAGCCACAGCATGCTCCGCCCCACCGGTTCGCCATCGGCGTCCATGAGCCACGTGCCATCGCCCTGGCCGGTGACCGCCACGGCCGCTATACGCTCGGCGAGGCCGGGCACGCGTTCAGCGAGCACGTGCAATGTCTCCACGGCCACAGTCCAGGTGCGCGCAAGATCCTGCTCCACGCCACCGTCGCCCGTGTAGTGCAGCTCGTTGTCACAGACGGCCTTGGCGATTTGCCGGCCCGTCAGGTCGAACGCCACGGCCTTGATCACTGAAGTGCCGGCGTCGAGGCCGACGATCACGTCATCCGCCACGCTGCGCCTCCCACCCGGCGGGTTCGCCGCCATGGAACAACGACGCCGTCGTGCTCGAATCGAAGACATGCAGGTGCGCCACGGGCCAGCGAAGGCGAAGCCCGTCACCGACACGGGCATCCAGCGGATGCTCGGTGACCAGGAAAATCCGGTTACCGTTGACCGACAGCCCGATATGGCTCTGATCGCCCAGCCATTGGTTGGAGGTCACCGTCGCGGCTATGCCCTCGTCACCGCCGGTGGGATGCTCGCCTCGATCGATGATCATCCGGTGGGCGCGAATACCGACGGTCACCTTGCGCCCCACTTCCAGCGCGCCGTGCATGGCGCCGGTGGCCGCATCCCGCGGCAGCGACAGGTGGACGTCATCGCCCTCGCCATGGATCCGGAACGCCAGCCGTCCGTCGCTCTCCGCCACGCTGCCCGCGAGAAGGTTCATCGGCGGCTCACCGATGAACGAGGCGACGAACAGGTTCGCCGGCCGGTTCTCGAGCTCGTTCGGGGTACCGAACTGCTGGAGGACGCCATCGTTCATCACCGCAATGCGGTCAGCCATGGCCACGGCTTCAGTCTGGTCGTGGGTGACGAACACCGTGGTCAGATTGTTGGCGAGCAGGTATTCCTTGATGCGTCCGCGCAGCGTCGCCCTCAGCTGCGGCTCCAGCTGAGACATGGGCTCGTCGAGCAGATACAGGTCCGCCGCGCGGATCAGTGCACGCGCGAGGCTGACACGCTGCTGCTGGCCGCCGGAGAGTCCGCCTGGGTAGCGATCCAGCAGGTCGGTTATCTCGAGGCGCTCGGCAATCTGCTGCACCTTGCGGTCGATGACCGCTTGCGGCTCCTTGTTTCTAAGCAGCGCAAAGGCGATGTTCTTGCGCACCGTCAGCGGCGGATAGAGCGCATAAGCCTCGAATGCCATGGCGACGTTACGCGCATGCGGTTCGAGACGATTGATGAGCGTCTCGCCGACGCGGATCTCGCCGTCGGTAATCGACTCGAAACCGGCGATCATGCGCAGCGTCGAAGACTTGCCGCAGCCGGAGCTGCCGAGCAATGCCATGATTTCGCCGTCGGCGATCTTCATGGAGAGGTCGCGCACGGCGTGAACGGTGCTTCTCCGGCCCGTGCTAAAGACCTTGTTGACGTTGGATAAGGTCAGGCTGGACATTGCGTGTTCCCCTGTGTGTGCTCCCGCCGCGCCTCAGCGGTCCACCCGGACGCCACGGTCTCGATCGAAGAAAACGGCATGGGAAAGATCCACCTGCACGGAGGCATCCCGCCGCTCGTGCGAGTGCTCCTGGACATCCCAGGCCGACGAGGTGAGCCTCAGATCGCCAGGCGCGCTGACTCGCAGCGCCGTGCGGACGTTCAACGGCATTACCGCGTCCAGGGTGACCGGAACGTCGCCGGCGCGGGGGGACTCGTGGAACCTGATGTCCTCCGGACGGATGCCGACCCAGCAGTCGTTGTCGAGCAGCGCCTCGGGACAGTGCGGCACCGCCATCGATACGCCCCCGATGGTGACCCGGGGGTCACCGCCATCGCCGGCCTGGGGGCGCACCGGCACGACGTTGATCGGCGGATCACCGAACAGTTTCGCCGTCTCCACATCGCTCGGGCGCCGGTACACGTCGTAAGGCGAGCCCACCTGCCGAATGCTGCCGTCGATCATCACGGCCACGCTGTCGCCGAGCGCCATCGCTTCCTTGAAGTCCTGGGTGACGTAAATGACGGTCGTTTCGAACCGACGCAGCAGCTCGGGGAGCTCGATGCGCATCTCATAGCGCAGTTTCGCGTCCACATTACGCAGTGGATCGTCGAGCAACAGCACGCGTGGGCGCTTGATCAGGCTGCGGCCAAGCGTCGTGCGCTGCTTCTGGCCGTTGGACAGCTGCCCCGGTTTCTGCCCCAGCACGTGTGCGATCTTGAGCATCTCGGCGACTTCCCTGACGCGCCGATCGATCTCCTCTTCGCTCACATTCGCCGCCCTCAGGGGGCTGGCGATGTTCTCGTAGGCCGTGAAGTGCGGGTACAGCGCGAAGGTCTGGAACGCCATCGCCACACCCCGGTGCTCCGGCTCGACGTCGTTCATGGGGCAATCGTTAATCGTAATCTCGCCTTCGTCGGGGGAGAGCACACCGGCGATGAGACGCAGCAGGGAAGTCTTGCCGCAGCCCGAAGGGCCGAAGATTACCCGGAACTCACCGTAGTCCATTTCCAGCGACAGGTTCCTGATGACCTCGGTGCGGGATTTGCCCAGCGCCGCGGATACGTTGTCGATCTTCAGGTAAGACATGCGTTGACCTCCGCGTTAACCCTTGACCGCACCCAGGCTCAGGCCCTGGACCAGGAAGCGCTGCGCGTACAGTGCCACCGCCAGCGTCGGCAGGATGGAGAGCACCAGCGCCGCCGCAATCTGCCCGTACTGAATGCCGGAGGCGGTGACGAAATTGAGCGCCCCCACCGTCACTGGCTGGACACGCGCCGAACCGAGAACCAGTGCGAAGATGAAGTTGTTCCAGGCGAAGATGAACGCCAGCAAGCCGGCGGATGCGATACCGGGGCGCGCGAGGGGCAACGCGATCCTGGTAAACGTCTGCCACCAGTTATGGCCGTCGAGCCGGTAGGCGTATTCCATGTCCTCGCTCAACTCCTCGAAGTAGCCACGCACGATCCACAGCACCAACGGCAGCGTGAGCAGCTGGTAAACCCAGATCAGGCCGAAATAGGAGTCGTTGAGCCCGATTTGGCGGAAATAGATCAGCAGCGGCAGCAGCACCAGCAATGGCGGGGCGAAACGGAAGCTGAGAATGGTGAATGCCATGTCCTCGCTGCCCCTGAACCGGAATCGCGCGAACGCGTACGCCGCCGGCACCGCGAGCAACAGGGATATGACCACCGAGCCGGCAGCGAGAATGAAACTGTTCTTCAGGTTCTGGAGATAGTCCACGTTCAACGCCCCGACCTCGGTCTCCAGTTGACCGGAAATCAGGCTCGTGTAGTTGGTGATGACCGGATCGAAAACGAGGCTCGGCGGATTGCGGAGCACGGCCTCGTTGGTCATGAACGACATCATGACGATCCAGAAAATCGGAAACAGAAAGAAAAGACCGACCGCAATCAGTCCAATGGCGCGAAAAATTCCTCGAACGGACATCGCTCGATGCCTCCCCGTTAGCTGCCGTGCTTCTCGCGGATCGCGAGCCATTTCTTGATCATCACGTTGCTGAGCACGAACGTAATGGCCCACAGCACCATGAGAACCGCCGCCGAGCGGCCCAGGTTCGTATAGGTAAACGCTTCGAGGTAGGCCGCCACCTGGAAGACCATCAACGCATCACCGGGACCGCCCTGGGTCATCGCATAGGGGATGTCGAACTGCTGGATACTGTCGAACATCCGGAATAGCGCCGCGGTGATAATGAACGGCGTGAGCATTGGCAGCGTGATCCGGAAGAACACGAAGCTACGCGGCACGCCATCGAGCGCCGCGGCCTCGAACGGGCCGCTCGGCAGCCCCCGGAGACCGGCCAGCAGCAGAACACTGAAGAACGGCGTGAACACCCACACATCCACCAGCACGACGGTGAACATGGCCGTGGCGGGATCCGTCGCCCAGCCGAAATCGTCGATGCCGACAAGGGTTAGGAGGTAATTGAGAATACCGAAGTTGGTATTCGTCATGAGCTTCCATATCAGGCTCGCGATGGCCGGCGCGACCATCAGCGGCAGCACCAGAAGCACGCTCATGATGTCGTTGATCAGGGTCCGCTTCTGCAGCAGCAGCGCCACCGCGAGCCCCAACAGCATTTCCAGGCCGACGGTCGCCACGGTGTAGGTCAGAGTGACGGACACCGTATGCCAGAAATCGGCGCTCCACAGCAGCTCCCAGTAATTTTGAAACCATACGAAGGAACGGAACTGGGGCATTGCCAGGTTGTACCGCTGGAGCGAGTAGATGACAGCGGTTATGAACGGAACGATGACGCCGCCGGTTACGAGCAGCGCCGGCAGGCTCAGGATGTAGGGTATCGCGCGGTTCAGGGCGCGACGGGGGCGCGGCGCGGCTCGGCCGCCCGCGTCACTCGCCGTCGCGCTGGTGTTGGCCACCATGGGCTTGTCCTCCTCCTCGAAATTGCACACTCGACGGATGCTGGTGGGACCGGACGACGTGCCCGGCCTCACCAGCGCGCTATCGAATGATCGCGGCGATCAGGCGAGACCGGCGCTGCGCATCTGCCGATCGATACTCTCCGCGAGCTGATCCAGCCCTTCGTCCACGTTGATCGACCCCGCGTACATCTTCTGCAACTGCGCCGCCCACTGCGTGGTGACGTTGAAGAACAGCGGCTGAGGCGTGAAATAGATCTTCGAGTTCGGCGCCGTCGCCTGATACTGCGCCAGGTAACCCGGATGGTTGGCGGTCATCCGCTCACGGAACGCACCGGATTCGGAAACCGATTGACGCACGGGGTCCACGAGCTGGTGCTCGGTGGCACCCTTGAGCAGGGTCTGGGAGCCGGTCGCCCACTGCAGGAAATACCACGCCGCGGACTTGTCCGAGCTGAAGTTGCTCATGGCCAGTGACCAGATCCAGACATTGGCCGTGGGCTCGCTGCGCTCGGGATTCGCCACGAACGGATGGAACCCGATATTGCCGGCTTCCTGCGTGCCCTTGTTCTGGAAAAAGCCGATGATGTCGGCGTCATAGATCATCGCCGACTGACCGGATCCCAGGTCGTTGGCCACTTCGTACCATGTGTAGGTCGTCCAGTCCGCCGGGCCGGACTGCTTGATCATTTCGACCCACAGCTTGGTGAATTCCTTGGACGCCTTGCTGTTCACCGCCGAACGCAGTTTCCCCTGCCCATCGGTCACGAAATCCGTCGCGCCATAGTTTGCGTAGCCGGAGAGGTAGCCCGGATGGATCGTGGCCCAGCTGCGGCTGCCACGGACACCGATTCCATACGCGGCATCGCTCATCTGCTGGAGCTTTTTCGCCTTGTCCACCATATCGGGCAGATCCTGCGGCGCGCTCATGCCGGCCTGCTCGAAGTAACGCTTGTTGTAGCTGACGCTGTTGAACTCGAAGCCGAGCGGCATCGCCCATTGCTTCGAACCCGGGCCACCCAGCGGGTCACCCACTCGCCCGCTCCAGGCGGTGGATGCACGCAGGTTCGGCAGGACGTCCTGCCAGGCGAAGGTATCGGCCGTCTGCTCGGGGTCGTCGATGAACTCGTTGACGTCCGCGAGCCAGCCCGCCGGGCCGTACTGCCAGGTCTGGTAGGCCCCGGTCATGAAAACGTCGTACTGCGATGAGCCACTGGTGAGCGTGGAGGTCACCTTGTCGAAATAGACATCCTCCGGAAAGATGTCGTATTCCACGTTCATGCCGGTGAGCTGCTTGAAGTTCTCGAGATTCGCGACCAGAGCGTCCGCGTAGGGGTGCTTGTTCAGCAGTACACGAACGGTCTTGCCCTTGTGGCGCTGCCAGTTGAACGAGTCACTGGCCGCCAGTGCGCGGGTACCGATCGTGTTCATCAGAAAGCCGGCGCTCACCCCGGCAATGCCGAGCTGACGCGCCGTGTCCAGTAGCTGGCGCCGCGTCATGGGCTGCTCCAGCCAGGCCCGGTAGAGCTTGTCGTCTCGATTGGGCATGATGCCTCTCCTCCCGTTTGCTTGTGCGCCCGCGTGGGCGCGATGGTCGTCACGTCTTCGTCGGTTGTGCGACGTTTTCTTCGGCCACGCCCCCCATCAGCGCCAACACGCCCCGGGCCACCGTCTCGTCGGTGATGAGGCCCGCGAGCAGACCGCTGCGCAGCACCGAGAGCGTGGCGTGGACTTTCTCCTCGCCGCCGGTCACCGCAATCACCTCCTGGGTGCGAAGCACATCGAGACCGAGACCCAGGGTGCGCTGATTGAAAGCGGTCTCGACGACACGGCCCTGGTCGTCGAGGAACTGCCCCACGACCTCGGCCTCGGCACCGGCGTCGTGCAGCACCCGGCACTCCTCGGCATTCACCTCGCCGAGGTCCTGGAGCAGGGTGTGCCCCTGCGGTGGCACGGCACCCACACCGACCATCGTGAGATCAGCGGCCCGGGCGAGCTCGTAGACATCGCGCACGCTGCGCTGCTCCATGAGGATCCGCCGGTGCTCGGGGGTATCCGCGAACATGGGCACCGGCAGCAGATAGCCCTCGCCGCCGGTCGCGTCAGTCAGCCGATGGACCACGTCGTAGGGGTTCAACGCCATTTTGCGCGTGACGCTGCCGAGCACCGGCACGATGCGAAGCTCGGGGCAGGCGATCTGCGGCAGGCGGTTCACCATCTCGGCCAGCGTTCGCCCCCATCCCACGCCCAGGGTGCCGACCATTCCCGCCTCCAGCCGCCCGCGCAGAAAACGCGCCGCGGCGGTACCGATGTTGGCGAAGGGGTTCCCGCCCTCCTCGCCCGTGAGGCTGGGAACCACCGTGCAGGCACTCAGACCGAATTCCCGGGCGAGCGCGTCCTCCAGGGCGATGAGCTCCGCCGGCTCTCCCTCGATGAACACTTTCACGGCTCCCACCTCATGAGCCGCCGTGATCAGGCGGTGCACCTTCATGCGCGAGACGCCCAGACGCTCGGCGATTTCCGCCTGGGTATAGCCGCCCACGTACGAAAGCCACGCCGCGCGAATAGCCAGATCCTTTCCCGAGTTATCGCCGCTCATCTGTGCCGTCCTCTGCCACGGTCGTCATTGAAAATTTGTTCTGCTCGTGTTCATAATTTCATACAAGCAGTCGACACGGGTCGTGTCAACACCCGAGAGGGGCATTTGGCGCAGACGCTTCCCCAGTGAGCGAAGAGCCCGGGAGGCAAGCCGTGATTCGACTCAAAGGAGGAGGCTGAGATGAAGAGATTGCTGCTGTCCCGGTCCCTGGGCACCCAGCTGTCGCTACTGAGTCTGGTGCTGATTGTCGTCGTGCTTGGCACGATCACCCTGCTGGCCGGGAGTTACAGCCGCTTCGCGATGCGTGGCGCCGCGCAGCAAGAGATCGAGCAGCAAATCGGTGTTGTCGACCGAATGCTCGAACTCCAGTACGAAACCCTGGTGAGCCGGGCCCGCGAGTACGCCGGCATGTTTCACGGAATGCTTGGGTCGACGGGACTGCTCAGCGTCGACCCGCGCAGCACCAAGACCGCCGGCGACTACGGTGACGCGCCGCTGTTCCGTGCGGGCTATCAGACACTCAACAACAACCCCCACTTCGTGGACCGTTTCGCCGAGCAGACCAGTGGCGAGGCCAGCGCGCTCGTGCGCGACGGCAAGGCCTTCGTGCGCGTGTCCACGTCACTCACGGACGACCGTGGCGAGCGCGCCATCGGCACGCTCGTGGACTCCGAACACCCCGCCTACGGTGCCGCACGCAATGGCGATCCGTACTTCGGCCTGGCAACGCTCTCGGGGCGGGAGCTGATGACCGGCTACCTGCCGGTCACCGACGACAGCGGCAACGTTGCGGGCCTGCTGGAGATCGGCATCGATCACACCGCAGAGCTGGCGCGATTGCGCGAAACAATAGCGGGCATCCGGTTCGGGAAGACGGGCGCCGCTTTCGCCATCGCCCGGTCCGGGGACAACGCGATTCGCATACACCGCAATCACGACTATGAGGAACGTCCGATAGGCGAAACACCGCTCGCACCGGCGCCGTCTCTGTTGCAGCGCTGGCTCGCCGGCAACGGCGGCCTGGGGACGTTCACCCTGAAGGGCACATCGAGGGTAGTGGCCTACGAGCCAGTCGACGGCTGGAACTGGACACTGATCGCCCAGGCGCCGCTGGCTGAGCTGGAGGCTGCGGGATGGCGATTGACGAAGATTCTGATGATGGTATGCCTCGCCGGTGCATTGATCTGGATTGCCGGGGTATTCGTTGGCGTGCGCACGCTGCTGCGCCCGCTTCGCGAGCTCGGCGAGCAAGTGCGGCGCTTCGGCGATGGCGACCTGACGGTGGATTTCGCCAGGCACCGGACCGGGGACGCCCACGACCGCAACGAAATCCAGCGGCTGCGTACCGACCTCGCGGCCGCCAGCGAAGGCTTCCGTTCGGTCATCGCGGGCATCGTGGATTCCGCACGGAACGTCTTGTCTGCCGCCAGCGAACTCATGGCCGCCGCGGACAAGGCCACCGCCCACGCCGAGCGACAACGGGCGGATGCCGATCAGGTCGCCGCGGCCATGACGGAGATGGCGCAAAGCGTGCAGGAAGTCGCTAAACACGCCGGCGAAGCCTCGGATGCGGCTGCGAGCGCCGACCAGCGGGCGAGAGAGGGCGAAACGATGGTGCGGGAAACCAGCGATGCCGTCGAACGGTTCGTCTCTGACGTCGGGTACGCCGCGGATGCCATCACTCAGGTCGAGCAGGCGAGTGCCAGCATCGAAGACGTCATAGCGCTCATAAACGGGATCTCCGAGCAGACCAAGCTACTCGCACTGAACGCTGCAGTTGAGTCCGCTCGCGCTGGTCAGCAGGGGCACGGCTTCAGCGTCGTCGCCGAAGAGGTGCGCGCCCTCGCCCAGCGAACGCAGAGCGCCACGAACGAGGTAAGGGAACGCATAGACGAGCTGCAGGCAAACACGCGCAGCGGCGTTGAATCCATCGCGCACGGCCGAGACGCCGGGTCGACCACAGCCGGCCAATCCCGGGAGGCCGCCAAGACACTGGCGGACATCACCAGCGCGTTTTCGGAGATTCGGGCGCGCAGCGCCGATATCGCCGCGGCGGCGGAAGAGCAAAGCCGCGTCGCCGAAGAGATCAACCGCAATGCAGTCCACATCCGCGACATCTCTCAGGAGACCGCCACGGACGTACGCAGTTCCTCTGAGCTGGGGAGGCGCCTGGAGCGCATGGCCACGGCACTGAATCGGCAAATCGAGCGTTTCCGCATCGAGTAACCCCCGGAGGCACGGGCGTCGGCGCCGCGTGCCCACCGCCACAGGAGTGACACCCGCATATGATCAAGTTCGCGACCAACCTGACGTTCATGTTCCGTGAATGGCCGTTTCTGGAACGCTTCGCACACGCGCGCCGTTGCGGCTTCCGTTTCGTGGAGTTCCACAACCCGTACCCGTTCTGCGAAGACGTGGCGGCGATCGCCGAGGCGAAAACCGCGCAGGGGCTGGAGATCATTCATTTCAATCTGCCAGGTGGTGACTGGGCGGCGGGCGAGCGTGGAATCGCGGGATGGCCGGACCGGCACGAGGCATTCCGGACCGGCGTGACCGAGACAGTGGCCATCGCCCGTGAGCTCGACTGTCGACAGCTCAACTGCCCGGTGGGCTATCGCCGCAACGATTGCCCGCAGGCCGAACAGCACCGTTGCCTCGTCGACAACCTGCGCTGGGCGGCAGAATACACAGCGCAAGCCGGCATCACGCTGCTGGTGGAACCGCTCAACCCGGTCACCCACCCCGGCTACGCCCTCACGACCACGGCGCAGGCGCGCGAGCTGCTCGCCCAGGTGAATCATCCGAACCTGAAAATCCAGTACGACTTCTTCCAGATGCAGCGCGCCGAAGGTGATCTCATCGAGACCGTCAAGGCGAACCTGGCACATATCGGCTTCATTCAACTCGCGGACTCGCCTGGCCGCCACGAGCCGGGTACCGGCGAAATCAACTACCGATTTCTTCTCCAAGCGCTGGCCGACCTGGCCTTCGAGGGGTACGTCTCGCTCGAGTACCAACCGTCCAGGGGAACCGACGAGTCGCTCGAGTGGATGACGGCGTACGGGGTGAGACCGTGAAGCCGGGAAGCGTCCCAGGAATGCGGAACGGGATCGGGCGGACAAGCCGGATCGCCATGATCCATGCCATCGCCCGAAGCAGGGGCACCAGACCTTTGCAACGCCGCCTAGCGGCAGCAGTGCCATGACACGCAGAAACACAACGAAACGCTGATGGAGGACGCTAGACTTGCAGTTGCCGACTAACGATGCACGGAGCGTGGCGTGCCATGAAGCTGTACCTGATCCAGCACGGCGGCGCACTCGCCAAGGAAGTGGACCCGGAGCGGCCTCTGAGCGAGGAAGGCCGCGCCGACGTGGAAGCGCTGGCCGCGCTGCTGTCCAACCACGACGTTACCATCCCGTCCGTCTACCACAGCACCAAGCTGCGGGCACGACAGACCGCCGAAATCCTTGCGCGGGCGCTGGCGGGTCGTCCCGTCGAAGCCAGCGGTCTGGCCCCCGATGATCCCGTCGACGCGTGGCTCGAATGGCTGGAACAGCCACACGACGACGGCATCGCGATCGTAAGCCATCAACCTTTTGTGGGCCGCCTGACGACACGCTTGCTCACGGGCCGCGAAGCGCCCGCTGCGGTGGTGTTCTCGCCCGGCACGGCCCTGTGCCTGGAGGACGTTGAAGGGACGTGGGCACTGCGATGGATGGTCGGCCCGGCGCTGCTGCGCACGCAGTGAGCCCATCCAGTCACAGGCTGCGAAGCCAGCCGTAGGTCGCGCCCAACGAGAACCCGAAAATGAGGTGGTAGATCAATGTCCACACGGAGATCCCCCAGCCAAAACCCAGGGCGAAATAGCCGGACCCGGCGGCCGGAAAGACTGTGATCATCACCACGAACCAGGCAAGCGCTCCAAAGAGAATGCCCCGTCGCGTGTAGGTACCGCCCGGCAATCGCTCGACGAGCCAGCCGAACAGCAGTCCCCAGATGCCGGTGCCGACGACGAAGTGGATGGCCCAGCCCACAAATCGAGTGTTCGGCGTGCCGAACAACTTCTGAGCGCTGAGATTGAGGATCTCGATGGGATAGAACCAGGGCATCAATCCCATGGACAGTCGCAGCGCCATAAGCAGGGAGATGACAATAGTCGCAACGAAGCCCGCAATGAGCCCCCGACCAAGATCGTCCATGGCGCGCCTCCCGTTCTTCTGATTCCTTCAGGTAAACATGGACCCACTTTTACCGTACTGCAATCGTAAGCGTCCGGCCGCCCTGGGCCGTCAGGCCAGGTAATACCGACGGGCAGCATCGGGGAGCGGTTCACGTGCCATGACACCCGCGCCAACAACGCCCCACCCGCCATGGGCAGAGCTCGGTCCGCAGCGGCTGCTCAAACACATACCTTCAGGCCAACCGAGACCTATCCGGGATACAGAAGGAGATCCGGGTTCGACCTATGAACCCGAACGAAAGCGGCGAGACAGACGGATCGTGGAAAACGGCCGCCCGATATAGAAACGCCCGCACGAAGGCGGGCATTTCTACTTGATTTGATTGGTCGGGGTGAGAGGATTCGAACCTCCGACCACCTGCACCCCATGCAGGTGCGCTACCAGACTGCGCTACACCCCGAAGTCCTGCCGGCCTTCGCCGACGCGGGAAAGGGATGATAACGCATCGCGGCCGCCGCGCAAAGCACCTGCGGTGGACTCTTACGGTTGCCCCGGACTCACCGCCGCAGCACAGCGAGGAGCGACTCCAGCTCGCTGCGGACCTGACGGATGACCTGCTGACTCTGGTTGAGGTCCTGCTTGGCGCCCTCGCCGGAGAGTTTCTGGCGAGCCCCGCCGATGGTGAACCCCTCGTGGTAGAGAAGTGTCCGGATCTGGCGGATGAGGATGACGTCCTGCCGCTGGTAATAGCGTCGGTTGCCCCGACGCTTGACAGGTTTGAGTTGCGGGAACTCCTGCTCCCAGTAGCGGAGCACGTGCGGCTTGACGCCGCACAGCTCACTCACTTCGCCGATGGCGAAATAGCGCTTCGCCGGAATCGGCGGCAGCTCGTCATTGCTTGACCCGTCCAGCATAAGCCTCGACCCGCGACTTGAGCTTCTGCCCGGGCCGGAACGTAACCACGCGACGTGCGGAGATGGGGATCTCCTCGCCCGTCTTCGGATTACGCCCGGGGCGTTCGTTCTTGTCCCGGAGGTCGAAGTTGCCGAAACCGGAGAGCTTCACCGGCGTGCCTTCTTCGAGCGCTGAGCGGATCTCCTCGAAAAAGCTCTCCACCAGCTCCTTCGCCTCACGTTTGTTGAGGCCAACTTCCTCGAACAGACGTTCTGCCATATCGGCCTTGGTCAGTGCCACAGTCTGATCACTCCCTCAAAGCTGCGTTCAACTCATGACCCAGCCGCTCGACCACGCGTTCGATGGAGGCCTCCACGTCCTCGTCGGTTAGCGTGCGCGAAGAATCCTGCAAAATCAAGCCCATGGCGAGACTCTTGCGACCTTCTTCCACACCCTTGCCGCGATAGACGTCGAACACTACGACGTCCCTCAGCCAGTCACCGGCACTCGCCGCGATCACCTCGCGAAGGCGGTCCGCGGTTACGTCCTCGTCCACCACCACGGCGAGATCACGGCGGATGGACGGAAACCGCGACAGTGCCTCGAAAGCGGGCACGCGGGCTTCGGCCAGTGCTTCGAGCTCGAGCTCGAACACGTAGGTTCGCCCCGCAAGCTCCAAGGGTCTCTCGAGCTGCGGGTGGAGCGCCCCGACCCAGCCGATCGCGCGATCGCCACGATAGACGCGCGCGCTCTGTCCGGGGTGGAGCGCCGGGTGGGTCTCGGCGACAAAGCGGAACATCGACGGCTCGCCAGTGAGCCCGATCAACGCCTCAACATCGCCCTTGATATCGAAGAAATCGACGGGGCGCGCCCTCTCCGTCCAGTGCTCGGGCAGCACGTCGCCGGTGGCGATACCGGCGAGCATGGCCGTCTGCTCGAGCGACGCGCCATCGGCGCCGCGAAAGCACAACCCCGACTCGAACAGCCGCACGCGGTTGGCCTGGCGATTCTGGTTGTGCACGACGGCACGCACCAGTCCCGGCCACAGGCTGGTCCGCATGACGCCCATCTCCGCCGACAACGGATTGGCGAGCGCCAGCGACGGCGTATCCGGGTCGAGCTGACGCTGCAGCTCCTCGGAGACGAAGCTGTACGTGATCGCCTCCTGATAGCCCCGGTCCACGAGCGCACCGCGCAGACGCTGCAGCGCCACACGCTCCTCCGGGCACGCACGCATGGCGAGGCGTGCCGGCGTACGCTTGGCCGGGATCTCGTCATAGCCCCAGACCCGGGCGATCTCCTCGATGAGATCCACTTCCCGGGCGATATCGAAACGCCAGGTGGGCGCGGAAACCTGCCACTCGGAGTCATCATCGTCCGTCCCCGTGACAGTCATGCCCAGGCGTTCGAGTATCTCGCGCATATCCTTGCGCGGGATGGCGGTGCCGAGCAGCGCGTCGACCCGTGCGGGACGCAACGTCACCTGCGCCGCGGACGGGAGCTCCGCCGGCTCGACGGCCTCGGTGACCGGTCCGGCTTCGCCGCCGGCGATCTCCAGCAGCAATGCGGTCGCGCGCTCCATCGCCCGGCGCGGCGATTCTGGGTCGACACCGCGCTCGAAGCGGTGCGAGGAGTCCGTGTGCAGTCCGTATACCCGTGCGCGGCCGGCCACAGCGGTGGGCGCAAAAAAGGCGGCCTCGAGAAAGACGTCCCGCGTCTGGCCGGTAACCGCTGAGCCTTCGCCACCCATGACCCCCGCCATGGCGAGGGCCTGGTGCTGGTCGGCAATCACCAGTGTTCCGGTGTCGAGGGTCACGGTATCGCCGTTCAGCAGCTCCAGCGCTTCCCCCGCCTGTGCGGGGCGCACGCGAATGCCCCCCTCGATCTTGTCCAGGTCGAACGCGTGCATGGGCTGCCCGAGTTCGAGCATCACGTAGTTGGTAATATCGACGGCGACCGACAATGGTCGCACGCCGGCCCGGCGCAGGCGTTCACGCATCCATACCGGTGTCTCTGCCGAAGGGTCGACACCGCGTACGACACGGCCGAGGTAGCGCGGACAGGCCGCCGGGTCTTCGAGCGTTACGGCGAGGGCATCGTCCAACGCAGCGGGCACCGGCTCGCAAGCAGGCCCGTCGACCGGCACCCGGCGCAACACGCCCACCTCGCGGGCGATACCGGCCATGCCGAGACAATCGCTGCGGTTGGGGGTGAGGTCCACTTCGATGACGGTGTCATCGAGGGCGAGATACTCTCGCAGATCAGCGCCCACCGGCGCACCGGCCGACAGCTCCATGAGGCCGGCGGCATCCTCCGCGAGCCCCAGTTCCTTGGCCGAGCAAAGCATTCCGAAGGACTGGACACCGCGGA
>CAZHBN010000052.1:0-11008 GCA_964530405.1 uncultured Ectothiorhodospiraceae bacterium
CAGCTTCAACGGCTCGCCGTCCGCATCCGCCAGGCTGACCGTCGTGACCTCATCGGCGGTGAGCGCCATCAGGTCGCGGGACGGTGCTTTGCCCGAGTCAGCGCTGGTGAACCACAGGCTGGCGGCGAGCACCAGCTGTGCCGCCAGCAGTACGCTCAAGGCCGTGATCGCACGGTTCATCTCAGCCTTCCTCCCTGTTGAGAATGCGCTCGAACCAGCGGCGCCGCCGCCGTGCCATGGCGCCGTGAATGCCGAAAATCAGGAACAGGCCGCCCAGGCCCGCGGCGTAGTTGGTCGCCTCAAGCACCGTGCGTGTGCCGTCGGAGACCGGGCGCAGCAGCCGGGAGTACTGGCTGCGTCCGCGGATCGACAGCATCGCCGGGTCCTCCAGCGACCAGTCCACCAGGTTCTGGACGAGCTGAACGGGCTGGCGATAGCGCGTCTGGTTGCTCTGCGCGGTGATATCCAGCGCCGAGTCGGAGAGGAAGTTGCCGGAGCCGAACACCACCAACCGCGCCGACGACGGCGAGTGCTCGATCACCGACGTGACCGTGGGGTTCTCCTCGCCATCGTTGTCCTTGGCGGCCTTCGCGTTCTTCGTATCGTCACCCTTGCTTTCATCGCCATCCTCCTCGCTCGTCGCAAGCGGCGATTCACGGTCCTTGAACGCGGAGGTGAAGCGGCCATCGGCCATCACGGCCAGCGTCTGCTCACCACGGGATTCCGGCTCGGCGAAGCCGCGCTCGGGATGGCGCTGATAGTCGGGCAGCACATCGGTGGCATCCGAAGTCCAGGCCCGTGGGGAGCTTTGCACCAGCGGCGTGATGTCGAGATGGTCGGCTTTGTCGCTGTTCACGCTCACCGGCGAGCTCCAGGCCATCGTGAGCTGGTTCAGTCCCTGCAGCATGGGCAGGTCGGCGAGCCCGGACTGGCGAATGTCGACGAAGTACGGGTAGTCGAGTGTCTGCATGCGCAAACCTCCGCCTGGGGAGCGCGTCGGCAGGGTCAGGGCGCCGCTTTGCGGATCCAGCACGAGGCGGTTCTCGACCTTGATACCGTAACCGGCGAGCCAGTCCTCGAGCCCGGTTTTCACCTCGTTGACCTGCACGCCCGAGCGACGGCTGACCTGCACCTGCATGGGCGAACCGGCGACGATCACCGTGCCGCCGCGCATGAGGAACTGGTCGATCGCGAAGCGTTGTTTCTCGTCGAGACTCTTTGGCGATAGCACCAGCAGCAGGTCACTGTCGGCGGGTACGTCGCCCTTGGAAAGGTCCGTCGGCACGACCTCTGCGTTCTCCCGCAGGGTCTGCATCACGGTGCGGTACGCCGGCCCCGAGCTCATGCCGAAACGCCGGCGCGGTCCGGGCGACGGTTGGTAGACGGCCACCGTCTTCGTGAAGCCGTCGCCGAAGCGCTTCAACCCCGCCTCCAGTGCCTTGCGCAGATCGGCCTTGTTGAGATTCGACGGCAGCTCCACGGGCACCGTGCGCTCGCCCTGCTCAAGAACCATGTGGAAGTAGAAGCGTTCGTTGCTGAGCAGGCTGGTGGTCAGCGGCCGGAAACCGTACTCCGAGCGCAGCTGCTCGGCGAGCTTGCCGCCCTGGGCCTGTGGATCGGCAAATTCCACCTCGAGCTTGCCGTCGGATGCCTTTTGCATCGTCCCGAGCATGCTCTCGAGATCCTTGCGCAGGGTGACGAGCTTGTCCGGCAGGCGTTCGTCGACAGAGATATAGCCCTTGAACGTAACCGGTTCGTCCAGCCGACTCAGCAGGTCGCCACCGCTTTGCCATTCATAGATCACCTCGCGGATGGCGCTGGTGATCTCGTACTCCGGGTTGCGCAGGGCGACCTGGACATCGCCGCCGGGACCGCCCTTGATGTCCACCAGGTCGTCGAGGCCCAGCACGGCGTGGTTGTTCCCGTACTTCACCAGCACATTGAAGTACGCATTCACCACCGAGGATTCGTAACGGCTCGCCGTCTGCAGCGGCACCGGCTCGATGCTGTAGCGTCGGCTCGCCTCGGAGATGGCTTCGGAATCCTCCTTGGGGTGGACGAATTCCACGTTTACCCGGTCGCCGCCGCGCACCGCGTACTCCTGCAGCAGGTCCTGCATCTGGGGCACCAGCGGCGACAGCAGCGGGTGCGTCTCGCGACTGAAGTACCCTCGAATGACCAGTGGTTCCTCCAGGCTCGAGAGATACAGGTCCGTGGCCGAGGAGAGCGTGTAGCGGTGGTCCGCAGTGATGTCTGCCCGCGCCCAGGCGATGGGCTGCAGCCACACGTTCGCGACGAGGAAGTTCACTGCCACCAGCGTCACCGCGGTGCGCCAGGCTACGTGGTGGCGGGCGCCGCCGCGGTCATCGCCCCAGCGCAGCTTCTCCAGGCTGTAGACGTTCAGGGCCAGAAACAGTCCGACCAGGCTGACGTAGTAGTAGACGTCCCGCAGATCCAGCACGCCGCGGGTGATCGCCTCGAACCGAGAGCCGGTGCCGACGAGGCGCATGATCTCGGCGACCGCTGGCGGGGCCAGGGCCGTGAGCCAGTCCGAGCCAAGCAGGTATAGGCCCGCACCGACGAGCACGGTGACGATGAGGCTCACAATCTGGTTGCTGGTGCGCGAGGAGACGAACAGTCCGATGGCCACATAGGCGGCCGCGAGGAACAGCGTCGCCACGTAACCGCCGATGACCGGACCCCAGTCCAGTGGCCCTAGGAACTCGGCGGTGAGTGGCAGTGGCAGGGTCAATAGCATCGCCACGGCCACCAGGCTCAGTGCCGCCAGGAATTTGCCGCCGATCACCGCAAGCGACGGCACCGGCGCGGTCATCAGCACCTCCACCGTGCCGGAGCGGCGTTCCTCGCTCCAGGCCCGCATGGTCAGCGCTGCGACCAGTGCGATCAGCAGTATCGGCATCCACTCGAACAGCGGGCGGACGTCGGCGATATTGCGGGCAAAAAAGGCTTCCGCCCAGAAAAAGATGAACAGGGTGACGGCGAGAAATGTGCCGATGAACAGGTACGCGACCGGTGACGAGAAGTAGGCACCGGCCTCCTGCCGGAAGACACGCGTGAGCGCTCTCATTACCTGTATTCCCCTCCGTTCAATCCACGCTGTTGATCTCGGTGAACACGGTTTCGAGATCCCGCATCTCGGGCTCCAGGGCGTACAGCGCCATGCCCTCGTCCTGCACGCGCCGGGCGAGAGTGGGCGCCAGCTCCCGGGCGTCACCGTCGGCGGACACGGCGTAGCGGTGGCCGTGACCGTGGGCCGGCCCCAGCGGGTCGACCTGGCTCACGCCGGCGAGCTCGCCGAGCACGGACGTGACCCGGTTCGGCTCCGCGTCCAGCGTGACCAGCAGACGGGGGGCGTCGCCCAACTCGTCCAGCCGCGCATCCAGGGCCAGGCGGCCGCGGCGCATCATCAGCACGCGGTCACAGACCGCCTGCACCTCCTGAAGAATGTGCGTGGAGACGAGCACCGTCGCGTGCTCGGCGAGCCGCCGGATGAGGGTGCGCATGTCGCGGATCTGGGAGGGGTCCAGGCCGTTGGTGGGTTCGTCGAGGATAACGACCTTTGGCCCGTGGAGAATGGCCTGCGCCACGCCCACGCGCTGGCGGTAGCCGCGGGAGAGGGTGGCGACGCGGTCCAGCGCCTTCTCGCCGAGGGCGGTGCGTTCCACCGACTGGCGGATTGCATGGGGGCGGTCCGCCTCGGGCACGCCATAGAGGACGGCGTGATAGTCCAGGTAATCCACGACGGTCATCTCCGGATAGACCGGACAGTTCTCCGGTAGATAACCGATGCGTGCCTGGATCGCGCGGCGCTGCTTGGCCATATCCAGGCCGTCGATGCGGATGTGCCCGGCGGTGGGCTCCAGGTAGCCGGTGAGCATCTTCATGATGGTGGTCTTGCCGGCACCGTTGTGGCCTAGTAGCCCGACCACCTCGCCGCGGCCGATGCGGAACGAGACATCGTCCACCGCGGTAATGTCGCCGTAGCGGCGGGAGAGTGATTCTACCTCGATCATGACAGGCTCCTTGCCGTTACTGGGTGGTTTGCCCTGGTCGTCACGACCGGCGATTTTTGACCCGAGCAGGTGTGCACGGGTTCCGTGGCATTGCAGGTACGGTGGAGATAGGGACCGAGGGGGCGTTCATTCAAGTCGTGCAGCGGCGTGAGGTGCAAGCCCGCCGATGGCGGGCATTGACGCTACACGTGGTTGGTCATCGCGTTCAGCCAGCCGGGGAACCGGGCGCGGTATTCGCTGACGAAAGCCGGCGTATGCGGATGCCGCGTGCGCACCAGCAGATTGGTCACCTCGACGGTGAGCCATACCTGAGCGATGACCGTCTGACGCGCCAGCTCGACCGGGCCCTCGGAAGTCGAATCGCAGAATGCCAGGTACCGCCGGGCGAGGTCCTCAACGGCATCCCAGGGCAGCAGGCCGGGAATCAGCGCGGCCAGGTCGATGCCGGGGCTACCGGTGCTGAAACGCTCCCAGTCGAACAGCACCACCGTTCCGTCCTCCCGCCGCCCCCAGTTACCGATGTTGGCGTCACCGGATATCGGCGTGCGCGGCTCGAAGATCTCGCCTTGGCAGGCCTGCAAACGCCTCAGTGTGTGCCTGTCGCGGGACGAGAGCTGTAGGCAATCAGCGGCCGACTCGGACTCCGTCTCGGTCCACGTGTTGTGGAACACGGGCAGGTCGTCCAAAGGAATCGTCGACGCATGAATCCGCGCGAGGTGACGGAGCACGTCGGGGCAGTCGTAGTCCGATCGGGCGAGGGGGTGGGGCACGAATTCGAGCTCGAGCAGCCGGCTCGCGGTGTCCACGCGGTGCACCCGGGGTGTCTCGACACCTTGCCCTCGCAGGCATGGCGCGATCGATTCATAGAATCGGCATTCCGTGAGCGCCGCACCGGATTTCCTCACCAACGGCGTATCGCCGTCGCGAAGAATCTCCACTGTGGCCATCCCCATCTGCGAGACATTGTCCGGTGATATCGCACGCTTCGTTCTGGTTCCCATGACGTCGTCCCGCTCTGGCTGCGTAGTTGAAGAGCTATCCGGAATCCATCCCCCCAATGAGCACTGATGATTCGGCCACTCGCCGATTAAAGGCATATATCCTGGAAAATGTCCTAAATAATTTTAGTATTTTTCGATTGGTGCTGCGCCACATCCATCCGGATCGGGTTGATTTGCAAAGCTTACGGTAGCTTGAAGCCGTTTTTTGCGATGGAGCATCGTCTAGACTTCTGGTGCGCAATTAGTTTGTGAGCAACAGTCAGTGGTCACTGTGCTGCTTACGTTAACAAGCTTGAAGGTGTGGATTGTGCGGCAAGTTAAATATTTATGCGACGAACTTTAGCGCCGGTGGTGCTCATGGGGGATCGACGGCCTATCGATGAGCCCGTGAGCGGAATATGAATCGCCGGCTTGGGAAGGGCTGATTGTCCCTAAGGCCTTCCTGTTCGTTGTGGGGACGCCTTTTACAAGGAGAGAAACATGGCATACGCGCAGTGGGTTGTGATTACCGTAGAGGCAATAGGGGTGGATTTGACTGTCAAAAGCGTGGGTCTCGAATGGGGAAAATTCTTCAAGAATCCGAACAAGGATGATGAAATTCCCATTGACAAGATCGAAGGTATGACAATTGCGAGTGGTGACTCTGGCGTTATAGCGTCTTGTGGGAGAGAGAATGCGTCGTCGGGAACTGAGGGTCAGTTCGATCTCTACGACGGTGGCACGCATATCGGTACGTACTACTGGGATTGTCCGTGGGGGTCCAAGACCAACACTTCGACTTGGACGCCAAGTGCCAACAAGCATTACATAACCGAGCAATCCGGGGCCAATTTGAACTCTGGTGCGTTGGGGAACGTAACAATCAGGTGCGCAAAGCTTCCCTGATTGATTCGTGGGTTCCATTCAGATGGCGTCGGCAAGCAAGGCTTGTCGGCGCCACTGTACGGTGGTTCGGCAAGGCGCGGGAGCGCCGGCGTGGCGAGGCCACGTGAAGCGAGGGCGCAACGGTGGATGCGGCCACTGAGACCTGACGGTGCATTGACCGAGGTTGGTAGTTTCTCACTATCTTCGTTGGCTACCGCGGCCGACGCATTGTTGCCCCGGGATTCCGGTGAACCTTGGTCAGATCATGCACGCGCAAGTGCGGGAGAGTGTATTGTCTGACCGGATGATGCCGATGGGTTAGGCTAGCGTTCGTCACAATGGAGAGCAGGACATGTCCATAAGCCTCTGGCTTACATTTGTAGCGGCTTCGGCTGTTGTGCTGGCGATCCCCGGCCCGACCATTCTCGCCGTGGTGAGTTACTCGATGGCGCAGGGTCGGCGCGCGAACATACCGCTCATCGCCGCCGTGGGGTTGGGTGATGCAACGGCGATAACGGCAGCTGTCGTTGGCCTCGGGGCACTGCTGGCGACGTCGGCGTTCTGGTTTACGGTATTCAAGACCATCGGTGGGCTCTACCTCGTCTACCTCGGTTTGCGGCTCTTGGTTGCCGGTAAGTCCAGCCAGGAAGACGGTTCAGGAGCCCCGACGAACGATTCAAGGAGGACGCTATTTATCAATACGTACCTCGCGACTGCGCTGAATCCCAAAAGTATTACGTTTTTCGTTGTATTTCTGCCCCAGTTCGTAACGCCCAGTGGCGCTGCCACCGAGCAGCTTTGGATATTGGCGGGTACTTTCGTCGCGTTGGCGGTGCTCAACGCGGCACTTTATGCTCTATTTGCGCGTTCCGCGCGCCGGCTGTTCACGTCGCCGGTCGCCCGGCGGCGCTTTAACCTCGGCGGTGGCACGTTGTTGACCCTGGCAGGGGTGTGGACGCTTCTGGAGAAGCGGCCATCCTGAAGGGAATTGGCAACTGGACGGGATTGTCGTGCGTACTGCTTCGTGTCCTGTCTCGCAGTGGTGGATGCCCTGCAAGGTTCGTAAGTTGAAGCCTTTTGGTCTCGCGAGCTTTGCCAAGCAGCCCGCAGCCATGGTGCTGCGGGCGTTACTAACCTGCGCTTACTTGACGTGAGCCTCGCCACGCCGGCGCTCCCGTGCCTTGCCGACCCACCGCACAGTGGTGCCGAGACCTGGCATTACTTTCGAGACGGTTAGTATGTGCCCGTCTCAGTTGAACCAGAGTGCGAAGCTCAGGAACCGGCCGCGAAACGTTCGCTGGAATTGCTGCCAGGTTTCGGGGTCGGTGATTTCACCGGCTTCCAGATAAGGCGCCACACCGGTGCCCTGCACCCAGAGCACGAGATCGAATCTGCGGGGCTCGGTGAACATCCGGTGCACATTGAGGCCCATTTCCGGGCCGCCGCGCCAGAAAGGAGCCAGCTTTTCTCCCGAAAGCAGTGCTTCGGCCTCTGTCAGGAAGCGCCGCCATTCCTGGACCATCTCCGAGGTGATGGTTACGCCCGGTACCACCCCGGTCTGTGTGGGGGAGGGAATCCATTCACGCTCATCATCGTTCTCCGCCATGATGGCGTCCCACGTCTGCCGGCTGTGCCCGATTGCGGCCTGGAAATGCTCGTGGGCACGTTGCATACGGTCCGGGGCCACAACCTCGAAGTTCAGAAGATGGATGAATGCGATGCCGTCTACCCAGCGCCAGGGCAGGTCCCCTTGTTCGGCGTTATCGAGCAGGAAGGGGTAATCGGTGTCGGGGCGGGCGAAGAGCAGGTGCCCGGCACGGGCAAAGAGCTCCTGCCAGTCGTGGGCCAGGAGGATCTCACTGGTACCCATGAGTAGATGGGTATAGCCGCGCAGCCAGTGCACGTCGGCCAGGTCGAAGACGATCCGGAAATCCTGCGCCTGTTCGCCGAGATCACGTGCGCGGGCGCCGGGTAGCCCCAGCGCTGCCCCTGCCGCATAGGCCTGCCAGAGTGATTCGCCCTCTGTCGCACGCCCATCGCCATTGAAGTCCAGGCGGATACGGCCGGGGTACAGGGGCAACTTGACCGATTCGTCCGTTACCTCCGCGAGGGTGGCCTCGACGCGGGCCAGATCATCCACCCATGCTTTCAGGCCCGCGTGGATATCCGTGTAGGTCACGGTTTCCGGATCGGGATTCCCGGGCAGTCCCATACGACCCATGGGCAGAAATTGCGCGAATGCGGAGTCCGGGCGCAGGCCATGGCGATAACTGCCCTGAGCGGCGCGCTCGATGGCGCCAAGCAGTCGCGTGATGGCGAGACCGAGGCGTGCCTGATCGTCGCCGGGGTGCTCGCCGAGGCGTTTCTCCAGGGTCTGGCGGGTAGCGGACAGGTCGCCCTCGTAAAGTGCCTGGGCCCAGGCGGGGGTAGACGACATGCTGTCGGACACCGTTGCGCCGCCTTCTTCCTGACCGGAATCCACCGCTGCGCCCGCACTCGAGAACAGACAGACGACTAGACCGCAGACGGCCACAAAGTCACGCACGACGGTCAATGAAGCGCGCATAAGGTTTCCATACCCTGGTCAGAATGATCGACGAGGCTGCGGCCCTGGCCCGGGAACCACCGGCTCGGGCGTGATGTGTCTGCAAGAGAGTACGGGGTTGGACCGAAAACGCCAACATTTTCGGCCCGGCACGCTGGTAATGCCGTGTCCCCCGATAGTCCGGGCGCCCGCTGGGGCTCAGGAGGCTAATCCCGTGCTGGCGACTTTGCTCACGATGCGCAGGAAGCCGTCCGCGTCCCACGCGGCACGCCCGATGAACAGGCCGGACACCTCCGGCAATGCCGCCAGATCCGTGCAGTTGTCCTCGTTGACGCTGCCACCGTAGAGCACCGGCACGGGCTGACCGTCGGCGGTACGCGGCAACGCGGCGCGCAGACATCGGTGAATCCACTGTGCGTACTCCGGGGTGGCGGGGCTGCCGCCGTCACCGATGGCCCAGACCGGTTCGTAGGCGAGCAGGCAACGCCCGAGCTCCCCGGGGCTCACACCGCTCAGGGCAATCTTCGCCTGGCGGACCACTGTCTCCTCGGCGGCGCCGAGTGCCTTTTCCGTGGCCGTTTCGCCGATGCAGATCAACGGGCGCAGACCGTGGGCAAGGGCCGCTTTGACCTTGCGATTGATGGCCTCGTCCGTCTCGTTGAAGTATTCGCGGCGTTCCGAATGGCCGAGCTCCACGATATCCGCGCCGCAGTCCGCCACCATCGGTGGCGATACCTCGCCGGTGAACGCGCCGGCGTCCGCCCAGTGCATGTTTTGAGCGCCAACGAGCACGGGGGTGTCGACCAGCTCCCGGCAGACGGTTTCCAGTGCCGTGAATGGGGGGATCACGAAGCCCTGCAGGCGCTCGTCACTGTCCAGTAGCGTCGATGCTCGCAGTGTGCGTGCGAAATCCCGGGCTTGCGCCAGGGTTTTGTTCATCTTCCAGCTCGTGCCGATCCACAACGGCTGCTCCATGGGGGCCTCTCCTGCTCAACGTTGGCGTCCGATCGCCGGTGTCGCTCACTGCGGGAATCGATCCCCGCCGAGGTTTGTAACAATAATTGTGATATTTATATCAGGTAATATGGTATTTGTCCCGTGCCCGGCGATGGACGCGGTCATGAGATCAGCGGACGTACACCGCTGGCGGAGTGGGGCGGCATGGATACGGGATACCGGGGGATCAGCGCGTCACGACATGAATGCGCACACCGGCCTCTTCAAGGCCGGCGGTCAGGTCGGCATCGAGATCCTGCGTCGTCAATACGGCATCGAACTCGCTGAGCTCACCCAGGCGGTTCAGTGCCGTGGTGCCGAACTTCCGGTGATCGATGAGCAGTACGCGGCGGGATACCGCCGCCATCATGGCGCGCTTCGCCTTGACGATCTGCTCGTTCTGGTGAAAAAGGGTGGTGCCACTGACCGCCGATACCGACATGAACAGCACGTCGGCGCGCAACGCGGCCACGGCGTTCTCGCATACCAGGCCGAAGAACGCGTTGTAATGGCGGGAGTACGTGCCCCCGAGGCCAATCAGCGAGATGTCGGCGGTATCGCGCAGTTCGTCCAGTATGCCGAAGCTGTTGGTGATGACCGTGAGGGGTTTGTGTGCGGGCAGCAGCTCGGCGAGCGCCAGCACGGTGGTGGAATCGTCCAGCATCACGCATTGCCCGGGTTCGACGAAGGCGAGGGCGGCCCGAGCCAGAGCCGCCTTCTCCCGGGTGGCTGTGCGTAGCCGGTAGCGGTAGTCGCTCTCGTAGAGTGGGCTCGGCAGTGCCGAGGCGCCGCCACGAATGCGCCGGATGACCCCTTCGCGTTCGAGGGCGTCGAGATCACGGTGGACGGTCATCCGGCTGACGCCGAAGTGCTTGACCAGGTCCTCCATACCCGCCGAGCCCTGGTTCAGGATGTAGTCCAGTAGCTGGTTGCGTCGCTGCGTCGTCGACATGCCTGAATCGGGTCCTTGTTTTCCCGGACCGCGACTGTGAAGAACGCCACGGTCGCTGTCCATTGTCCGGGGTGCCACATCAGTGTTTTGCCCCGCCGCCCTGCTACGGCTATTGTCGTGCGTAGGCCGATCGAGCACGAGGGAGCCGCGGACTCATGGATGTGCCGACCCAACGCCATCGTGTGGCGCCAGGCGAATGCGTGGAGCTGGCGCAGTGGCCTACATCGGTATCCCCACTGTACGAATCGAAAAAGGCCTACAAGCGCCTGCTACGCGACAAGCGCAAGCGCCTCGCGGCGCTTCAGGAGCTGCAGTACGCCTCGGACCGATACGCGCTGCTGGTCATCCTTCAGGGCATGGACGCCTCGGGGAAGGACAGCGCGATCAAGGCCATTATGTCCGGCGTGAATCCCCAGGGTTGCCAGGTGCACAGCTTCAAGCACCCCAGCGCCACGGAGCTGGATCACGACTTCCTCTGGCGGACCACGCAGAAGCTGCCCGAACGAGGCCAGATCGGCATCTTCAACCGCTCCTACTACGAGGAGGTGCTGATCGTCCGCGTGCACCCGGAAATCCTCAATGCCGAGAAAGTCCCGGATGAATTCCTCGACGATGA
>CAZHBN010000052.1:11108-18045 GCA_964530405.1 uncultured Ectothiorhodospiraceae bacterium
TGCACCCGGAAATCCTCAATGCCGAGAAAGTCCCGGATGAATTCCTCGACGATGATCACATCTGGGCAAACCGCTACCGCTCCATCGTCGAGCATGAGCGCCACCTGCACCGCAACGGAACGCGGGTGGTGAAGTTCTTCCTGCATCTCTCGCCGGATGCGCAGCGCCGGCGGTTCATGAAGCGCATCGACAGACCCGACAAGCACTGGAAATTCAGCCCGCGTGATATGGAAGAACGGGCCTACTGGGACGATTACAGGGTTGCCTACGAAGCTTGCCTGAACGCGACCAGCACGGGCGAGGCGCCGTGGTATGTCATCCCTGCCGACGACAAGAAGAACGCGCGCCTCATCATCGCCCAGGTCTTGATCGACACGCTCGCAGACCTCGACATGGCGTTGCCACAGCCTGACGCCGAGCAACTGGCCGAGATGAAGGCGGCGCGGGCGGTGTTGGCAGGAGGGACGCGGTAACGAACTTGGTATTAAAGAGTAGGCACCGGTGTGTCGATAACGAGGGGGGACAGTCAACCTTTCCGACAATTCTGGCGGTGCTGAGATCTGGCGATGCGTTTGGAGAGGTAAGTCACCAGCGCGGCCACTGCGTCCACCGCTCCTGTGCCCGGCCTACCGCCGCCGGATGGAAATGAGCCTCTTGCCCCGCTCGCGGCGCTGGGGCCGTCCCTGCCAACGTGAGGACTTGGACGATGCATATGTCTCTTCGGCGAACGTTCCTGTGTGTACCCGTTATCCCGGGAGTCGAAGCAGAGCGCGCCGTCACGCAGCCGTGTCGGAAGAGGTCGAACGGGAAGGCGGTCCGGTGCTTGCTCGCATTGCTGGCCGCGCTGGCGTTGGCCGGGCCAGCGGCGGCGGAGTCGGACGAATTGGTGATCTTCAACTGGTCGCAGTACCTGGACCCCGACGTAGTAGCCGCATTCGAGGACGAGACGGATGCGAGCGTGCGGGTCGTCCACTACGGCAGCGACGATCACCGGGATCAGCTCATGGTCGATACGGACGGCGAGAGCTTCGATGTCATCGTGGTATCGGGCAGCACGATTGAAACCTACAGAAAGCGCGGCTGGATACAGCCGTTGCAGGAAGAGAAGATTCCGAACCTGCGCTACATCGATTCACGCTGGCGCGATGCTTACGCCGCCGCGCACGAATACGGTGTGCCCTATTTCTGGGGAACCGTAGGCATCGGTTATCGGCGTGATCTGGTGCCCGAACCCATCACCTCCTGGATGCAGCTCTACCGGCCGGCGCCCGAGCTGCAGGGCCGTATCAAGATGCCGAACACGGCGCGCGACGTGTTGGCAATGGCGCTGAAGGCGCTGGGCCACTCCATGAATACTGATGATCCCGGGAAGTTGAAGGAGGCAGGGCGCCTGGCGCTCGAGCAGAAGCCGGCGGTTTCCGTCTACAGCTACATCTCGCTGGGCGAGGGCAGTGCTCTGGTGTCGGGCAAGATCGCCGCGGCGATGGTTTATGGTGGGGACGCGCTGAACGTCGCTCAGCACCACGAGGACATCGTCTACGTGTTGCCCGAGGAGGGCGGTGGTATCTGGTGCGACTATCTCACGGTTGGGGCGAATGCGCCGCATCCGGAACTGGCTCACGAATTCATCAATTTTATCAATCGGCCCGACGTCGCGGCGCAACAGGCAGAGTACATGTATCTGGGTTCCCCCAATCGCGCTGCGCGTGAGCGTATCGACCCTGAGCTCCGGTCCAACCCGATTGTTTATCCCGATGCCGAGGCGCTGGCGAAGTCGGAGTATTATCACCCGTTGTCACCGGAGCTGCTCCGGCTGCAGAGTCGCATCTTCGCCCACATCGTAGAGTAGCCGCGTTATGCAGCTGCGGCTCAAGTTCGTTCTCCTGGTGCTCCCGCTCGTGGTGGTGCCCCTTCTGCTGTTGGGCGCGGTGGCCTATACCGAAGTGAGAGTGCTGGCGCGGGAGCGTGCCATCGAGGAAATGAATCTGCTGCTCGACAAGTTCGAAGAGCAGTTCAGGCTGAAGCAGGAAGCGGCGCTGGCGAGCGTCCGGATCTTCTCGAATCGCGCCCTTGTGCACAAGTACGCGCTTACCGAAGACTTGCCCCAGCGTGCCGCGGTGTTGCAGACACCGTTGCTAAAGCAGTTCGCGGAGTTCCAGTCCGCTTTCCCGTCCTACAGCGTGATCCGGTTCGTCCAACCCGACGGTAACGTTGCCGCGGAGTGGAAGCGCAACGTGAACCCGGACGAGCTATTCGAGACACCAAGCATTGGCGAAGCATTTCGAGCCGAGCTCGCGGCGACGTCCGGCCGTCCCAGGGCTTTCTTTCTGCCCGGGAAGGACAAGGAGCCAACCCGCCTGATCGCGGCTGTCGACCTGCGTCTCGTCGACAACATTGATACCGATCCCACCGCCGAGCCGCAACTACGCGGCTACCTGGCAGTAACCGTGGATTTGTCGACGATCGCCGGCCAGATTCACGAACGCCGGGTCGGCAAGCAAGGCGCCCTGATGCTCGTGGATACCGATGGCACTCTCCTCCTGGGGGCGGAGGCACCCGCTTCGGCATTCGGGAGCGACGTGCCCGAGGCGTTGCTGGCCGACGCGAGCGACATCTGGAGAGGAAACTGGGAGGGGGTGCGAACCGTCGTCCGGTCACGGTCCATCGAGCCAGGACTCCGCCTGCTGGCCGCGCTTCCCGCTCACGAAATCCAGGCCGCCGGGCGAGATCTCGGGCGTAGCGTGCTCGCTATCACCGTGGCGGCCGTGGTAGTCATACCGGCACTGATTCTGTTCGCTCTCGGCCGGCTGGTCGTGCGGCCGCTGCAGAGGCTGTCGCATGCCGCGGACCGAATCGGTGAGGGCGAGCTCGACACGGCCGTTCCTGCGGTTGGGGGCGGTGAGGTGGGCGTGCTGGGCCGGACCCTGGATTCGATGCGTGAGCGCCTCGCCATCATGAACCGCGAGTTCGCCCACCAGGCCCAGCACGACAGCCTTACAGGGCTGCCCAACCGGCGACTGCTCGACGAATACCTGATCCATGCGTTGCCCGAAGCGCTGCGCCACGGATATCGCCTGGCTGTCTTGTTTCTCGACCTGGACGGGTTCAAACAAATCAACGACAACCAGGGGCATGCCGCCGGTGACGCCCTGCTGCGGGGGCTCGCGCGACGCCTGCTCGGCAGCGTCCGCGATGAGGACTACGTTGCTGCCGACCGGGATCCAGAGCCCGACCTCATCTCCCGCATCGGTGGCGACGAGTTCATCGTTCTGGTTGGACATCTGCACACGGCGGAAGAGGCGGGGCGGGTCGCACACCGCATTCTCGAGACTGTGAGACGCCCGCTGGATGTCGAGGGAGCCCAGTTCGTCGTCAGCGCGAGTATCGGCATTGCGGTCTTCCCGGACGATGGCGAGTCTTCCGGTGATTTGCTTCGCCGCGCGGACACGGCGATGTACCAGGCCAAGGGCCAGGGCAAGAACCAGGTCGCATTCTATTCGTCTGCGCTGGACGATCTCTTCCGCAGCCGCGCGCGCATGGAGGACAAGCTCCGGAAGGCTATCTTCGAGGGCGGGCTGTCTCTCCATTACCAGCCGCAGGTGGACGTCGAGACCGGGAGGATTGTGGGCTTCGAAGCGTTGGCTCGTTGGCATGACGCGGAGGCCGGGTGGGTCGGGCCTGCCCAGTTCGTCCCGTTGGCGGAGAAATCGGGCCTGATCGGGCCGTTGACCCGGCACCTGTTGCAACGGGCTTGCTGGCAGGTGCGCACATGGCAAGAGGAGGGGCTGGCTGTCGTTCCCGTATCGGTCAACGTCTCCGGCGAGCAGATCATCAGCGGTGAAATCGTCGACATGGTCGATGAGGCCCTCGCGGCTACCGGGGTCGATCCGGGGGTTCTTCGACTGGAGGTGACCGAGAGCACCCTGATCAAGGCTGACGCGCGTTCGGTTCAGGCATTCCATCGGCTTCACGACATGGGGATCCGGCTGTGCCTGGACGATTTCGGTACCGGCTATTCTTCGCTGAATTACCTGCGCCGATACGCGTTCGACGTGCTGAAGATCGATCGCAGCTTTGTCGATGCTATTGGCGTCGAGGAGAGCGACCCGGCACTGATCGTGGCAATGATCACGATGGCGGATGCGCTCGGGCTGCGCGTCGTGGCGGAGGGCGTGGAAACCGCCTGCCAGCTGGAATTCCTGCGTCGCGCAGGTTGCGACACCGTCCAGGGATACCTCTTCAGTCGGCCCGTCGAGGTGCGAAGAGCGAGGACCCTGCTGGCTGACGCGACGCTGACGCCGGATCATGCCTGTGTTGGCGGCCATCCGCAGTGACGACAAAACCTGGCAGTACTCCCTGCAACGTTAGTAGTAATATCTGGGCCGGTGCAGTTGTGCTCGGGCTTCGCCGTCTTACGGGGAGTCCGTTTTTTCAAAACAGAAAGGTTTTCCATGAACAGGTACGTTTGTGTTCTGGTGGGGGCGTTGTACGTCGGTCCCGCTCTTGGCGGCGGCGTGTACAAGTGCATGGATGAGAACGGCAGTGTCACGTTCAGCGGCGTGCCTTGCGCCGGACAGGGCGGGACGCAGGAGTCATTGGACGTCGCTTCGAAAACCGGTCCTTCCTTGGAAGAAACGTCCGCTGACGAGGGAAAAGGCGTCCGGCAATTGCTCGTCGGTCGTTGGCGGTGGAGCGAAGGGGATGAAGTGAGAACGTTTCATCGGTCGGGGCGGTTTGAATCAAAAGGTAAAGACCGCTTCGCGGCGACAGAGGGCGAGGGGGAATGGGAGCTGAACGGGAACGACCTGGTGATCAGGGCGAGTTTCGTCAATTCTCTGAAGAGCGGCAAAGAAGTCCGGGTTAATAATACATTGAGGTATACGGTCGAATCCGTGGATTCGAGTACGCTCGTCATTTACTGGTCCAGGTACGACGACACTTCTGAGTGGATCAGAATGTAAGGGATTCCATTTGTCCGGTGACGAGGATCCCGGTGAGGTGCCTGTTCGAGTTGGGTAACGGGTGCTGACGTTGCTCGTAAAAAAAGCCACCCTGAACGGGTGGCTTCGGCAGTGGCAAGATTTCTGGCTTGGGTCGGTTTACGGTCGCATTGCGGTTACCGGTAACACCCGGACTGCTGAAGATACTCGACCGGACCGATGTCGGGATTCACATCGCGGCGGTTCCCGTAGATGTCGTAATCGAACGAGGAGAATGTCGACCGATCGATGATCGGGGACGGCTCGCCATTCGGTGAGACTTTCTGCAGGGCCACCGTGGCACCATTCACGACGACCAACGGATCGTCGATGATCGGGTTGTTGTCCCAGCCGGGAACGATCGCTTCCGTCGGCGACGAGCCGGTGTAATGCCAGACGTTGTTGTTGCCGGTGATGTTGTCCAGCTTCGCTTCAGCTCGATAGCCGGTGCCGACGAAGGGCAGGTCGTCCTCCGTATAACAGATGTTGTTGGTCCACTCGATGGCGACGTTGTCTTCGCTGCCGTTGAGGTTCAGGCAGCCACGCCCGCCACGGGCCTGGCCGTCGGTGGTGTATCCGTGGATCAGGTTGTTGCGGATATGCATGGTGCCCACCAGGCCCGAGTCACGAATGGCGATACCGCCGTTTTCGCGACCCTTCGAGGTGTCGGGGTCGACTCCGTCCCAGTCAGCGGCCAGGCCGACGTTGATGAGCACGTTATCCTCGATGTAGGCATCCACCTCCCAGCACTCCGAGCCGATGCTGATACCGGCACCGCCCTGGTTGATCACCACGTTGTGGTGAATGCGTAGCGGGCCGCTGGGGTCGCCGCAGTCGGCGTTCTGATCGAACTGATGGATACCGAACTTGGCGTCATTGTCGTGCAGGAAGTTCCAGCCGAACTCCCAGGGCTCCACTTGCATGTCACGCCCATCACTGCGAACCGACATGTACGTTGTATGGTGGAGCTTGCTCGAGCCGGCGCAGCCGTACTCGTAGATTTCGTTGCCGAAGATCTTGTAGTCGGATACCCGGTCGGTGCCCCATTTGGCGTTGCCCACGATGGCGCCTTGCGTGCGCGACGCACAGCCGCCCGGGATATCGGTGATCCGGTTCGCGACGGCACGACCGTGCTTCGAGGTCTTGATCGCGAATGTTCCGCGAAAGTCGATCGTGGATCCGGTGGGCTGATCGTTGGCGTCGACGGCAGTGTAGTTGGACGACCTGAAGTCCAGCTTGGAGACCACGAAGGCATCGACCCTGTAGGATTCGAGCCCGCGCTGACCGGTCACCTTTGGCTGATACCCGGGGTAAGCTGCGATGGAGAACTGAGCCTCCTGGGTAGACGACGCGGAGGCGTTGTTCATGTAGATGCCCCGTGCGTCACTGGACGACCCGGTGTTTACGTCGTGAATGTAGATCGTGGAGCCGGCCGGTGCAGCATTGACCGCATGGTTTACCGAGCGCCAGGCATTCGACCACGAGCCGTTCCCGGAATCGCTGCCTGTGCTTTTGACATGGTAAATATTGCCGGACCGCACCGTGAACGGCAGCGCGTTGGACTGTTGCCCGTCGACGCTCACCACTATTTCGCCGGGGCCGGCGGGTGCATTCGGAATGGAAAAGGCGATTTCCTGCATTCCGTGGGAGGCATGCAGGTTAGCCGGACCGGAGGGCAGACTGCCGTCCGCCCGCTTCCAGTAGTAGACGTGAGGCTGGTGGACGTTACCGCTGCTGTCGATGAAATGGAGCTCACGGTCCGACGCCGTCGCCCCGATGTTCTGGCCCCAGACCGTGACGATCACGCCACTGCCCTGGCCGTCGCCGAGCCCCGTAGCGGGACCACTGATCAGGTCGCTGAAGGCGAGGCGTGGTTCACCGGCGGCTGCAGCTTGCTGGAAGGCCGTCAATAGCAGGATGGTCAGTATGGCAATGACGGCTCTGGACGAATTTCTGAG
>CAZHBN010000053.1:0-17877 GCA_964530405.1 uncultured Ectothiorhodospiraceae bacterium
TCACCAGACCCTTGGCGCCGATCGTGCCCTCGCCGTCGATGATCACCGCGTAGGGAAGCTTGCCGATCTGGTAGCTCATACCCAGCTCGCTGGATAGGAGATACGGGTAGCCCTCCAGCCCCTCGCGCTCGACGAGCGCGCGGTGCTCGGCCTCGTCACCGTCGCTCGTGAACACCAGGCGCAGCCAGTCGGCCTCCTGCCGGCCCATGGCACGCAACAGGGGCAACAGGCTCTTGCACACCGGGCAGTCCGACGACAGGAAAAACACCAGCGTGCTGCGGCCGTCCGCCTGGATACCGCCGATCTTCACGGGCTCGCCCCGGAGGTCGCGGGATTCGTGCATCGGCGCGCGCTCCCCCACCTTCGGCCCCTTGTCGATCATCAGCGCACCGGCGGGGCCGAGACGCTCGTGGAGCACGCCGATCTGGCGCACAAGCGCCATGAGCAGGACGCCAAGGGCGATGACCGCCAGCCACAGCGCCACGTTCGAGACGATCAATGCATTAGTCATGATTCCTCCTCAGGGCGGCCGCCTGCGGCACCAGCCCGATCACCACGTTGGAGACGATGAACAGCACAACGGCCATCACCACGCCCGCAGCCAGAGTCACGTAGTCCAGCGGATTCAGCGCGCGCGCCACCGGTGGCAACGCCGCAACCCCCGCGAGCCCCAGCAGCACCAGGTTGCGTGGGATGAGCCAGCCGGACAGGGGCTGCCCCTGAGCCGGCCCGAAGCAACCGCAGTCGATGTCACGCCGCCCGCGGGCCAGGTTCACGGCAATGGCGAGCGTGAACACGACGAGCAACACGCCGGCGAGCGTGGCACCGGCAATACGTGTCGGCTCGAACACAACCGCCGCCGCGGCAACCGACTCGGCGAGAGGGATGGCCCAGGCGAGCGGGCGTACCAACACTTCGGCAACCAGGTCGTAGTCGCGCACGCTGCGCCGGAACGCGGCACGGTCGCGCAGTTTGTAGACCGCCGCGGCGAGCAGCAGCACTGCCACCACACCGCGCGCGATGCCACTGAACACGGGATCGATCATGGTTTTGCCCTCACGGCCGGCGCATCAGAAACGGCGTATCGGCAATGCCCTGGAAGCTGCGCAGGTACTCACCGGAACCCGCGTCATAGACATCCACCGCAAAATCCGCGCGGATGGCGAACATCAGGGGGTCGTCGTCGGCGGTGACGAGTATCGAAATCGCCGGATTCTCGAGCGTCCAGCGCGCGGTGCGCTCGCCGGCGTCGGCGTCGTAGACCCACACCTCGGTGCCGGGATCCTTGTGGGTACCGGCCCCGCCCCGGTGCATCAGGGTGAACAGCCGTCCCGTGGGGCTGTGAGCGGCCTCCAGCATCCAGCCCCCTGGTCGCCAGCTCTCCTCGCGCTCGGCCTCGCTGGCGAGCTGCCAGGTTTCGCCCAGGCTCGCCTCGCCGCCCGACCAGTCGACCGGATGCACGGTCCCGGTAAAGGAGACGAAGTACAGCGTCTCGCCCACATAGACCGGTTTCTCGTAGATTTGGGCGTTGTCGGGATCGAACAGCCCCTGGCGGCTGCGCGCCACTTCCTGGCCCTCATCGTCATAGCTCACGGTCATGAACGCACCGTCGGCGCACAGGGTGCCGAAATGCCGGCCTTCCGGAGCGGGGTACATGAACGCGCAACCGGGCAGGGAGATCTCGCCGAGAAACTCGCGGGCCTCAAGGTCGACGATGCTGACACTGGTCGCCGGGGTAACGTTGAACACCAGCAGGTCGTCGCCACCGTTGGCGGTGACGGTGCCTTGGGGCTGGGTGACCGAGAAGTGGCGTTTTTCCGGCAGATCGATCTCGTCCACCGGCTCCAGCGTGCGCGCGTCGAAGACGGTGACGATGTCCTCGCGCTCACCCCGGGTACCCCGCGAATACCAGGTCTCGGCGGAATAGATCTCGGAGCCGTCCGGTGCGACGGCGATGCCCGGGTTGTAACCCGTGGACATCATGCCGAGGTAGGCTTCGTTGGTGGTCTCGGCGTCACCGTTCAACAGAACCACTTTCGAGTCGGGCATATGGAAAAAACTGATATCCGTTACGTAGACCCAATGCGGGCTTCGTTCGGGCAGCTCCTCGACCACCAGCTGCTCGGGCTCGATCTGCGCGTGCGCGACGCCGGCGGTCACTGCGGCGGCCAACGTGAGCGCCTTTGACGTTCGGGTATGCATGGACTCCTCCCCCTGGTCGGCAACAGCGGCGGCGTGAACATCGCCGCCGGTGGATCGCATCAAACGCTCATAAGTACGGTTTTGGTCTCGGTATAGAGGTCGACGACTTCCCGGCCGAGCTCGCGACCGATCCCCGACTGCTTGAACCCGCCCAGCGGCAATGCCGGATCGAGCACGTTATGGCAGTTCACCCAAACGGTGCCGGCTCGGATTTTCGGTATCAGCCGGTGTACCCGCGACAGGTCGTTGGACCACACGCTGGCACCCAACCCATACGGTGAATCGTTGGCCAGACGCGCGACTTCGTCCAGGTCGTCGTAGGGCATGACGGTGAGCACGGGGCCGAAGATCTCCTCGCGCACTACCCGCATCCGGTGGTTGGTGTCAGCGAGAATAGTTGGCTCGACGTAATAGCCGCGGCCATCACCAACGCCACCACCGGCGGCAATGCGCGCTCCCTGCTCACGGCCACTGGCGATGTAGTCGGTGACACGCTGCTGCTGCGCGCGCGAGACGAGCGGCCCCATCTGCGCCTCCGGGTCGCGCCCGGAACCGAGACGCATGCCACGGGCGATTCCCGCGAGGCCGTCGACCACGTCGTCGTAGTGACGCTGGCTCACGTACAGCCGTGATCCGGCGGTACAAACCTGCCCGTGATTGAGAAATATCGCCTGTGCCGCGCCCTGGGCAGCGGTCCCGGGATCCATGTCGTCAAGGACGATCACCGGCGACTTACCACCCAGCTCCAGCGACACGCGGGTCATGTTCTCCATGGCCGCCTTGCCGATGCGCTTGCCCACCTCCGTGGAGCCGGTGAAAGCGATCTTGTCCACGCCCGGGTGCTCGCAGAGAGCGGCGCCGGCGGTATGCCCCTCACCGGTGACCACGTTCACCACGCCCGGCGGCACCCCCACGGCCTCGGTGAGCTCGGCGAGCCGCAACGCGGTCAGCGGTGTCTCCTCCGCCGGCTTGAGCACCACTGTGCAGCCGGCGGCAAGCGCCGGGGCGATCTTCCACACGGCCATCAGCAATGGAAAGTTCCAGGGAATAATCGCCCCCACCACCCCCACCGGCTCCTTGCGTGTCCAGCCGGTGAAGGTCTGATCGGGGAGATACGGCACTGACGGGGTTACCGTCCGGCCGTCGATCTTGGTCGCCCAGCCAGCCATGTAGCGCACGAAATCCACGGCCATGACGAGGTCCAGGTGCCGGGCCATCCCGACGGCTTTTCCCTGGTCCAGGCTCTCGATCTCGGCAAGCTCGTCGGCATGGGCCTCCATCGTGTCGGCGAGCCGGAGGAGCAAACGCTCTCTGGCCACGGGGGGCATAGCCGCCCACTCGGCGCCCTCGAATGCATCACGCGCGGCGGCGACCGCCCGTTCCACGTCGCGGGTCTGCGCGGCAGGCACTGAGGCCACGGCCACACCGGTGGCTGGATCGAACACCTCCAGGCGTGCGCCACTCTGAGCATCGTGCCACTCGCCACCGATATGCAGGCGATGCTCGCGCTCCACGAACGCGCGCGTCGCCGCGCTTACACCGTGAAATACGGATTGCTGGGCTGCCGTTTCAGTCATTGCGCGCCTCTCGTGCGTGTCTCATCAGTAGGTCCAGACAGCGATCAGTTGGAAGTAGTGGTTGGTCTCATCCCGCCCGAGCGTGTCCGCAAGCCCCTGCCCGGGATCGAAGCGGGAATACACCGGCGAGACGAACAGACGGTCGGTCACCGCGTATTCCATGAACAGGTCGATTTCCTCGGCGAAATCGTCACTGGCGCCGGCAGCGGTTTCGCGGCTGGTGAAGTCGAAGTACAAGGCGCCCAGGCGCACGCGTTCGTGGGGATGGAGGTACAGTCCGACATGCTGGATGTCGGCGTTGGTATTGAACGGTCCGGTGTAATTGCCCGCGACCTCGCCCTGGAACCAGGTTCCGTAACCGCGGCTGAAACCGTAGAACAGCGGGTCGTAGGCCTCGATGTCGGCAGTATCCGGATCGTCGCCGGAGAAGCGGCTGAAACGGTAGGTGATCTTCGGTGCCAGCGGCGCGTCGGCGAACTGATAGCCGCCCTCGACATACCAGGCATGTGCGCGCACCTCCGCATCGCTACCCGAGATGTCGGGCTCTCCTCGCTGCATTGTCGCCTCGAAGGAGAACGTGGCGTTGTCGAGCCCGAGACTCCCGTTGCCGCGTACGCTGAGGGTGTTGAGGTTGTCGCGATGCGCCTGCAATCCGCCGAGCACCTCTCCATCCACGTCCACGACACGGAGATAAGTGGCACCCAGCGTGCCCAGACGGTCGTCGCCGTATTCCACGTTCACGCCGGCGATCTCGGTGTCACCCTGCACGGTGTTGTCCGAGCCCAGGTAGAAGACATCGCCCCGCCAAGGCGAAGCCGTCCGGAAACGCGCGATCGCGGTGCGCCGAAATGCCCGGCGGGGTGCCAGCCAGTAGGCGCCCCCGCGGTCGGCATCGTCGCCTAGCCCCGCCCCCACATTGAGAGCGTCACCGTTGATCAGCCAGCCGTCACCCACCGTGAAAGCCTGGCTGCCCAGCGAAAGGTCGACGGCGTCGTCGGTCTCGCCCAGCAGATCGCCGGAGCGCCAGCCGACATAGGCATCCTCGAGATCGAGCTCGCTTTCCTCCCCGGTGGTGAAGCCCCCGGCATCGCCGTCGCCATCGGTGGTGGACGCGAGCACGTTGAACGCTGCGTAGACGCTGGCGCCGCCTTCGAGCGCCCGTTCACCCGAAATCCCCGCCTTGATGTAGGCCTCGCTCCAGTCGACCTCTTCGCGCCCACGCCCCGAGTAGTCGTCCTGACTGGAGAAATAGCCGACTCCGATCTCCGTATCGATGCTGAACCGGGAACCGTCCGGGCCGGCATAAAAGTCGTGAGCGTCGGCGCCGCCCGCAGCGACGGTCAGGGTCACCACCGCACACTGAGCGAGCGCTCTGCCCACGCCGATCGAACGCTGCATGACTCTCCTCCCGCGTCGTCTTATCGTTATCGGTTATCTACGGTAAGCGGGGGTGCCGGAGCGCCACTATTGCCCCGACGCAGCATTTTTGCCCCCGCATATAGCCCGAAAGTGTTAGAAGGTGGGAGTGATGTGGGCGAGCGCCGCAACGACCCGGCTTCACCAGCGCAGCGGACCGCCACGCTGCCCGGGACGTTTCCCTGTACGTCGACGATGAACTGGTAGCATACGTGCGCGCTCGTGCGAGGCCGGAGGGAGTGGACAGTCATGCAGCAGCAGACGACGGCCGCGAGCGCGGCCGGCACGATCCGGCAGGTCGATACGTTTGCCGACGACCCGGTGCAGGCAGCCGCGGAGATCGATTACGCGCTCGGCAATGCCCGCCACGCGCTCATCATCGTCTGGTCGTCCGGCGACTGCCCCCTTGCGGATACCAGCAGCGCGCTGGCTGAACGTCGGCCCGAAGCCCGAGTCCTCGGCGCCATCGGCTCCGCCGTACTCGGTCCCCGCGGTTATCGCAGCCACGGCATCAGCGCTACGGCGTTTCCCGCTGACGCGGATGTGGTAACTGCATCGCTCGGCGATGTGAGCCGGCTCGATTTCGCCCAGGGATTCCAGGCCGCCAGCTGGCTCAAGAGTGAGCTGCACCGCATCAGCGGACAGCCCGCGGAAGGCGAGAACACCTTTGCGTTGCTGCTGGTCGACGGCCTCGCCCAGTGCGAGGAACGGCTGGTGGCGTCGGTCGCCCAGGGGCTGGGCACGCTGAACCTCGTGGGGGCATCCACGGGGGATCATTTCCGCCGACTCGCGGGGCGCATCTGGTATCAGGGCCGCAGCCAGGACAATACGGCAGTACTGGTTCTGGTTCGCCCGCGACGGGCCTTTCAGGCGTTCAGCACCCATCACTTCACCCCTGGCGATCAGCGCTTGCTCGTCACACGCGCCGACCCGGCACGCCGCGTGGTGCTGGAGCTCAATGGCGAACCCGCCACTCGCGCGTACGCGCGGGCCATCGGTCAGCCCCCCGAGATGCTCACCCCCGCGGTTCTCGCCGCGCGACCGCTGGCCGTGAAGGTGGGCGATTCGCACTACGTGCGCTCGGTCCGCCTGGTGTCGACGGACCCGGACGAGGGGCTTGTATTCACCTGTGCCATCGATCAGGGAATCGTCCTGCGGGTGGCACATCCCGGCGACCTGATCGCCGATCTCCGCGACCGGCTCCACGCCGTGGCAACGGACCTGGGCGGCGTCGCCTCCACGCTGGCTTTCGACTGCGCCCTGCGCCACCTGGAGCTCGAAGCCGACCACTTGCTACCGACCGCCGACGCCCTGTTGGCCCGATTTACCATCGGCGGTCTCGCCTCCTACGGCGAGCAATTCGGGCGCATGCACCTCAACCAGACGTTCACCGGCATTGCCTTCGCCCATGAGTGACCGCGACGAACTCTCGCGCCTGCGCGCGGACAATGTACGTCTCAACCGTATGGTGAGCGTGCTCATGGAGCGCGCCGAACACGAGCAGGGCGCGCATCAGAGCGACTACGCGCTGTTCGAGACCGCCGCCGTGCTCGAAGAAACGGTCAAGGCCCGAACTGCAGAGCTGGTGGAAGCCAACCGCCGGTTGATGGACGAAATCGCCCGTCGCCGCAGCGCGGAGAACGAGCTGCAGCGCGCCAAGGCACGCGCCGAGCGAGCCAGCGAGAACAAATCCAGTTTCCTCACGGCGGTAAGTCACGACCTCCAGCAACCTCTCACCGCCGCGCGGCTGCTGCTGCAGGCGATCACCGATCGTGCGGATGACGATCACATCCTCGACCTTGCCGCGGGCGGCCAGGCAACGCTCGAGACCATGGAGGCTTTGCTCGGCAGCCTCATCGACATCGCCAAGCTCGACTCCGGCGTCGTCGTACCGCAACCCGAGCACTTCCGCCTCGACCACCTCATACAACGCCTCGGCCAGGAGTATCGCCTGCACGCCGAAAGCGAGGGCCTCATATGCCGGGTGCGCTGCCCTCCCGCAGTGGTATACAGCGATCCGGCGCTGGTCGAGCGCATCCTGCGCAACCTGCTCGGCAATGCAGTGCGCTACACCTCGGTCGGGGGCATTCTGCTCGGCACACGCCCCTGCGGGGCGAACTGGCATGTAGGCGTCTACGATACCGGTGTCGGTATCGCCCGGTCGGAACAGGAGCGCATCTTCCGCGGCTTCTACCAGTTGCCGCACAGCCGCGGTATGGGGCAGAAAGGCCTGGGGCTGGGACTGACCATCGTCCGCATGATGGCCGAGCTGTTGGAAGCACCGATCACGCTACGCTCGCGCCCGAACCGTGGTTCGTCCTTCGGCGTCGTGCTGCCGGCCGGTGAAGCGGCACGCGCGGGCACCGTCACGGTACGAACCGGAGCGCAACCGTCACCGACGGAGCTGGCGCGCCACGTCCTGCTGATCGAAAACGATCCGGCCGTGCGAATGGGACTGACCTCGATGCTCACCCAGTGGGGTGCCAGGGTGGAGGCCCGGGAGCACCCGCCTGCGGATCCACCACCCGGCGTGGATACCGTCATCGTCGACCTGCATCTGGGCGAACAGGTGGACAACGGCCTCACGTATGCGCGCCGGCTGCGCCAGTCTCATCCTCACCTTCGGTTGGTCATGGTCACTAGCGAGCGCGGCGACTGGCTCGCCGACGCCTGCCACGAGCAGGATATCGCCCTGGTGCAGAAACCGGTGGAAACGGCACGCCTGCGGAGCCTGTTGCAGCGCTAGCTACTCCTTGCCGATTTCGCGACCGATCAATGCGGCCTCGACACGCGTGTTGACGCCGAGCTTACGCAACACGGCACTGACGTGGGCCTTCACCGTCCACTCGCTCAAGTGCAGCGCCTCGGCGATCTGGCGGTTGGAACACCCCTCCCCGAGCAGGCGCAGCACGGTACGCTGCCGACGGGTAAGTGCGCTCGTATCGGGGTCAGGCGCAGCCGGATAAGACCCGCTGTCCGTGAGCGCCCAGCCCGGAAAATACTGACCGCCGTCCAGAATCAACCGCAATGCGCTGCGGATGAGCGAGGTATCCAGGGATTTCGGGATGTAACCCGCAGCACCGGCGGCGATACTCTGGCGCACCACGGCGGCATCCTCGCGATGGGAGATCACCACGACGGGTACACCGGGGGCCCGCTCCCGCGCTGCCATGAGGGCGGCGGCATCGCCGCCACCGGGCATGCACAGATCAAGCAGGACCAGGTCATAGGCAGCGCCGTCAAGCGCAGCCAACGCGCTGGACAGGGTTTCGGCCTCGTCGATGCGGGGTGTCTCGGGAAAGAGCTCGCCCAGCAGCGGCTGGAGGGCATCCCGCATCAGGGGATGGTCGTCGGCGATGAGTATTCGCGGCATGCCTGCCCGCCCCGATTACCGTAGTGACGGGCAAGCTACCATGGTACGGGGGATCCGTGTGCCGGATCGGAACGCTAAGCCGCCTCGCGCTCGTCCACGTGGGCCTTGCCGATACCGTACGCGTGGGGCTCGACTTCAGGGGCGATCTGGAAGACAAGCTGGAAGCCATAGCCATAGCGACCGACACGGGCCACGGCGGCTTCGTCGAGAATCGTCGCCTCGGCACCGAGTCCGAGACGCTCGGCCAGCGCCACGGCATGGTCGTGGTCACCAAGGCGCGCCTTGTACACCTGCCGGTCGCCGCTATCGGCCGGGCCGATGATGAGATACCACTGCGTCATGAGCACTCGCTCCCGTACATCGATTTACCGAGCATGCTAACGAATTTTGTTGCGACGCAGCAGACAAGGTGCTTGGCCCGGGCGGCACACATCCACCCGGCGGTGACGTACCGTTCGTTACAATTCCGGGACAACAACGATTCACGAGGCATGCCCTCGCCCTCACTTCGCCCACGTCACATTGAAGAACGAGCCATGAGCGACAACCGAGACGACCGACAAGCCTCCGCGACCGACCTGCTCGAGATCGAGCGCTTCATCCCGTACCGACTGGCGGTGCTCTCCGACTGGGTGAGCCGCTCGCTCGCCAACACCTATCAGGCACGATTCGGCATCTCCATTCCCGAATGGCGCATTCTCGCCAACCTGGCCCGGGAGGAGCCGCTGTCGGCAGGTGAGCTCAGCGAGCGCACCAACATGGACAAACCCCGCGTCAGCCGGGCATTGCAACGCATGGTCCGCAGCCAGCTCATCCGGCGCGAGACCGATGCCAACGACCAGCGCGTCGCCGTCATCCGCATGAGCGATCGCGGCCGTGAGCTCTACCAGCAGATCGCGCCCCTGGCGCTCGACTGGGAACAGGAGCTGCTCTCGGGGCTAACAGACGACGAACGTCGCGACCTTAATCGTCTCCTGGACCGTTTGCGTGAACAGGTCGAGCGCATTCGCGACTCGCGATAGGGACGCCGGCCAATACTTTTTATCGAAACCAATAACCGCTAAGCTATTTCGATATCGCGGACCCAGAACAACGAGGAGGAGACCATGAGCCACCGCCTGCTGCGTCGCCTGGCCCTGGGGGCAATCGCCCTCGCCGGCCTCGGTCTGGGCGCGAATGCTGTCGCCCAAGAGACGATCGAGCTGAAGATCAGCCATTACCTGCCCCCTTCCCACGGCATTCATAAGGATTTCATCGAGCCCTGGGCGAGAGCGCTGGAGAAGCGTACCGACGGGCGCGTGAAAGTGACGATCCACCCGGGCAACACGTCGTTCGGCAACATCACCCGCCAGCTCGACCAGGTCCGCGCGGGTGTCGTGGATATCGCGCACGGCTTGAGCGGGCTGCCCAGGGGACGGTTCCCGGCGACATCCGTCATCGAGATGCCGTTCATGGTGGAGGATGCGGACACCGCCTCGCGAGTGCTCTGGGAGCTCTACCGCAACGGCCGCTTCGGCGATGAATACCGCGGCCTCAAGGTCCTGGCGCTGCACGCTCATAATGCCGGTCTGATCCATACCACGGACACACCCGTACGCAGCCTCGAGGACCTGGAAGGGTTGCGGCTGCGTACGCCGAGTCCGGCGATCTCGCAAATGCTCGAGTACCTCGACGCCAGCCCCGTGGGCATGCCACCGAGCGAGGTCTACGAGAACCTGCAGAAAGGCACGCTGGACGGCACCGTGTTCACCTGGGACGCAGTGGGCGCGTTCCGGCTGAACGAGGTTCTGCAGTATCACACCGATGCCCGTGCCTACACGGTCTCGTTCTACTTTGCGATGAACCAGCGCAAGTACGACAGCCTCCCGGCGAACGTCCAGCAGGCCATCGACGAGCTCTCGGGCGAAGCGCTGGTCGCCAGATTCGGCGACTGGTGGGACAAGTGGGACCAGGCCGGCCGCCAGGACGCCAAGGAGCGTGGTCACGAGTTCATCAATGTCAGCGACGAGGAGCGCGCACGCTGGCGCGAACGGCTCCAGCCCATGATCGAGGCCCGCCTGCAGGAGCTGGAGGCGAGCGGCGTCGATGACGCCGAAGCACTCTATCGCCGTACCCGCGAGCTGGTGCGCGAGTACAGTGAACAGGGCTGAGCACGGCCTCATCGCGCGGATACACCACTGCGCCGAGCGGATACTCGCCTGGGTGGCGACCGCCGGCGTGGTGGTGCTGGGCTTCGCCATCGCGATGGTCGTCACGGACATAATCGCACGCGCCGCGCTCAACCACTCGCTGACCGGGATGGTCGACATCACCCAGCTCTGCGTCATGGCGATGGCGTTCTGGTCAATTCCCTACGCCTTCATCCGCGACGGTCACGTCGGCATCACCGTCGCCACGGACTGGCTGCCGCCTCGCGGGCGCGCATTGCTCGATGCACTCGCGGCGCTGGCCGGGGCCATTTTCGTCGGTCTCATCGGCCGCTACGGCTGGGACCAGGCCATGCTCGCGCTGGATTACGGTGACTCTTCCCAAACCATCGGTATTCCGATGACCTACTACTGGACCGCCCTGCTGTCGGGCTCTTTCCTGTCGCTGCTGGCCACCCTGCTGAATGCCGCACGCCGGTTCGCCGAGGCGTGCTACGGCCCTTCCATTAAGGACTAATGACGCCTATGGCCCCTGAGATCGCCGGCATCGTCGGCTTCATCGTAACGCTCGTGCTCATCGCACTGCGGTTACCCGTGGCCGTCGCCATGGGGCTGGTGGGCATCGTCGGCTCCATTCCCCTGGCCGGTTGGCCAGCGGTGAAGTTCATGCTCGGCACTCAGCCCTTCGAAGCGGTGCATCCCTACGGGTTGTCGGTTGTCCCCCTTTTCATCTTCATGGGCGTATTCGCCGCCCATGCGGGGCTTTCACGCAATCTCTACGAAGGTATCTACGCCTTCGTCGGGCACGTGCGCGGGGGACTGGCCATAGCCACCATCGGCGCCTGCGCGGGCTTCGGCGCGATCTGCGGCTCCAGCCTGGCAACGGCCGCGACCATGTCCCGCGTGGCGCTGCCGGAGATGCGCCGCAAGGGCTATGCGGAGTCCCTGGCCGCGGCTTCGGTAGCGGCTGGCGGTACACTCGGGGTGCTCATTCCACCGAGCATCATTCTCGTGATCTACGCACTGCTCACCCGGGAGTCCATTGGCGCGTTGTTCGCCGCCGCTCTCATTCCCGGGCTGCTGGGCATGGGCCTTTACATGCTCGCAGTGCGGCTGCGTACACGCCTGGACCCCACGCTCGGGCCCGCCGGTGACCGCCGGACGGGCGGCCAGCGCCTACAGGCGCTGGCGCGCACATGGGATGTGGCAGCGCTGTTCGCACTGGTGATTGGCGGCATCTATGCGGGGCTTTTCTCGCCTACGGAAGCCGCGGCCGTCGGGGCGGCCGGCGCTTTCGCGTTCGCCGCGTTGCGGGGTCAGCTCAACCGCCAGGTGCTCGCCGCCGGTATCCGGGAAACGGCCGTGACCAGCGGCATGATCTTTTTCATTCTCATTGGCGCGGCACTGTTCAACTTCTTCATCGAGTCGAGCAATCTGCCGCAGTTTCTCGTCAGCGTCGTCAGCGGTCTGGACTGGCCTGCCTGGACGGTGATGGTCGTGCTCCTGGCCTTTTACCTGCTGCTCGGCTGCTTCATGGACAGCCTGTCGATGATGCTGCTTACAGTACCCTTCGTATTCCCGGTGGTGACCCATCTGGGGTACGACCCGATATGGTTCGGCATCATCCTGGTGACGGTCATTGAGCTGGGCCTGATCACCCCGCCGATCGGGATGAATCTCTTCGTGATCCAGTCCACGACCAAGGACGTATCGCTCGTGCGGATCATGAGCGGGGTGGCGCCGTTCATACTGGCGGACATAGCGCGTCTCGCCATCCTGATGGCCTTCCCGGCCCTCACGCTTGCCCTTCCACGCTGGCTTGGCCTGTAGGGCATCGCACGCCACACCGGCCACGCCCAGGGGATGCGGACAAAAAAAAGCCGACCAGGAGTGGTCGGCCAAGAGGAGGAGAGATTGAAACCCGTTGATGCATCGCAGTATAGCTGACTCCGCGCAAAAGTGAATGGACCGTCAGTCACAAACACGTTGCCGCCGGCGCACAAATCGTCGCTCTGATGGCAGAAGCAACGATCCCGCACTCCTGCTCGCTCCCCCTGCGGGCAAAAAAAAGCCGACGCATTGGTCGGCCAAGGAGGAGGAGAGATTGAAACCGCTTGATGCACTGCAGTATACACGAAATCGGCTGAATGTGAATACCCCGTCAGTCAAAAGATCTCCTGCCGGGATCTCGCCATAATGCTGCGGCGCGTCACAATTCATGCTTGCGTCGCCGTGTGGCTACGGTAGTATCGACTACACCTTGAAGACGGGACCCGGCGCAAGATCGGGCACGTCGGCCAAGGGGGGGAGAGTCGACAAACCAATATAAATCTTCCAGCCCGCTATGCGGGCTTTTTTCTTGCCCTCATCCGCCGCTCGTCACCTGTTAGATGGGGATGGCTCCCAAAGGTTCCAAGCCCCTCACCCCAGCGATCCACGGACGTATGCGCCCGCACCGATAGCGCCTCTCGTTACCATCCCGGTCACGGGTAATGCCACGTGCCAGAGCGCTCGTGCCGGTCGGCTGCAGGCGAGCGCGGCGTGGCAAGGCGCACATCGAGTGAGCGCAACTTCGCAACCGGGCGGCACGAACTCTCCCCCCTTCGGGCGAGCCTGTCGGGCGCCTTCACGGCATTGCCCGTCGCGCACAGACCTTGCCATCACACGCCTCGCTGGAGCGCCCGACACGCTTGCCGAAACGTGGCATTACCCGTGATCCGATTAGTAGCAGTTATCGGCGCGGGCGGCAGTTCCCTGACTGCCGCTCGTCGTACTACCGGAGTGCCCGGTATCCGCGGCGGAGCGCAACGAGCCGCGGCACCCGCGAAAAGACTTCAGGCGTTGGCGCGGCAACGATAGTAATGTGCCGGCAGGACGTTGCGCAGGACGAACCCCTTGTCCACGTGCGCGAACGTTTCCTGAAGGTAGGGGAAGGTGGCGTTGGAGAACTGGTAGACGAGAAACTCGCCTGTCTCCCCCAGACTCGCGCGCGTCTTGCTCAGGATGTCGTCACGAACCTCCTTGGGCATGGTGCTGAAGGGAATGCCGGAGATCGCGTAATCGACACCGTCCCAGCCTAAGCGCTGCATCCACTGATCCAACTCCCCGGCCGATGCATGCGCGACGGTCAGACGCGGGTCGTCGACCTTCTCGTCGAGATAACGGGCAAAATCATCGTTGAGCTCCATGGCAAGGAGCTCGCCGTCCTCGGGCATGCGCTTGAGCAGCTCGCGCGTAATCGTCCCGACGCCTGGCCCATACTCGACGACGCGTTTGGCGCGTGTCCAGTCCACCGGCGCCAGCACGCGGCCGATGAGATAACGCGAGCTCGGAATGATGGAACCGAGCATCGTCGGGTGCTTGAAGAAGTTGGCCGCGAACAGCCACAGCCCCGAGCTACTGCCGTTGCGGGCTCCCGCTCTACCGTTGTCCACGTTGAACCTCCGTACCGCCCGGCGCCGGGGCTCACCGGCCCGCGCCCGAGCAGTTGTATTGCCAAACCGGCGCAAGCGCCGGTCGCCTCGCGGTGCCGCCTGCGCCTGCAAGAGCCGCCTGCACGTGCCACCGCGAGCCGATTGTACGATCTGGTTAACCGTACAAGGTTCGCAGGCCCACCACCCCCGGCGCAAGCCACGCCCTGTCACCTCTTGGCAACAATGCCGCAATCAGCGGGCAACAGCTCCCGCCTACGCTGCCGCGATGGTCACGCCAGTGCAGACAGCCAAACGATAAAAGGAAGACCGAAGACATGCTCGGGAAAACGCTCAGTGCATTGATCGCGGCGGCAGCCTTCGCCAGTAACGCTCAAGCCGCCACGGAAATCCAGTGGTGGCACGCCATGGGCGGTGGCACCACCGGTGAGCTGGTGGAAACCTTCGCTAAGCGCTTCAATGCATCGCAGGACGACTATGTCATCGATCCCGTCTACAAGGGCACTTACACCGAAACCATGACCGGGGCCATTGCCGCCTATCGATCCGGGGAGCAGCCGGCGATCGTGCAGGTATTCGAGGTGGGCACGGCGACGATGATGGGTGCACGGGAGGCGATCTACCCCGTGCACGAGCTGGTCGCCGACACCGGCGTCGAGTGGCATCCGGACGACTACCTCGATGCGGTGAAGTCGTACTACACCACCCCTGACGGCAAACTCCTCTCGCTGCCGTTCAACAGCTCCACGCCGGTGCTTTTCTATAACAAGGACGCTTTCGAGAAAGCCGGTCTGGACCCGAACAATCCACCGAGCACGTGGGCGGCGCTAGCTGACGCCTCACGCAAGCTCATCGACAGCGGCGCCTCGGAATGCGGGTTCACCACTGGGTGGCAGTCCTGGGTACAGCTCGAAAACCTGGGCGCCTGGCACGGCGAAGCGATCGCCACGCGCGCCAACGGCTTCGAAGGTCTCGACACCGAGCTGCGTCTGGACAACGGCCTGTTCGTCGACCATATCGAGCAACTCGCCGCCTGGCAGGAAGAGGATATCTTCCGCTATGGCGGTCGCCGCGGCGATGCCAACCCGCTGTTCTACACCGGTAAGTGCGCCATGCTCATGAACTCGTCGGCCTACTACGGCTCCGTCACCAAGGAAACGGACTTCGAGTTCGGCATCACCTTCCTGCCGTACTGGGGGGACGTGGCGGCTGCACCGCAGAATTCCATCATCGGTGGCGCCACCCTGTGGGTGCTGCGGGGGCACGACGAGGCCACCTACGAGGGCGTCGCGGCGTTCTTCCGCTACCTCAGCTCGCCGGAGGTGCAGGCCGAATGGCACCAGAAGACCGGCTACGTGCCGATCACCTATTCCGCCTACGAGCGCTCCCGCGAGCAAGGGTTCTACACCGAGAACCCGGGCACGGACATCGCCATCAAGCAGCTCACCTTCAACGAGCCGGTGCCCGCTTCCAAGGGACTGCGTCTCGGCAACTTCGTGCAGATCCGCGAGGTACTGAACAACGCGCTCGAAGCGGTATGGTCCGGCGACAAGAACGCCGAACAAGCCCTCGCAGACGCGGTCACCGAAGGGAACGCGCTCCTTCGCAGGTTCGAGAAGACACACCAGTAAGCGGCCCACTGGAGCCGGGCGCCGTCGCTTAGCGGCCGCGCCCGGCGGCGCCGTCGCAACCATCCGACCCCACGCTGACCCAGACAGGCATCCGCATGGAAAAACGCGCGCAATTCGCCCGCCACCGCGTGACGGTGGCCGCGCTGGTATTGCCGCAGCTCGCCATCACCGCGGTCTTCTTTCTCTGGCCGGCCGCCCAGGCGCTCCACCAGTCACTGCGGCTGGAGGACCCGTTCGGGCTCGGCAGCCGTTTCGTCGGGCTGGAGAACTTCGCCGCGCTGTTTGCCAGCAGCGACTACCTGGCGACGCTCTGGCGCACCCTGGGGTTCGCGGCAGCTGTGGCAGGCGTCGCCATGACCGTCGCGCTCACGCTCGCCATTGCCGCGAACCGCGTGCTGCATGGCGCGTCGCTCTACCGCAGCCTGCTCATCTGGCCCTACGCCATCGCCCCGGCCATTGCGGGGGTGCTGTGGTGGTTCCTGTTCAACCCCACCATCGGGCTCATCGCCCACGGGCTGGGGTTGCTCGGCGTCGACTGGAATCACTACGTCAACGGCGGTCAGGCGATGGTGCTCATCATCGTCGCCGCGGCGTGGAAACAGGTGAGCTACAACTTCGTGTTTTTTCTCGCGGGCCTCCAGGCGATTCCGCGCTCTCTGGTGGAAGCGGCCGCCATCGACGGGGCGGGCCCGGGCAGGCGCCTGGTCACCATCGTGTTGCCGTTGCTCGGTCCCACCGCTTTCTTTCTGCTGGTCATGAATCTCGTCTACGCGTTCTTCGAGACATTCGGCATCGTGCATGCGACGACCGCGGGCGGCCCGGCGGGAAGCACCAACATCCTGGTCTATCGCGTCTACCAGGACGGCTTCGTCGGTCTGGACCTCGGCAGCTCCGCGGCACAGTCGGTGGTACTCATGGCGATCGTGATCACGCTCACGGTGCTGCAGTTCCGTTTCGTCGAACGCCGGGTGGCATACGCATGATGGTGGAACACCGACCCTGGCTGACCGCCGCCGCCCACGCCCTCCTGCTGATCGGCCTGCTAATGGTCGCGCTGCCGGTCTGGATGACGTTCGTGGCCGCCACGCAGCCGCCGGGCGCCCTGGTCAGCCCACCGACGCCCATCCTGCCCGGCGGGCACGGGCTGGAGAACCTGCGCCTGGCACTCACCCAGGGGATGGAACGTGCCGGCGGTGTTCCGGTGGCCACCATGCTGCTCAACAGCCTGGTCATGGCGCTCGGCATAACCATCGGCAAAATCGCGATTTCGCTACTCTCGGCCTACGCGATCGTCTACTTCCGCTTTCGATTCAAGATGGCCGTGTTCTGGCTGATCTTCGTCACCCTGATGCTGCCCGTGGAGGTGCGCATCCTGCCCACCTTCGAAGTGATCAGCGCGCTGGGAATGCTCGACAGCTATGCCGGCCTGACGATTCCGCTGATCGCCTCGGCCACGGCAACATTCCTGTTTCGGCAGTTCTTTCTCACGGTGCCCGAGGAATACCTGGAAGCGGCGCGAATGGACGGCGCCGGGCCCTGGCGCTTCTTTCGTGACATCCTGCTGCCATTGTCGCGCACGAACATCGCCGCACTGTTCGTCATTCTGTTCATCTACGGCTGGAATCAGTACCTCTGGCCACTGCTCGTGACCACCGAAGAGGATCTCTACACCATCGTGATGGGGATCAACCGCATGGTCACGGTAAGCGACGAGGAGCCCAACTGGCCGGTAGTGATGGCCACGGCGTTGCTCTCGATGATTCCGCCGGTGTTGGTGATCGCGCTCATGCAGCGGTTCTTCGTCAAGGGCCTGATCGACTCGGAGAAGTAATCATGGCGTCGCTAACCCTCGAAGGCCTGGCCAAGACTTACGGCAACGGCCAGATCGAACTCCACGGTCTGGACCTCGCAATCAACGAAGGCGAGTTCGTCGTATTCGTCGGCGGCAACGACAACTGTCCCCGAGCACTCGTCGTCGGAACACTGCGTCGGCGGGTCGGTAGCGTCGTACTTCAGGCCGCATGAGCGACAGTACGCGTAGTCAAGTAGGGACTCTAGGAAATCATGGAGATCGTCACGGTAGTCATGGACGACCGTCTC
>CAZHBN010000054.1:0-13342 GCA_964530405.1 uncultured Ectothiorhodospiraceae bacterium
ATGTCTCAGCGCCACTGCGCGGTGTCTCGGCAAGGCGCGGGAGCGCCGGCGTGGCTAGGCTCACGTCAAGCGAGCGCAACGCGGCCGAGGCGCCGCGCAGTGGCGCCCTGCGGGTGGTCGTGTGCGCCGCTGTGGACTGCGTTGCTCGTCGCTCATGTAGGGCCTCCTACACCACGCTCCTCGCGCTTTGCCACAGCGGCGCACACGACCACTGAAACCTGGCAATACTTTCGAAAAGGTTAGTACTACATACATGCCCCAGAGGCTCGCCTTGTGCCACCTTTTACGCGCGGTGTGCCGGCTTACGCCGAGCACACTGACGAGCTCCGATGCGTCGAATGCCCCGAAAACGGCCGACGTTGCCGTGGGGCCGATGCGTTCCGAGACGTTTGCCAGCGTACCGGCGCGTTCTTCTTCATAGCTCGCCCCGAACGCCACGGGACATTCGCGAAGGCCGGCGAGGCGCAAGGCCTTGAACGATGCTGCATCCGCGGTCGTCAACGGTCGGATCCGCTCTCCCGTACCGGTTTTCTCCACTGGCCCCTCGTTCAGTGCCCACAATGCCTGGGCGAACCCACGCAATTACCGGTAAACGTCGCAACGACGGCAACCGCATCGGCCGAATCACCGGCATTTCAGGGACGTCGCTGTCGCCCTTCTCACATCAATCCCACCACAGGGTTACCGCGCGCGTCGAGCTGAGGGAACGCTGCAGCAGTACTTCGCCGAAATCATCATCGTCGAAATCGACGCCTTCGACGAGTTCGGCAACTGCGGGGTCGAGCGGCTGACCGCTCTCCTCCATCATCTCCACCATTTCGTCCATGACGCCGAAGCCCTGATCGATAACATCAGGGCAGAATTCGTAGATCTCTTTCGCCAAGCCCGCCACATCATCCGGCAGCGCGTTGAAGGTGACCTTGACACTGTCCTGCGAGATCTCCGAGACCTCGATACCGTATTGTGCGTCCCAGGCTTCCAGTTTGTTGACGATGTCGTCGTTCCCGACATCGTAATTCACCCCGTTGGTGCCAGCAGATTTAATCGCAGCGAACTTGCTCACGTCCCTATCTCCTTATTATTCGATTCAAATGAAAAAGACGCTCGAATGGCGTCATGCTGCTCTGCCGTGCCTGTCCCGCCGACAGACCGGTCAGGGCATACCGGGGAAGCGCACGTATGAAACCGTCCGACACTCCCCGGCAACGAGGCAACGAGCCGCTTACGGGCGTCCCCATTCGATATCCCGAATAGCGAACCCATTGCCAGCGTGTTCAACCACGACGGTAACCGCCTCGGAAAAGAAGTCGCCTGCGATGGCGACGTACGCCCACCCCGCGTCGTCCGGCTCACGGCCCGGCCACTGCTCCATGGTGGTTACGAGCTCTACCACGGGGGCAGTGCTTACGGCAGCCCCCATCATGGCCTCATAACGCGAGCGCAATTGCGCGGGAGATAGCTCCTCCCGCAACCGGTCGCCGAGCATGGCGTACGCCGCTTCGAACTGCTGCTTCACGAGCGCCTCGGCGAACGCCACGGCCCGCTTCGCATAAGGCTTTCCGTTCATCGCTTCTTCTGCTTCCGTCCCCGCGCCGACGATATACGCCGACTCCCCGTATTACCGCTCAGACTACCCTGCCCGACCCATCGCCCGCCACCTTCGCTCACCTTTTCGCGTAGTCGTCACCGACCCGACCACAGGCCGGCGTCACCTCACCGGAGAGCGCGTCGGCGCCAATCATTCAGCCCCCGGACTTGAATCCTGTCGATGCGACCTCACATAACTGACCGCTGGTCAGTTAAATTACAGGAGGCAAGCCCATGACCGTCAGCACATCACATTCCCCGGTCGTCGCCATCACCGGCGCGAGCAGCGGCATCGGCGCCGCGACCGTGCGCCGACTCGTCGCCGATGGTGCCCGCGTGATGATGGGAGCGAGGCGGGAGGATCGTCTCGCCGATCTTGCCGAAGAGATTCGGCAAGCCGGTGGTGAGGCCGACTACCGCGTGACCGACGTGACCGACCGCAGTCAGGTTCACGCGCTGATCACCGCGACCGTGGAGCGATTCGGCCGGGTGGACGTGGTCGTCGCGAACGCGGGGCTGATGCCGCTCTCACCGCTTGCCGCCCGCAAGGTCGACGAATGGGAGCGCATGGTGGATGTGAACATCAAGGGGGTGCTCTACTGCATCGATGCCGCGCTGCCGCAGTTCGAGGAACAAGGAAACGGTCATTTCATCACGTTGTCGTCGGTGGCCGGGCACAAGGTCATGCCGGCGGGCGCCGTCTATAGCGGAACGAAGTACGCCGTGCGCGCCATTGCCGAGGGGTTGCGCCAGGAAAGCGGTGCGACCATACGCAGCACCATTCTCTCGCCTGGTGCCATCGACACCGAGCTGCCCGAGCACATTTCCGATCCGGGAATCGCCGAACGGGCTCGAGAGCTCTATCAAGCGGCCATCTCCCCTCAGAGCGTCGCAAACGCCATCGGCTACGCCGTCTCCCAGCCGGCGGAGGTGGACATCAACGAAATCGTCATCCGTCCCACGGCTCAGGAGCTCTAAGCTATGACCTCGCAGACGAATCACCGCATCGTGCTCGCTGGCCGGCCTCAGGGGAGACCGGACGTCAACAATTTCCGTCAGGAAACCACCCCGGTGCCGGAACCCGGGGCGGGCCAGATGCTGCTGCGTACGCTCTACCTCTCCCTCGACCCCTATCTGCGCGGGCGCATGGACGACACACCCTCGTACGTGGAACCCATCGCCGTGGACGATGTCATGGGCGGCGGCACCGTCGCTGAAGTCGTCAGCTCGAACCTGGCGGACTTCTCCCCCGGCGAGCGCGTGATCTGTGAGAACGGCTGGCAAACTTACGCGATTTCGAACGGCAGTGGCGTTCAAAAGCTGCCCGCCGATCTGGAGCCAGCGTCGCTGGCGCTTGGTGTACTGGGCATGCCCGGATTCACGGCGTGGACCGGCCTGCGCCTGGTGGGTGAACCGGAACCGGACGAAACCGTGGTCGTCGCCGCGGCCTCCGGCGCTGTCGGGTCCGTCGTGGGCCAGATCGCGCGAATACGCGGGGCACGGGTCGTCGGCATCGCGGGCAGCGACGAAAAATGCCGGTACACGGTGAACGAGCTGGGCTTCGATTCCTGCATCAACCACCGAACGGATGACTTCGCCGACCAACTCGCCGAGGCGTGCCCGCAAGGCATCGATCTCTACTTCGAGAACGTCGGCGGTGCGGTCCAGCAAGCCGTGCTGCCGTTACTCAACGAGCATGCGCGAATCCCCCTGTGCGGCCTCATCGCCCACTACAACGATGCCGGGCTGCCCGACGGCCCCGACCGCAGCCCGCTGATCTGGCGGCAAATGCTGGTCAAGCGGCTGAAGGTGCAAGGTTTCATCATCATGGACCACCAGCACGAGTACCCGGTTTTCCAGCGGGAAATGTCCCAATGGCTCGCCGAAGGCCGAATCCACTACCGCGAGGACGTGGTGGACGGTCTCGAGCAGGCGCCAGCCGCCTTCCTGCGCATGCTCGAAGGCGGCAACTTCGGCAAGCTCGTGGTCAAGGTCGCCGAGCCGGCATCACAGCAATAGGCAACTGCCGGCGACTCATCTCTCACGCGGCGGAGCACCGGGCTTCGCCGCATCCGGGGTCGCGAGCCATCCCTTTATCGTGTGGGACAGACATCGACGGAAAAGCGGATCGAACGTCGCTCGCAGCGGCGCCATTTCCGGCTCCGCATACACTGCCGCGAGCGCGGGCGACTGCCCCGCATTGTGGTGGGCGCCGATAAGCACGACGTAGACCTCGCGAACCAGCTCACGGGCCACGAGCGTGTCAGCGAGTCCCAGCAGGCGACACAGCGCAGGCGTCATCCCGTCGACATCGCTCAACAGCCCCCGTTTGGACGCCAGCAACGCATCGGGGGGCACATTGGGTTCCAGGCTGACATGCAGAATCGCGTTGAGCCGCGCGTGCAAAGGCACACGATCACAAGCCGTGGCAAATGCGTCCACCACCTCCGCCACCGGCTCGATCCCCGGTGCGGCTTCCAGCGCCTGACGCGCATTGGCGCACCAAGCCGACGAGACACGGTCATACAACGCCAGGAATAGCGCTTCCTTGGTGTCGAAATAGAGGTATACCGTGCCCTTGGCAACGCCGGCGGCCCGCGCCACTTCGGCAACGCTCACGGCCTCGTAGCCCTTGCTTTCGAGATACAGCGTTTCCGCCGCCTGCAGTATCTGCTCGCGCCGGCCACGCTTTTGTGCCTCGGTACGCGCGCGCGTTGGTTTCAAGCTTCCTTCCTTCACGGCGACGTCGAACACCCCGTCTCACATCGCATCGGACCAAACAATCCCCGGTTCGCGTCGACGCCCACGGTACATCGACCTTTGGCCACATCGCTCAGACGAGCTGTACCATGATATTACTAATCTTCTCAGAGGTATTGTCATGTGTCAGAGCGCCAGAGCGGTTCGGGGGCAAGGCGCGCTCGCGCCGGCGTGGCCGGGGGTCACGTCAAGCGAGTGCAACGCCGCCCCATCGGCGCACAGACCGGCTGACGCATGACAATACCTCTGAGAAGATTAGTAACCCTGTCACACGGACGCTGATGCGATGGCCGAACGCATGTACACACCGGGTGGACGGCTCGCCGGATTCGTGAGCTGCATCTGGTACACGGATGCATACGTTCCGACCACATCCAGGGAACGCATTCTACCTACCGGCCATTCGGCCATCGTCCTCAACCTCGACCACCACCCCTTCCACGTCTTCGACGGCCTGAACAGCCACCAGGCACGCGCGCTCGGTGAGGTCGTGGTCGCCGGCGTGCGACCAGGGTATCTGGTACTCGAATCCACCAGCCGCGCGACGACCATGGGCGTTGTACTGCGCCCCGGCGCCGCAACGGCACTGCTCGGCGTACCGGCGACATGCCTGAAGGCCACGAACGCCGCGCTTGGGGATATCTTGGATGAGGACACGGCGGCGTGGATCCAGACGTTGCGGCACATCCCGGGGGTGGACGCGCGTATCCGCTGGCTCGAAGCCCAGCTCACCCATCGTCTCGTCTCTGGCGTGCAGCCCTCTCCCGTGGTCACGGCGGCGGTCGCCGCATGGGACGCGCATCACGGCCGCCCGTCGGTGGCAGAGATCGTCGAGCGCACCGGCTACAGTCACCGACGGTTCACCGATCTTTTCCGCGACGCTGTGGGTCTCCCACCGAAGACCTACGCACGCGTGCGCCGCTTCCAGCACGCGATCGGGCGTATTCGCGAAAGTGACTGCTCAGACTGGTCCCGTCTCGCACTGGCATACGGCTACTGCGATCAGGCGCACCTCATCCAGGAGTTCCGCGAGTTCACGGGCATGACGCCGGCGGCGTATGCCACGGCCAGGCTGCCCGAACGCAACCACATACCGACGTGAGCACGCCAGGGAACATGGGTTGCCGATTTTTCCAATACGGGCGCAACCGCCGGCGCTAACCTAGCGGCCGGATCGACACACGCACAGGAGAGCCGCTATGACTCGCGACTATGTCCCGGAAGGCCAGCAGAGCGTTGCCCCCTACCTCATCGTTGCAGACGCCACCGCGGAGATCGACTTCCTCGAACGGGTATTCGACGCGCGGCTCCTCCGCCACCACACCGGCGGCAACGGCGGTGCACACGCGGCGGTACTCATCGACGATACCGTGGTGATGCTCGGTCAGCCACCGGTGGCGCCCCATGCACAACCGGTCGACCTCCACGTCTACGTGCCGGACTGCTATGCCACCTACGGCCGGGCCCTGGAGGCCGGCGCCACCGCTGACACCGAGCCCTCCGCCCAGCCTTACGGCGATCGCCGTGGCAGCTTCATCGACCCGAGCGGTCATCGCTGGTGGATCGCGACTCACGACGCCACCGCCTGACCCGGGCGCCGGGGCCTCCACACGGCGCCGCAGGTATTCCATACTCCTTCCGGGCGCAGGGATGCATCGGGAGGAGAGACACATGCTCACTAGAACCAACGACTACGATTCGCTGCGTAGCCGATTCCGCTGGCAAATACCGCAGCACTACAATATCGGTGTCGACATTGTCGATCGCCATGCCGGCGACCCGGACCGGCTCGCGCTGATCTACGATAAAGGCCACGACGAGCCCGAACGATATACCTTCGCGCACATTGCGGCGCGGTCCAACCAGCTCGCCAACGCACTGCGCGCCCTCGGTGTGGCCCGCGGCGACCGCATCGGGATACTCCTGCCACAGCGGCCCGAGACCGCGATCGCCCACGTCGCCGCCTACAAGCTCGGAGCCATCGCCCTGCCGCTATTCACGCTGTTCGGGCCAGATGCGCTGGCGTACCGACTCGCCGACAGCGGAGCCCGGGCGCTGATCACCGACCACGCGAGCCTGCACAAGGTCGCCGCCGTACGGGACGAATTGCCCGCGCTCGAGCAGGTGATCAGTGTCGACGGACCCAACGATGCGGGGACGCTGGGCTACGCCGATCTCACTGAGCGCGCGAGTGACCGGTTCGAGCCGGTCGCCACGGCGGCCGACGATCCGGCGCTCATCATCTATACGTCGGGCACTACCGGCAACCCGAAAGGCGCGCTACACGCCCATCGCGTCCTGCTCGGCCACCTGCCCGGCGTGGAGCTGCCCCACGATTTCTTCCCGCAGCCAGGGGACCTGTTCTGGACGCCGGCAGACTGGGCCTGGATCGGCGGGCTCATCGACGTTCTGCTGCCTGCCTGGCACCACGGCGTGCCGGTGCTCGCCCACCGCGCGGCGAAGTTCGACCCGGAAGAGGCCTTCGACCTCATCGCCCGCCACCGCGTCCGCAACGCCTTTCTGCCGCCAACGGCGTTGAAGCTCATGCGTCAGGTGGAGGCACCCCGCGAACGCTTCGACCTGCGTATGCGCAGCATTGGCAGCGGTGGCGAGACCCTCGGCGAAGGATTACTGCAATGGGGTCGGGAGACGTTCGGCCTCGACATCAACGAATTCTACGGGCAGACCGAGTGCAATCTGGTCGTGGCCAACTGTGCCTCGCTGATGCCGGTACGCCCCGGCGCCATGGGCCGCGCGGTCCCCGGTCACGAGGTGGCGATCATCGACGAGGCCGGGCATCCCGTCGCCACCGGTGGCGACGGTGAAATCGCCGTCCGCCGGCCGGACCCGGTAATGTTCCTCGGCTACTGGAACAATCAGGCCGCCACACAGGAAAAGTTCGCCGGCGACTGGCTGCGCACCGGCGACATGGGGCGAATGGACTCGGACGGCTATATCCACCACCTGGGACGCATGGACGACGTTATCACCAGTGGCGGCTATCGCATCGGTCCGGCGGAGGTGGAGGACTGCCTGCTCAAGCACCCAGCCGTGGCCATGGCCGCGGTGATCGGCAGCCCGGACCCGCTTCGCACGGAGGTGGTGAAGGCGTTCATCGTCCCGTCGCAGGGCACCCGCGCCGATGAAGCGCTGGCGCGCGAAATCCAGGCGTTCGTGCGCGACCGCCTCGCGGCACACGAATACCCCAGGGCGGTGGAGTTCGTCGACGAGCTACCTCTGACGACCACCGGCAAGGTGATGCGCCGTGTGCTCCGGGACCGCGAGATCGCCCGGTCCTAGCGCTCGGATGAATACCGACGGCTGCCGCCTGCCTCGGACCCCCAGTCCGTGCGGTTGCGACCGCCCCCTTTGGCCGAGTAAAGCGCCCCGTCGGCGGCTTCCACCAGGTCATCCAGGGTCGTTCTGCAGCCATCCGGCATGGCGGTCGCCATTCCCACGCTCACGGTAACTTCGACCGAAGGCGCGTGCGTGTCGCCCACTGCCTCGATCGGGTCGCCGGCGACGTGACGGCGAATACGCTCGGCGACGCGCTCGGCGGTGGCGGCATCGGTATCCGGTAATAGCAGCACGAATTCCTCGCCGCCATAGCGGGCCACGAGATCGGTTGCGCGACTCATGCTCGCGATCCTTTGCGCAAGGATGCGCAGCACCTGGTCGCCGAAGCGATGGCCATAACGATCGTTGATCGCCTTGAAATGGTCGGCATCGACGAACAGTACGCTGACCGGTTTTCCCTCCCGCCATGCGCGGCTGACCAACCGGCGGCTTTCCATGAGGAAGGCACGGCGGTTGCACAATCCGGTGAGCGCATCCGTATCCGCGCTTCTCGCCAGGTGGGCCCGGTGCCGGTAGAGCTGGTCCACCAGGTATTCCACCCCCGCCAGGATCAAGACGACCGGCGGGTAAGCCATCCACATGTAAGCGTTGTAGACGCTGAGGTCGAGATGACCGCCGACGCCAGCGAGCCACCAGACATTCGGCAACGACGCCAACAGCGCCAACAGCAGCGCGTTGAACCGGAGGCTCTGCGCCTGCGCCATGAAAGGCACGAAAATGAAGAAGTAGAGAAAGCCGCCCATGCCGAATCTTGGCCCGTCATCCAGCCGGGTCAGCACTTCAATGAACGTAATCTGCACGAACGCGGGCACCACCAGCAGCCCGACTCTCGCGGCCCACCCCGCCGGTGCCCGATACATCACCACCGCCAGCCCCATGACGGCGGCGGTCTGCACCATGCGTAGGCCGAACGCATCCACCATGTGAACGGGATCGATGGCGTAGTCCCAAACCCAGGTGCTCGCCACGAACGCCGCGGTGATCACCGAGGCGAACACCGCGAACAGGCCGAAATCCTCTGCCTTCGCCGCACGGTGTTCCGCCGAGTGCACCGCCCGCCACCACGCGCACAGTGCCCGCACTCCGCTGTCGGCACGCCGCCGCCGATATGGGCGCCTGTAGACGAGCATCCCCGCCCCCTGTTGGCTAGCCGCGATTGACGTCAACGGCGGCCGTTTACTGTGATTTAAATCACAGTTTAGTTTACATGGTACTCAACCCATGACCAGTGTTCCCGGGCGCCACCCACAAGGTATTCCGACGGCCGGCAGACGTCCGTGGCGCCCCTCCACGGACCACCTACCGTCCCGGACGTGCTGCGCCAGTGCGCTGCTAGACTCAATGGGTACGTGCGCGATAGCGCCGCGCGGTGCGGCGATTGCGCCAATATTCCCGGCAAGGAGAGGTGCATCGGCATGAGCGAGAAGAACCCGGAGAAGGGCTACGTCGCATTGCTCGGCTGGAGCCTGGGCGCCATCGACGCAGTGGACCGCTTCGATAGACGCTACGTGGTGGTCGCGCCCGAGTGGGCACGTGAGTACGCCGAGCAGCACGACATACCGTTCATTTCCTGGGACTTCGAACGCCTCAACGATCGTTCCCTGGAAATCGCCGAATTGCTCAAGGACAAGGGCGTGGATGTCGCCATCCCCCTGTTCGAGGAAACCGTGGAATGGGCAGGCGCCATCAACGCCGTTCTCATGGACAATCCCCGCCTCCACGGCCAGGCGGTGCTGTTCCGCGACAAGGCGCTCATGAAACGCCGAGCCCAGCTCGGGGGCATTCGCGTCGGCATCTTCGAAGAGGCTCACGACAAGGACGACGTCATCCGCTTCCTCAAACGCGTCAACCAGACGCTGCTCAAGCTCGACGGTGACCCGGACGATCCCATTCACCTGAAGGCGTTCGACAAGGCGGGCTGCCTCGGCCATCGCATGATCCGTACTCCGGACGAGGTCGACAATATCCCCGAGGAGGAATTCCCGCTGCTCATGGAAAGCCACCTGGACGGCTGGGAGTTCGCGGTCGAAGCGTGGATATACAAGGGCAAGGTTCGCTTCCTGAACATCTCGGAGTACGTCACGCTCGGCTACTCCGTGTTCGTGCCCGCCACGCCCGAGCTGGAGAGCTGGCGCAACCTGATCACCAAGGAAATCGAGAAGCTCATCAAGACGTTCGACATCGAGTTCGGCTTCATTCACCCGGAATACTTCGTGACCGCCGACGGCACCATGTACTTCGGTGAAGTGGCCTACCGGCCGCCCGGCTTCAAGGTCTTCGAGTTGCTCGAGCGCGTATACGGCTTCAATGCCTACCAGGCCCTGGTGGTCTGCTTCGATCCCAAGTCCACGGAGGAGGAAGTGGAAGCGTTCTTCCCCCGTGAAGTGGTCGACGCCAAGGGTTACGCGGGCTCATTCGGGGTCTATCCACGCCATCGCGTTGTCAGCCGCCTGGAGATCCCCGAAGAGACCGAGAACCACGAGTACTACGACTATCACGAGCTCACACAACCGCTCGAGGAAATCGTCACCAAGCGTACGGCCTTCGGCACGCACTGGGGGCTGATCTTCTTCTTCGGGGACGACCCCTATCGCATACGCGATCTGCTCAAGCATCAGGAAGAGCTCGACTTCTACGTGTGAGCTCGCGCATGGCCGCCGCCGTCAGTGGCGGCGGCCGCGTGCATTGTGCTACTAATCCGATCACGGGTAATGCCACATATCAGGTAGCCTGTCGGGCGCTGTGTCGCTTCGACAGGTCATGGTGCGACACTACCTCCGGGGCTTGCGGCATCCGAGTCAGCCGCCTCGCGGGTCAGGAGCGCGTGGTACCGAACCGCACCAGCACTCCGACCCCCGGCATTACCGTGATCGAATTGGTGAACGCACCAGGCGCAACGAGATCAATCGTATGGCAGAGGACCGGCTGCGATGACGTCCACACCGCACGACGCGGAGGCTGACGGCGAGAAGCTCAGACGCCTGTGTGACCAGCTCGATGCCCGCATCGAGCGTCTGACGAACGCCCGCTCCTTCGCCAAGGGCTCGCATACGGCGCCGCTTCTGGATGTGGCGCGCCGGCTGATGCTGCTCAGCGACGGTGTCGAGCCGCTGTATCAGCGTATCGCCACAATCGAAGCGGCGGGTCTGTTTACCGGCAGTGACTGGGCCACACCGGAAGTGCTGCAGCCGAGCCTTACCGTGGAGACGCTGCGTACGGGCTCGGGCGACGCCGTGCTCATGGAGTGCCTCAGCGATATCCGTCTGCTCGCCGTCGCGCTCGGCGAGTACCGCCATCCAACCATTTCCAGCGAGGGGGCACAGCACTACCTCGCGCAAGTGCTCGCCCTGAATCTCGATCTGCTATACGCCTCTGGCGCCGAAGCCCAGCGCGCCCGACCCCAGGGGCTCGGCGAGATCGTACCCAGACTGCTCGAATTCCTGGTCACCCACATCGGCTACGACAATATCCTCGACCGGCTCATCGATGAGGCCTGGCGCATCCTCTCCCAGCGTCCGGTTCGCGCAGACGTCGTCAAATCCATGATCACGCAGATCGCCGTTTGCGTGAACGACCCGGCGCTGTCGCTCAACGGCGGCGGGCGCGGAGCCGACCGGTTGGTCAGCGCACTGTTCGGGCCCACCCAGGCGAGCATGGACGACCCCGGGCTCGAAACGTATCGCCAGCGCCTCGACGGACTCGACGCTGCGGCCCGGCAACAGGAGGCGAGCGGATTCGCCCGGGCGATGCACGATACCGGCCTTGTCTCGGCGTATCACGCGGTATTCCTGCGGGATGCCCGCGAGCGCGGTGACGACCTGGTACCCGCCGCCCTGGGCCTCAGTAGCACCGGCCGGGAGGTCCTGCTCTGTTATCCCGAGCTCGCGGGTCGGCTCATCGATGAGGCGGTTTTCCCGGAGACGGCCCAGGCCATCTACGGTCTCGCCATGCTACTCGAGCGCGGCATCCTCTACGCACCGCCGGTGGCGCCGGCACTGTGGCGGCAGATCGGACTGCCCCTCGCCAGCGAAGCCGAGCAGGCAATCGTGCAGGCGTGTGGTAACGCCCGGTCGGCCCGCGTTCACCTGCTCGCCGACGTGCTTAACGTTCTCGGCCTGCCCTTCGGCGTGGGCCAGGGCAACAACCCGACCTGCCAGTCTGCACGCGCCATCTCCATGTGGGCGTACAACGACCCGGACTATCTCCTGCAAATGGTGGCATGGGCGGCACGGGACAGCGAGATCGCGATCGCCTTCGAGGGGCAGCGCATTTCCTCGCGCGAGCTCAGCGCCGGCCTGGCTCAGCTGCCGCCTCGGGACGTGGACGCTGTCTCCGCCGTGCTGGTACCGCATCTCGACCGGGTCTACATCGAGATGGGCCGGCTGTGCCAGGGCCGAAACGACGATCCCCATCGCTGGATCAACCCGGAATTCCACGGTTGGTGGGTCGGCCACGGCCTGAGTCTCGCCGTGAGTATCGACACGGGGATGCTGTCGGATTACCCGGGGTTCGTGCGCCACTTCTATGCGACGTACCACCCTTTCTACAACGGCGGCCAGCCCATGATCCACCCGCAACCGGCCGGACTGGCGGTCACCGATAGTGCTGCGCGTTTCGTCGGCTGGCACGCTATCTCCATCCTGCGCGTGGCCCTGGATCAGGACAACGCCATGCGCGTTTACTTCTTCAACCCCAACAATGACAGCGGTCAGGATCTGGGTGACGGCGTCACGGTTTCCACCTACGGCTGTGGTGAGGTTCCCGGTGAGTCGTCATTGCCGTTCGCGCAGTTCGTCTCCCGGCTTTATCTCTTTCACTACGATCCGCTGGAACACGGCGATCCGGACGCCGTGCCCGTCGAAGAAATCGCCGCGGTCGAAGCCATGGCCCGGGCGAGCTGGGCAGCGAAGCGATAGCGTCCTGTACTGGTTGATGCCACGTGTCAGAGCGCTTGCGCCGCAGCCGGGCCGCACGAGCGTTCCCTTCTTCAGGCTAGTCTGCGAGGCCTGTCGCGGCGTTCTCGTCACTCATACAGCCGTCGCCCCCGGCCATCGAGGCGGCCGATCCGGGCGTCGTAAGCCCGTGGTGGAGACGTCGCCACCAGGACCTTGCGATCGGATTCGTAACTGCAGGGCAACGCCTTTCCCGTACGTCCGGCGTTAGGAAAACCGCACCGGCTCACCCTCGGCGTTGAAGGCCAGGTACGCGGAAAGGTCACCACCGGCGTGAACCGTCTTCACCATAGTCTTCAATGCGTCGTCCGCGGCTTCCGAACTCGGCACGCGGCCGTCACGGCCGGCCATGGCGGCAACGAGCACAAGCTGCCACGTCTCGCCCATCTGCCGCGACTCCTCGACCAGAGCGTGGAAGCTCGGCACTTCCTCCAGCGTCTTGTCCACGTACATCACCGGCAACAGCGCCCCACCCTCACCGGACTGGAAGCGGCTTTCCTGCTCCGCGTCATAATCCTCGGGGAGAACTGCCTTGAGGAACACGAAGAGCAGGCGCTGCGGCTCGGCCTGCTGCCGGGCTGCCTCGAGAAAGGATTCGAAATCAATGATTTCCGTCATATATTCACCATTGTGAATCAGCAAGAATTGCGTATCGCCTACGTGTGATGCCCGCGGCGAACCTGTGC
>CAZHBN010000054.1:13442-17641 GCA_964530405.1 uncultured Ectothiorhodospiraceae bacterium
CCGGGCGATCTCCGGGCACCCCCCATCGGTATCGGAAACGTATGCCACGTCACACGAACGCGCATCGCCTGTTCTTTCCGGCAGCAGCCGCCCATGCAACGGCCATCGTGCCACTGTCCGTCCATGCTATGATCACCGGCCGGGTACTTCTCCCCGGGCTGGCTGGCCCGATGGACCACGCCCGCGAGCTCATCTTCGGATTCGCGCTCGCGACCATTGCCGGTTATCTCATAAACCGCATTCACCCCTGGAAGCTCGCCGGGCTCTTCGCGCTGTGGGGCGGTGCACGGTACCTGGCTCTGCTGGTACCGGCATCCCCGGTCACGGGGACGGTCAACACCGCCTTCGCGGTCGCGCTCGCGGCGGTGGTCGCGCCGGCATACATCAAGTCCGCGAAGAAATGGCGCAATCGGGCGCTGCCGGCCATACTCGTCGCATTCAGCGTCGTCGCCATCGCATTTCAGGCCGGGGCGACCCTGCCGCAGCTGCGCCTGCAGGCGTTGTACTCGGGTATCCTGTTGCTCCTGCCGCTAATGCTGTTCATGGCGGGCCGCATGATCGCGCCGGCAGCGGCGGGCCACATCCGATTGCGCGGCGATCACCTCGAGGCACGTGTCCAACCGCGCCTCGAGGGTGCCCTACTCCTGCTATGCGTGATCGCGGTCGGCGCAGCGGTCATTCCCGGCGGGCGCACAGCGGCGGGGCTCGCGCTCCTTGCCGCCGGCGGCGTGGCCCTCGCCCGCTTGCTGCGCTGGCGTTTGTGGCTGTGTATCGATCGCAACGACCTTCGCTACCTAGGGGTCGGCTATGCCTGGCTCGTGGCCGGTCTGCTGCTGCTCGGTGGCGCCTTGACGACGGGGGCGTTCCGTCCCGCCACGGCGCTGCACGCCATCACCGTGGGCGCGCTGGGAACCCTGGCCGTCACCGTCATGGCGCGCACTCGTCTGCTTCGCGCCCGAGGCGACGCACAACGCCTACGGGGGATCGGCGTCAGCGTCAGTGCGCTCGCCGCCGCCACCGTGCTGCGCGTGGGCTGGCCCGATACCGCCGTTGCGCTGCAACTGGCCGCGATACTATGGAGCGTGGCGTTCCTGGTCCTGCTGATCGTGCTCCTGCGCAAACCGCGATGAACCCACGCCGGCGGACACCGGGTACCGGTTACCCGGGGTCATTGCAGCAGCGGGGAATCCGCGGCCTCCAGCTCGATGCCCTCGATCTCGGCGTCAGCGGCGAGAACGCGGATGTACTGGCTGAACGCACGCCGCCGCGCCCGCTCGTTGAGGTACGCGGCAACCCGCTCGCGCACCTCTCCGTACGGGGACAAGCGCCCCTCCTCGCGCCGGATCACCTCGACCACGTGCCAACCGTAACGTGTCTCCACCGGGCGGGACGCGAGCCCGACGGGCAACCGCCAGAGAGCGCGCTCGAATTCCGGGGCCGTGGCTCCCGGCGCGATTTCGCCCAGCTCACCGCCCTGGTCCCGGGACGGACAATCCGAATGCGCATGGGCAAGCGCCTCGAATGGCATGCCATTCTGGCACTCCGCGATCAATGCTTCGGCAGTCGCGCGCTGCTGGTCGCGCCGCTCGAAATCGTCCGGTAACGCGGCCAGCAGGATGTGCCGCGCCACCACCCGCGGCGGATCGCGAAACCGTTCCTGATTCTTGCGGTAATACTCCCGGCAATCAGATTCACCGGCTTCCGGAATCGCGACTTCGTCCTCGATCAGGGCATCGATAGCGGCATCCACCGCAGTATCGTCCTCGCTGCCGGCGAGCCCCAACGCCTGTGCGCGTTGGCGGAGCAGCTCACGCACAGTGAGCGCAATCGCCGCCTGCTCGTGCCGCTCGGGAATGTCCCCACCCTCATAGTGAGCGGACTCGATGTTGATCGCCCGGTCGCTGATTACGACGCCATTGACGGTAATGCTCATTGGGGCCTCCGTTGTCGACGCGGCCCCGTGACGGCGGTGCGACGCCGTCACGGGGAGCTTCATCAGGCCTGGCGCTGGCGCACGAGCTGGTAGCTCCGCCCCAGGTACCAGACCGGCGCACTCCAGATATGCACCAGCCGCGTGAACGGAAACAGGAGGAAGACCGTGATTCCAAGGAAAAGATGCAGCTTGAATACCCAGTTCGCCTCGGCCACGTACGCCGCCGCATCCGGCCGGAAGGTGACGATGTGCTGGGCCCAGTCGGCGAGCAACAACATCATCGAGCCGTCCAGATGCGTCGCGGAAATCGGGATCGTGAGCATGCCGAGGACCAACTGCACATAGAGCAGCAGCAGGATGAAGAGATCCATCTGTCCCGAGTTCGCCCTCACCCGCTCGTTGGTCAGTCGCCGGTGGATCAGGATCGCGCCGCCGACCAGTGCGAGCGCCCCGAACAGGCCGCCCGAGATCATTGCCAGAAGCTGCTTGCTCGTCGGTGTCAGGCCGAACAGCGGGTACCACGAGTGCGGCATCAGGAGACCGAACAGGTGACCGAAGAAGAGAAAGATCACCCCGATGTGGAATAGCGCATTGCCGAGGCGAAAGCGCCGGCTGGAATCGAAGAGCTGGCTGGAGTTGGTCTTCCAGGTGTACTGGCTCATATCGAAGCGGACTACGCTCCCCACCAGGAAGACCGTTCCCGCGATGTAGGGGTAGTAGCCGAAAAGAAGATTGTTGAGAAACGACATCGTCATGGTCTCCCGTGTTCAGGTGCCACTGCCCGCACGCCGCGGCGCGCCCCACTGCACGGCCTGCACGGCGGGTTTGCGCCGATTGATACTGCTCGCGCACTCGCCTTCCGGGCCGAAGGTCACCGGCTCCTCCATCCACACGCGGTCGAGCGCCTCTGCGGTGTCATCCCGCTCCTCGCCCGCCGCCATGTCACGTACCGCCGGGTCATCCAGCGGCACAGCGGCGAACGCGAGCAACGGCTCCAGCAGCACCGCGTAGGCACTGTCCCGTTCCCGCAGCCGGGCGTGGAGGAGCTGGAGCAGATGCCCCACCTCCTCCAGCCACGCAAGGGCCTGCTCGTCCGGCAGACTCGCGCAGAACTCCAGGAACAGCGGTACGTAATCCGGCAACTCCGAGACGGCAATCTCGAAACCGTGCTCGGCGTAGGTCCGCTGCAGGTCCACCATGGCGGCGCCACGGTCGCGGGACTCGCCGTGGACGTGCTCGAAGAGATACAGCGAACGCTGCCGGCCACGGTCGAAGGTCTCCACGTACCGGCTCTGCGCATCCATGAGATCGCCGTCGCGCAGATCCTCGATGAGGGCCACGATTCCGGCGCGCGTCCTGCCACCCACGAGGCCCTCGGCATCGAGCACCTCGATCAGCTCGTCCGCATGCGCCTGCACGGCTTCGTCCGGGTAGTGCAGAAGCGCGGCGATCACTTTTAGTGTGTGCATCGTTGCGCTCTCCCTATGAAACCTTGCGGGCCCGGGCCAACAGATCCTCGCGCTTGGGGAACGAACGCTTGCGCGGGTTCTTCGAGCCGAAGAGGTTCGGCCGGGTCACACCCTGCGTATTGCAACCGTCGCCGAAGCTGAAGCCGCAACCGCTGCGTTCCCCCCATGGGTCGTCGCTGCTGAGCTCACGGTGGTTGGTGGGAATGACGAAGCGATCCTCGTAGTCCGCAATGGCCATGATCTGGTACATGTCCTCCATCTGGGCCTCGGTGAGCCCCACCTGCTCCAGCAGCTCCGTATCCGTGACGCCATCGACCGTCTGACGCCGCTTGTAAAGCCGCATGGCGAGCATCCGCTTGAGCGAGGAGGCAATCGGGCGCTCGTCGCCAGCGGTGAGCATGTTCGCCAGGTATTTCATGGGGATGCGCAAACTATCCACATCCGGGATCAGGCCGTCGAGACCGATGTGGCCGGCGTCCGCGGCGGTACTGATGGGTGACAGCGGCGGGACGTACCAGACCATCGGCAGCGTCCGATACTCCGGGTGCAGCGGGAAAGCCACCTTCCAGTCCATCGCCATCTTGTAGACGGGCGACACCTTCGCCGCCTCGAGCCAGGAATCCGGTACGCCATCGCGCCGAGCCTGGGCAATGACCTCCGGATCGTTTGGATCGAGGAACACGTCGAGCTGGGCCTGATAGAGGTCGTGCTCGTTGGGTACCGAGGCCGCTTCCTCGATGCGGTCGGCATCGTAGAGCATCACCCCGAGATAGCGGATACGGCCGACACAGGTCTCC
>CAZHBN010000055.1:0-17570 GCA_964530405.1 uncultured Ectothiorhodospiraceae bacterium
TCGGCGAGCGCATCCCCGTGAGCGCGCGGCTCGCCATCGCGCTGGGCTTCGGCGGTTGCGCCCTGGTACTCGGCCCGGGCAGTGAGGGCTGGGCGCTCGCCGGCATCACCGGCCTTGCCGGCGCCTTCCTCGCCGGGCTTGCCAAGGTCACGATCCGCCGGATGGGCCGTAGCGAGCCGGCCCCTCGCGTGGTGTTCTACTTCGGCGTGTTCGCCACCACCATCACGGCGATTCCGCTCAGCTGGTCATGGCAGACACCGGGGCTCGTACCTCTCGGGTGGCTGTTGCTCATGGGGGGATGCGCCACCGCGGCGCAGCTCTGCCTGACACGCGCCTACAGCCTGGCACCCGCCGGCCAGATCGGGCCGTTCACCTACGTGTCGGTGGTATTCGGTTCGCTGCTCGGGTGGTCATTCTGGGGGGAGGTACCAGGTCTGGCGACCGTGGCCGGGAGTCTGTTCATCATCGGCGCGGGGCTGCTCACCCTGCATGGTCGTCACGAAGCCGCGCGAGCGGCCCGCGCCACTCGACCCGTGGGTGCAAGACCATGAGCGATCCGAACCGATTCACGGCGATCTACGAAATACGCCCCTGCGCGGACGAAAGCGCCGAAGCACGGGCGCGCGACATCACACTGGAACAGACGGTGGAGCTGCCCGCGGCAGTGGTGCCCGAGGAAATCGCCGCGACCATGGTCGGACGCGTCGAGACCCTGGAACCCATCGACACCGGCGTATGGCAGACGCGCATCAGCTACCCGCTGGCGGCGGTGGGTGACGAGCTCACCCAACTGCTCAACGTGCTCTTCGGCAATATCTCGCTCAAGCACGGCATTCGCCTGGTGGACGTGGAGTGGCCCGAAGCGCTACTCGCCACATTCGGCGGCCCCGGCTGCGGCATCTCCGGTATCCGGGCACTCACCGGGGTCCATGACCGTGCGCTTGTGGCCACGGCTATCAAGCCCATGGGCCTCTCAGCAAGGGATCTCGCGGCACACTGCCACGCGTTCGCCCTCGGCGGTGTGGATATCGTGAAAGACGATCACGGGCTGGCGAACCAGCCATCGGCGCCATTCGACGAACGCCTTCTGCGCTGCCAGGCGGCGGTGACCGACGTCAACGCCGCCGAGGGCGGCAGCGTTCAGTACTTTCCCAATGTCACCGCACCGTGGCCGACCATGATGGCACGTGCCGAGGCAGCACGATCGGCGGGCTGCCGCGGTGTGCTCGTCAATGCCTGGGTTACCGGTGTGGACGCGCTCTCCGCACTGCGCGAGGAATTCGGTCTGGCGCTCATGGCGCACCCGGCACTCACCGGCACCTACTTCCGGCCGGATCACGGGATCACCGCCGATGTGCTGCTCGGCGACATCTTCCGCATGGCCGGCGCGGATGCCGTGATCTACCCGAACCACGGCGGCCGATTCGGCTTTTCCCGAGCCCTTTGCGAGCGGATCAACGACCGCCTGCGCCGCCCCCTTGCGGGCCTGCGCACTGCCCTGCCGGTGCCGGGTGGAGGTATCTCGGTGGACAGCGCCGGCGACTGGGCACGGCGCTACGGACGCGATACGGTATTGCTGATAGGCGGCAGCCTGTACGCGCAGCAGGACCTCGCCGCCGGCGCCCGCAGACTCAACGAAGCCACAAGGCAGGCGAGATGAGCCACGACGACCGCTGCAAGGTGGTGCGCGCGGACGGCTTCCGCTGGGACGTGCCACTGCGTGAATACAAGACCGAAGGCACCCATTTTCGCGAGATTACGCGACAGACGCTGCTCGGCGAAGGCGCCGACGAGCAGGCGCTCAACTTCATTACACGGTACTTCGAGATCCAGCCAGGCGGTTATTCCACACTGGAACACCACGAGCATCCGCATTCCGTGGTGGTCATTCGCGGTGGCGGCGAGGTGATCCTCCACGACCGTGTCGAACCCATCGCGTTGCACGACGTGGTCTACATCGCCCCGGGCAGCTATCACCAGTTCCACGCCACCATGCCGGAGCCCTTGGGCTTTCTGTGCATTGTCGACCGCGAGCGCGACCGCCCGAAGCTGCCGGACGCGGACGACGTGGAGGAACTAGCAAGCGTCGACACCGTACGTCAACGCATGCGTACGTAACGCCCCCCTCTCCCTCGCAACGACGCCTGTTCCAGCGCCGCACCCCACGCCGAATCACTACCCCGCCACACCGCCGTCCATGGGCGGCGGTGGGCCTTCGTTGACCGGATAGACACCATTCGTCGGTTGAACGTACTTATCGGGTGTGTACTATATAGACCGTTCAGTCTACATCGGCTCAACCATGCCCCAATCGAAACGCGACAACCTGCTTAACACGGCCGAAATGCTCTTCTACCGGGAAGGCTTTCATGCCACCGGCATCGATCGTGTGATCCGGGAGGCAGGTGTGGCGCGAATGACGCTCTATCACCATTTCCCGTCCAAGGAAGCGCTGGTGATGGCCGTACTCCGGCGGCGCCACCATCGCTACTTCGAGAAACTCGACCGGGCCATCACCGACGCTGTCCGGGGCGGTCAGGATCCGTTGTGTGCTGTCACCGACGCCCATTTCGCGTGGCTGGAAGGGCCCGGTCCGCAAGGCTGCATGCTCATCAAGGCGATCGCGGAGTACGCCGCGCACGAACCGCGAATCGATGAGCTGGCCGCAGACTACAAGCAGAATCTACTCGCCTTGCTGCGTGAGCTCTGGGCCATCTCCGGACGGGTCGACAACAACGATCTCAGCGAAGAACTGTTCATCGTTCTTGAGGGAGCAACATCGCTCGTTCCGGTTCTCGGTACCGATGCGGTGACTCATGGCCGGCACATGGTCACCCGCCTGTTTACCCGCAGTGGATAAGCGCGTGGGCGGCAGGCCGGCTTCGGTCACCCAATCAATCCGCTCGCGGTGCTCGCACCACACTGGGATTAGTGGAGGACGCAAAAATGGATGCCGCCCTGGTCAGAAAAAGCAATCCTCTCCGGGCATGACGATTTCCGATGCCACGAGATCATCAGCGCCACGGCATCACTGTTATGGCAGCCGAGCCTATGGTGGATATCGATAACCACTACTGGAATGGCTATCGTTCCGGATTACTGCCATCAGTGTGTGGTGCAGATTCCAGGTTGCCGCACAGTGAGTCCAGCACCCTGTTCCTGGCGGAGGCGTGCTAGTGACTGCTCGCCGCCTCCTTTCCCCCGGGCGCGTGTCCCTCCGCTAACGTCGCATCCACCACCGCCCGGGGGCTTCCTACATCGAAACGCCGATCTGAATCCGGGACCCTATCGAATTCAGCGCGCGAACGAAGTGCTCGAGGCGCTTTGCCAAGACCTAACCGGCGACGGCTCCGTGGCATTTCAAATCGCCCGGCGTTGCTAGCGCCGATTCCGGATACCCAAACATGCACGGAACCGTCGACGACAACAACGCGGTAACGCTCAAGGTCATTGCCCCGAGCATTACCGTGGTTGCCGCAACCTACGGGCTATCACGTTACACCTATCGCCTGTTCATACCGGACTTTCAGACCGCTTTCGGCCTATCCACGGACTGGCTCGGCCTAATCGCAAGCACTTCCTGCGCAAGCTATCTCGCTGCCACGCTACTCGGGTCATGGCTTGCGAGCCACGCCGGCCCCCGGCTCCCGATCGTCCTCGGCGGTGGCTGCACTGCCCTGGGCATGTTCCTGATCGCGCTGGCTTCGTCACCCACCTGGCTGGCGCCGGGCGTTATCGTGGCCGGGGCCAGCCCAGGCCTGTCCTATCCACCGTTACCGGATGTGGTGATCCAGCTCGTGGGCCAACGCCACCAGAACCGGACCTACACCATCATCAATTCGGGGACGAGTCTGGGTGTGGTCATTGCCGGGCCGTTCGCCCTGTTGGCGGGCGAGCAGTGGCGGCTGGCGTGGGCCGGATTCGCCGTGTTCGCTACCGTGACCACGGCCAGGAACATCTACGTCATGCCAGCACGGGGCGTCAGTCACGGCGACTCGGTCTGGCCCCCACCTTCTGGGCAGCGGCGGCATGTGGTGTTGCCATGCTCGCGTTGCAGCCCCGCGAGGATATCCGTGGGATGACGCCAGAAGCCGAGACGACGGCCACCCAAGTAGAAACGAGCTAGTGCCCTGAAGCGCCATTTCGCTGCATTTCTGATGCGCCCCGTTCCCGCCAGCGCCAGGCGTGGCGACGAGTCCGCAGTGAGGGCTACGGCAGGCAGTGCAACACCACTCTGGATTGGCGCACTCCCTTCGGGCGCGTCATGGCACCGCGCAAATACGCCTACCCCGCCCCATGGATGGCCATAGCGGGCAAGCCGAGGTGTGGCGTTCCAGGCCCGTCGTCAGTCCGGCTCGTTACCGGGCTTCCACTTGATGTTGCAACCGAGGCTGGGGTACTGCTCGGCGCTGATCTCGTCACCGGCAAGCATCGCCTTCGCAGCGGCACGCAGGTCCGCACCGGTCACCGGCTCCGCGCGCCCCGGGGAACTGCTGTCGAAACGGCCCCGGTAGACGAGACGCCGGTCGCGGTCGAAAAGGAAGAAGTCGGGCGTGCACGCCGCGCCGTAGGCCTTGGCCACCGCCTGGGTTTCGTCGAAGAGATAGGGGAAGTTGTAGCCGACGCGGCGGCGTTCCTCGGCCATTGCCTCCGGGCTGTCATCCGGATGCGCGACTGCGTCGTTGCTATTGATGGCGACGACGGCAAGCCCCTTGGGCTGGAACTCGTCGGCGAAGCGCGCCAACTCGTGCTGGATATGGCGAACGAAGGGGCAGTGGTTGCAGATGAATGCAACCAGCAGCCCCTTCGCCTCGTCGAAGTCATGCAGTGAGACCGATCGGCCCTCGGTATCCGGGAGCTGGAAATCCGGCGCCGGGGTATCCAGGGGCATCATCGTGGATCGCGTCTCCGCCATTACCTTACCTCACTGCACGCTTCGATCTGTCGGATGATCCGGAAGGCCTCAGCCCTCCATCTCGCTCTCGGTCTTCTTTACGTCCTCGAGGATCGTGTTGAGGATCTTCTCACCACGCTCACCTGCCTGCTCGATGTAGACATCGCGCACCGGCATGCTCGCCTCGCGGAATTCCTCACGCGCCTCGTCGGTGATCTCTAGGATCTCGATATCGCTGTTGTTGCGGATGGACTCCAGACGCTCCTGGTTGTACTCGGCCTGCTTCGTGAAGATGTAGTCGTGGAGCTCGGCGGTCGCCTCGTCCACGGCGGTACGGATGTCTTCCGGCAGACCCTCGTAGAAGCCGGGGTTGGTGACCACGGTGGAAATGAACTGGGCGTGCTTGCCCTGGGTCATCGCCTCCTGAACCTCGTAGAAGCTCATCTCCTCGATCGCGAAAATGGGGTTCACCTGCGCGTCGATGATGCCGAGCTGCAAGCCGCTGTACACCTCGGAATACGGCATCGGCGTGGGGTTCGCCCCATAGGCCTCGTACGACTTCACCAGCAGCGGCGAAGTCATCGTGCGGATCTTCAGACCGTCGAAGTCGTCCACGGTCTTCAGCGGCTTGTTCGCCGTCCAGGTCATCCAGCCTTCCGGGATGATCCCCAGCAACTCCAGGTCCTTCTCGCTATAGGCCTCCTCGAGCATCGGCAGGGCCTCGGTATCACGCAGGACCTCGCGGTTGACCTCGTTGTTGTCGGAGAACACGAAGTGCAGCGTGAACACGCCCACCTCGGGGATCAGCGTGGCGAGATGCCCCGGCGAGGCGAACGAGAACTGAATGGAGCCGTTCTGCACGAGCTCGGTGAGCTGGTCGGAAGTGCCGAGCGAGCCGTAGGGATAGATCTCCACGGACACCGCGCCGTCCGTCTTCTCCTCCATGAGCTTCTTGAACTGCTCGGCATAGGCGTCCTGTACCGAGCCATCCACCTCTTCTAGCGCGAACCGCCAGGTGTACTCCTGAGCGCCGGCAGTGAACGCCAGTAGTGCGGTACCCGCACAGAGAGTCCGAAGCAGTCGTTTCATCGTACAGCCTCCGTTCTTTCTTTGGGCTTGTGGTTGTCCGTCGTGCTGCACATTCACCGTAGCACAGCCTCATTCGGTCTGCCGCCCCGCGGCACACGGCGTTTCCAAAGACCTTGCAACCGGCTATGGTGAGATTACGATCACGTGAGATCCGACAACGCTAGAGGGGAGCCCCGTATGCCCGAGAACAAGTCTAAGGGCGGGCTGGGCAAGGTCTTCCGCTGGATAGACCGGGGCACGGAGATGGTCGAGTCGTTTATTCTCGCCACCGGCGTGCTCGCCATGGCCGTGCTGAGCATCACCAACGTCATTGCCCGCAACGTATTCAACAACAGCCTCGCCTTCACCGAAGAGTCCAACCAGCTGCTCCTGGTCATGGTGACCTTCATGGGGATCGGCTACGGCGTGCGCCACGGCCGCCACATCCGCATGTCGGCCTTCCATGACATGTTCGGCCCCACCGGACGCAAGGTGCTGATGGTCATCACCAGTCTGTGCACCGGCGCGCTGATGTTCTACCTCGCCTGGTATGCGTTCGATTACGCCTATTCCGTGATGCAACGCGGCCGCGTCACCCCGGCCATGCGCATGCCGCTGTGGGTGGTGTACATGTGGGTGCCGCTGGGGCTGTTCATCGGCGGCGTACAGTACGCGCTCGCGTGTCTGCGCAACCTGATCAGCGCGGGCCCCTGGCTGGCCTACAACAAGCGCGACGAAATGGAAGAGGCCCCCGGGGTCGACAACGTGAGCCTATAGGGGAAGGAACGCGGCAATGGAAGTAACAGCCACCGTAGTCACGATGATCGTGCTGCTGCTCATCGGCTTCCCCATGATGGTGCCGTTGATCGCCGCGGCGCTGGTGCTGATGACGTTTTTCTACTCGTTCCTTCAGCCCGCCACGCTGATGCAGCAGATGATCGGCGGCGTGCAACCTGCAGTGCTCACCGCGGTTCCGATGTTCATTCTCGCCGCCGACCTTATGACCAAGGGCCATACCGCGAACCGGTTGCTGGACCTGGTGAGCACCTTTGTCGGTCACCTCCGCGGCGGCCTGCCCATCACCACCGCCGCGAGCTGCACGCTCTTCGGTGCGGTCTCCGGCTCCACCCAGGCGACGGTGGTCGCGATGGGCGGACCGCTGCGCCCCAAGCTGCTGGAAGCGGGCTACAAAGACAGCTTCGCTCTTGCACTGATCGTCAATGCGAGTGACATCGCGCTGCTGATCCCGCCCTCCATCGGCATGATCATCTATGGCGTGGTCTCCGGCACCTCCGTGGGCGAGCTGTTCATTGCCGGCATCGGCCCGGGCCTGCTGATACTGGTGATGTTCTCCATCTATTGCTACATCTACTCGCGCATCAAGGGGATCCCCACGCGCGAGCGGGCGAGCTGGCGCGAACGCGGTCTCGCCATACGCTCGGCGGTACTGCCGCTGGGCTTTCCGGTGATTGTCATCGGCGGTATCTACAGCGGCATGTTCAGCCCCACCGAGGCAGCGGCCATGTCGGTCGCCTACGCATTCATTCTCGAAGTGATCATCTTCCGCGTGATCAGTTTGCGCGAGCTGCCCGCCATCGCCCTGTCCACCGGGCTCATCACCTCCGTGGTCTTCCTGCTGGTGGGCGCAGGCACGGCATTCTCGTGGATGATCTCGTTCGCCCAGATACCCTCGAAGGTACTCGGCGACGTCCTCGCCATGGCATCGCAGAATCCGGAGATGCTGCTCGGGCTGATCTGCGTGGCCTATTTCATCGGCTGCATGTTCGTGGACCCGATCGTGGTAATTCTCATTCTCACGCCGATCTTCGCCCCCGCGGTGGAAGCTTCAGGCGTGGACCCGGTGCTGGTGGGTACGCTGGTGACGCTGCAGGTCGCCATGGGCTCGGCGACACCACCGTTCGGCTGCGACATCTTCACGGCCATTGCCGTGTTCCGAAGGCCGTACATGGACGTTGTCCGTGGCACGCCGCCGTTCATACTGTTGCTGATTCTGGCCACGGTGCTCTTGATCTTCTTCCCGCCCATCGCGCTGTTCCTGCGCGACCTGGCCTACGGGTACTAGCGTCCTGGCAGGAGAAACGCCCCCACGCAGCCGTGGCGCCTGCGGTGCCACGGCTGCGCCGCACCATCACCGGCCCGGCGATTGCACGCGTGCGGCAGGGCGTGTATATACCGGGCGGTCCTCCGGACGACCCAGAACGAACCACCCTGTTTGAGGAGAGGGGTATGCAAACCAGGCATCTGCTTCGCGGCATCGTCAGCGCAACCGCGCTGTCCCTGACGCTCGGCGCCACAAGCGCCCTGGCCGCCACCGTCAAGGTCACCTCCATCGTCGAGCACCCGGCACTGGACGCCGTACGCCAGGGCACCCTCGACGAGCTGGAAGAGCGTGGCTACACCCAGGGCGACAACCTCGACTGGGAATTCCAGACAGCCCAGGGTGATGTCGGTATCGCCGGGCAGATCGCGCGCAAATACGTGGGCGACGCGCCGGATGTCATCGTCGCCATCGCCACGCCCTCGGCCCAGGCAGCAGTGTCCGCCGCGCGCGGGCGGATTCCGGTGGTCTTCTCCGCCGTGACCGATCCGGTGGACGCCAAGCTCGTCGACAGCCTCGAAAAGCCCGGCGGCAATGTCACCGGCGTCTCGGACATGACACCGCTAGACAAGCATCTCGCCTTCATCAAGAAGCTTCTCCCGGAGCTGCAAACACTGGGTGTGCCATACAACCCGGGCGAAGCCAATGCCGCCGTACTCGTCGACCGCCTCAAGGCACTGGCGCCGGAACAGGGTGTCGAGATCGAAACGGCCTCGGCACCCTCGACCGCGGATGTTCTGGCCGCCGCGCGCTCGTTAGTGGGCAAGGTAGACGCCATGTACGTCACCACCGACAACACCCTCATGAGCGCGTTCGAGTCGGTAGCTAAGGTAGGTATGGAAGCGGACATCCCCGTGTTTTCCGGCGACACCAGCATCGTCGGACGTGGCGCCGCCGCGGGGCTCGGCTTCGACTACTATGACATCGGCCGGCAGACCGGCGCCCTGGTCGCCCGCGTGCTCGAAGGCGAATCCGCCGGCGAGATCCCCGTGCAATTCGTCGACAAGACCCTGCTGCACGTCAACCCGAAAGCGGCGAGCGACATGGGCCTCGATCTGCCCCAGCAGATGATCGACAATGCCGACGAGGTGGTCGAGTAACCCACATCGCATTCCCGGCGCAGCGGGCAGACTCCCGCGCCGGCCGGGGTCGGGCGCAACCGCCGCCGGCCCCGGCCGTCCCGCCCGCGTCCTCCACCCACAAGGTGACACTGAAGGTTCGCCCACGTGAGTCTTATCGCCATTCTCGGCGCCGTCGAGACCGGCCTGCTGTTCGGCCTGGTCGCAATCGGTGTATTCCTGAGCTTCCGCATCCTCAATTTTCCCGACCTGACAGTGGACGGCAGCCTGCCACTCGGTGCGGCCGTGGCCGCGACCCTGATCCTGGTCGACGTCAGCCCCTTCGTCGCCACCGCCATCGCCTTCCTTGCCGGTTGCCTCGCCGGCCTGGTGACCGCCTGGCTGAATGTTCGCCTGAAGATACTCCACCTTCTGGCGAGTATTCTTGTGATGATCTCGCTTCACACCGTGAACCTGCGGATCATGGGCAAACCCAACACGGCGCTGCTCGGTGAAAGCACGGTCTTCACACCGTTCGAAGGCCTGGGCCTGCCCTTCTACTGGATCAACCCGGCCGTTCTGCTCGTGGTATTGCTAGCAGCCGTATTCCTGGTAAACCGGTTTCTCGGCTCGGAAATGGGGTTGGGCATGCGCGCCACTGGCGCCAATCCCCGGATGGCCGCCGCCCAGGGTATTCACACCGGGCGCATGACACTGCTCGGCATCGCGCTGTCCAATGGCCTGGTGGCACTGGCCGGCGCACTGTTCGCGCAGATTCAGGGCGCAGCCGATATCACCATGGGCATCGGCACCATCGTCATCGGCCTTGCCGCGGTCATCCTCGGCGAGGCGCTACTGCCGCCCAAAACGGTGCTACGGGCGGTCATCGGCGCGGTCATCGGCTCCATCATCTACCGGTTCGCCGTCGCCTTCGCGCTCAATGCCGATTTCATCGGCCTGCAGGCCCAGGACCTCAAGCTGATCACGGCCGTGCTCGTCGTGGTCGCGATGACCTTGCCCGGGCTGCGCACCAAACGCGCCATGCAACGCCGCGCGCGTGCCGCCGCGGCGAACAAGGGAGGCGATGCGGCACCATGATCCGGCTAGAGAACATCCACGTCACGTTCAATCCAGGTACCGCGATAGAGACCCACGCGCTACGCGGGCTGGACCTGGAAATCCCGCGCGGAGAATTCGTCACGGTGATCGGCTCCAATGGCGCCGGGAAATCCACCATGCTCAACGTCCTCGCCGGCGAAATCGGCTGCGATGCAGGCAAGGTGACGATTGGCGACGAGGACGTCACGCGGCTGTCCACCGCCCAGCGCGCCGGCCTGGTCGCCAGGGTCTTCCAGGACCCGATGGCTGGCACCTGCGAGAACCTCACCATCGAGGAAAACCTGGCACTGGCCCAGGCACGCGGTCACCGTCGCGGCCTCAGGCAAGCCGTCGCAGGCAATCGCCGAGAGACATTCAAGGAACGGATCGCAGAGCTCAACCTGGGACTGGATCGCCGACTGTCCGATCGGATGGGCCTGCTGTCCGGGGGACAGCGGCAGGCGGTAAGCCTGCTGATGGCGACCATGAACCCCATGCGCATTCTGCTGCTCGACGAGCACACCGCGGCCCTCGACCCGCGAACGGCCAATTTCGTCATGGAGCTCACCGACCGCTTCGTGCGCGAGTCGTCGCTGACCACCATGATGGTCACACATTCCATGCGCCAGGCACTGGACCACGGCGACCGCACCGTCATGCTTCATGAAGGCCGGGTAGTCCTCGACGTCGCCGGCGAGGAGCGGCGGGACATGAAGGTGGAGGATCTGCTGCACATGTTCGAGAAGGTCCGCGGCGAGGAAGTCGCCGACGATGCACTGATCCTCGGCTAAACCGCAACAAGCATGAGCCCGGGCCCCGATTCGGGCCCCGGGCGGTCTCAGAGCGCCATACGCTCACGCAGGCGCCGCTCCAGCAACGCCAGATTGCGACGGTTGGCCTTGAACCCCACGTCGAACACGTCACCGAGCACCGGCACCGACCCCACGGCGGCGTCCACAGCGAGGTTGGCGAGCATCCGCGCCAGCGTGGCCTTACCGACGCCCAGACGCGCGGCTTCGGCGACCAGATAGAGCGACATGAGCCCCGTTATACCGTCACCCACGCCGGGCACGAGCCCGATCAGGGCATCGGCACCGACACGCCATTGCGTGCCGGGAATCGGCACGGCAGCATCCATGAACGTTGCGAATCGGCGCAGACGGCGCAGCGCCACCTCGTCCGCAGCGCGGGATGCCGGTCCACTGCCGTCTACCGCCTCGCGATAATCCATACGGCGTGCACGATCCCCGGAATGTAGCCGAGCAGGGTCAACAGAATGTTGATCCAGAAGTGAAGCCCGAGGCCGACCTGCAAGAAAACGCCCAATGGCGGCAGCAGGATCGAGAGAAGAATTCGGATGAGGTCCACGATACACCCTCCAAGTAGGTGATTGGGCACTCATCCGCTGACTTGGTGCTGGCCTGAACCGAATCCAAGTGTCGTTTCAATGTTCTGCCACCAGCAACTGCCGCACGGTGGTCCGCGGTGCCGCAAGGACATCCACAAGACCGCTGTCGAGCACAGCGCGCACTCGTCCAATCTCGGCATCGTCATCGGCAATGACAATGGCCGCACCCTGCGCGTGCACGGCCCCAAGCCGCGGGTACAACACCGCCTGCGGCGGCCAGGATGCGCCGCCGTCGAGCACAGCCGCCGTATAGGATACGGACGCGGATGCCCGGGGCCACAGCCGTCCCGAGAAGCGGCGCGCGAGCTCCCCGGCAGCAGCAAGCGCGCTATCCGCGTCGGCAACCTCGTCGACCGGCACCGCCTCCACCGCTGCGGCATCCGCATCGCCACGATCGGTGGCGACACGCACGGCCCGGCTGACCCGGGAGCACCACTGACCGCCACCAATCAGGATACGCTGCGTCGCGGCGGGCCTCGCCGCCGCACAGTGAGTCACCAGCGCGGTGAGGTAGTCGGCAACCGCCGTGGACAATGCCTCCGCTCCATCGGCGGCGATCAGATCCACCCCCCACTGGCGCGCACACGCCTCGGCAAGGGTCATCGGTGCCGCGCCGTCCTGCGGGTCCGCGGTGAGGGCCCATCGCTGCGCCCACAATTCCACCGTCTCGGGATCGTGCAGGCAGACCGCGGTTCGCCCCGGGATTCGCGTGGCGCGCTCCAACAGCTGGATGTCCGCCTCGTGCTCCCGGGAGACGTGCGGATCCTCGAAGAACGCCACCAGGTGGCATTCGTCGCGGCGGACATGCTCGGCAACCTGGATATCGCCGCCCTTGGGGCCGCTCTGTTCCCCGCGCACCCAGCTTTCACCGCCCAACCGCTCAGCCATACGCGCCGCCGCCTTCTCGAGCCGGATACCGTCGTTGACACGGGCGCGCAGCTGCGGTGGCACCACCCCGAGCCGCTGGAACGCCGCCATCTCGTCACGGTCCGCCTTCCATGCCTCGGTCAGGCGCGGCGCGACCTCGCCATTCAACAACCCCCCCGTGGTGCCAGTAGCGTAGCGCCGACCGAACCGGTGCAACCACTCGAAATGCGCCTCGGCAAACGCGAGCATCCGCCCCTTGAGCGCATCATGGGCGATCAGGGCGATGCCCAGGTCGCCGGGCGTCCTGCCCGGGATCGCCGCTCGCCGGCGTGTATCGCCGTCGACGAACCACTCACCGCCACCGGCCCCTTCGCAGACAGCCTCCGCCCACTGCAGGGCGTACCATTGTGCTGCCGCCTCGTAAGTGGCGAGGAACGGGGTGCCGGTCACGACGCACTCGCGCTTCAACGCCTGGCTGTCCGGGTACATGGATGCCGCGTCGGCCGGATCCAGGAGATACACGACCCGCGTCGCCACGTCCGGATCGTGTGCCCCTTCGACCAGCAGGTTGGCAAGGGCCACCAGGCCGCCGTCTCGCCCGGCCGGCGCCTCGTGGAGATGAGGATACTCGCGCAGCAGCCCGGCGCCGCGCAGTGCACGGGCACTGCCACCGAGCACGTGCAACTCCGGGCGCAGAACCCTGGTGAAGTAGGGTTCGAAGTGGCGTACGAAGCGAAGCAGCGGTGCCGACGGGCCGCGGCGAAGCGACCGGCTGGCGAGCAACAGGATGCGCTCGCGCACGGTGGTTGATTGCTGGCCCATGCGGGCGTTCCTCTCATGTGTCCACGCCATTGTCGGTGACATTGCCCCGCCCGGCCCGTCAACGCAAACCGGCGGCGAACCAGCGTCGTCGAGGATTGTCCAAATTGCTTACAGACACACCACGGGAGCGAGCGATGGCCATCACGCGACGCCGCCTCCTGCTCGCCGGCCTCGGCGCAATCGCGGCACCGGTGCTGGTGCGCCAGGCACTGCCCACCGCTCGTGCGACGGGCAACAGCGGAACTTTTCCGATATCCCTAGACGAGAGCGCGTGGCGGCAACGGCTCACGGCAGAGGAGTACGCCATTCTCCGCGAAGCCGGAACCGAGCCCCGCGGCTCCAGCGAGCTCCTCCACGAAAAGCGACCCGGCACGTATGTCTGCGCCGGCTGCGGGCAACTGCTGTTCGACGCCGAGACCAAGTACGACAGTGGTACCGGCTGGCCGAGCTTCTACGCGCCCATCGACGGCAGCATCGGCACGCGGGAGGACCGCAGTCTGTTCTTCATGGTACGCACCGAGGTGCATTGCAGCCGCTGTGGTGGTCACCTGGGTCATGTGTTCGAAGACGGCCCGGAACCCACGGGGCTTCGCTACTGCATCAACGGCCTGGCGCTCGATTTCCACCCTCGCGAACAGACGTGACCTGCCCCGGGACATCCAGGAGCGAAGACATGGCGGCCTTCACGCCCGCAGCAACCGGCCGCTGGCTGTCTCTGATCCTCACACTCGCGCTCACCGCCACGGCTCTGGCTGCCGGGGGCAAGCCCGCCGCGCCATTGCCCGGGAACGATCTCGCAGTCGCGACCTTCGCGGGTGGATGCTTCTGGTGCATGGAGCCGCCCTACGACAAGATCGACGGCGTCGAGCGTACGGTTTCGGGCTATACCGGCGGCAGCGTGGAGCGCCCGACGTACGAAGAGGTCAGCGCCGGCGGCACCGGCCATTACGAAGCGGTCCGCGTAGTCTACGACCCGGAACGGGTGGACTACGAACGCCTGCTGTACGTCTACTGGCGTAACGTGGATCCCTTCGACGCCGGTGGGCAATTCTGCGACCGGGGCTCCTCCTACCGCACCGCCATCTTCACCCACGACGACCGCCAGCGGCGCCTAGCCGAACGGACACGAAAGGCGCTCGCGCAGCGCTTCGGCGAAGAAATCGCGACGGTAGTGGAACCGGCCGGGGCATTCTACCCGGCGGAGGACTACCACCAGGACTACTACCGCAAGAACCCTCTGCGCTATAAGTTCTACCGCTTCGCCTGCGGACGTGACGACCGCCTCGACGAGATCTGGGGCGAGGCGGCGCGTGGCGAGCAGGTGGCCGGTGGCGCACCAAAAAATTGAAATGAATCACAAAAAATAATCGAAACCATTGGCATTATCCCGGGCCTTACGCAGGGAAAGCCAACATCAGAAAACCAACCCGGAGCATGGAATGCCCCTCAGAGGAGGAGCCCAGGTCATGCGCACGGAGCTGCGCGGCCTCGCCGCATTCGCCCTCGCCTTCCTGACAGCGACCGCCCATGCGGACTTCTCCGACGGGGAGATACGCATCGGCGTGCTCACGGACCTCTCCGGCCTATCCCGGCGGGATGCGGGTCAACGCAGTGTCATCGCCGCGGAGATCGCCGCCGATCGCTTTGGCGACGGGCGCGCAGGCGCGCCGGTGGAGATCATCGAAGTAGACCACGGCAGCGACGCCGAGCAGGCCCTCGCGGGTGCCCGACGGCTGGTCGAGGAGCACCACGTGGACATGATCACCGACCTGGTGCGCTCCAACACCGCCATACCGGTGCAACAGTACGCCACTGAGCAGGGCGTCATCGTGATGCCCACCGGCGCCGGCGCCTCCGCGCTGCACGGCGAGCACTGCTCGCCACTCGCCTTCCATTGGGGCTTCGACGGCTATGCCCTCGCCAACGCGGTGGCTTCGGCAGTGACCGACAACGGCGGCAATGAGTGGTTCTTCGTCACCGCTGACTACGCTTTCGGCCAGGCTATCGAAAAGGCGGCCAGTCAGCTTGCCGAGCAAGCCGGCGCGCGCGTGCTCGGCCACGCACGCTACCCCTACAAGGCCAGGAACCTCTCCGAACCGCTCACCCGAGCCGCCGATTCCGGCGCCTCGGTGATCGCACTGGCCAGCGGCGGCGAGGACACCCGGCGGGCGATCCGCCAGGGCTACGAGCTGGGCCTGCCCAACGGCGAACGCCGCTTCGCTGCACTGCTGGCATTCGTGACGGACATCCGCCGCCTCGAGCTCTACGTAGCCGAGGGGTTGCAGCTCGCCACGCCGTTCTACTGGGACTATGACGAGACCAGCCGCGCCTTTGCCCAGCAGGTCCACGAACGCTCCGGCGCCATGCCCACCATGATCCACGCCGGCACCTATTCCGCCACGCTCAATTACCTGCGCGCCGTCGCCGAGGCGGGTACCGACGATGCCGAGACCGTAGCCGAGACGTTGCGACAGATGCCCATCGAGGATGCCTTCGCGCGCAACGGCCACATCCGCGAAGACGGACTGATGGTGCACGACTTCTTCCTCATGGAGGCCAAGCCGGCCACGGAAAGCGAGGGCGCCTGGGATTACTACCGTACGGTCGCCAGAATCGCGGGAGACCGCATTCATGCACCGCCGGACGGCTCCTGCGACATGCGTTAGCCGAAGCGTCGCTCCGGTGCGCTCAGCGGTACTGGAGCGTCATCGCGTTCGCGGCACAGAACGATTCCAGATCATCGGTGAGCGCCTCCGCCACTGTCAGGCATATCGTGACACCGTCGCCGTAGTCCACGTTCTCGATCGCCGCGTCATGGGTCTCCACCCAGTGGCGAACGGCCTGTTCGTGGGCGAAATCCATTCGGATCACTACCGTGGAGCGCGGCACGTGTCGTTCCACCGGCAACGCTGCGAGCACCCGCTCAGTGACACCCGCGTAGGCACGCACTAACCCGCCTGCCCCAAGCTTCACGCCACCGAAGTACCGCACCACGACCACGAGAATGTCCCCCAGCCCCTTGTGCTGGATGACGTTGAGAATCGGCTTGCCCGCGGTACCGGAAGGCTCGCCATCATCACTCATCGCTGCGCTGGCAGCGCCGGCGGGATTACCGACGAAATATGCCCAGCAGTGATGGCGGGCGTCCGGGAATTCGCCGCGTAACCGCTCCACCGCGGCCATTGCGGCCTCCCGGGTAGTCACCCGTTCGGCGTGGGCGATGAAGCGGCTCATCTTGACCTCGAGCTCGGCGCGCTGCGAGCCCGCGGGCACCATCGGCGCCTGTTGAGTCATCGTTTCCATGGCCTCGCTGTTCGTGGAGACGGTATGACCGGGCGCCATGAGCCTACCATCGCGTGGGTCGCCGGAAATGCACTGCTTTTTTTGAAGTCCGTCACATTAGAACACCAGTACGGTTGGCAACATCCGCTTGCTTTACACAACAACCATGAAAAGCGCCCGTCAGTGGAGGAGGTACCTCATGCGCACGGACCTGCGCGGCTTCGCAGCCTTTGCCCTCGCCTTCGTGACCGCGACCGCCCATGCGGACTTCTCCGACGGAGAGATACGCATCGGCGTGCTAACAGACCTATCCGGCCTATCCCGCGCCGATGCCGGCCAGCGCAGTGTCATAGCGGCGGAGATCGCCGCCGCGGAATTCGACGGCGAGCGCACCGGTGCGCCGGTGAACATCATCGCGGTCGACCACGGCAGTGACACCGAGCAAGCCCTCGCCGGTGCCCGACGGCTGGTCGAGGAACACCACGTGGACATGATCACCGACCTGGTGCGCTCCAACACCGCCATACCGGTACAGCAATACGCTACTGAACAGGGCGTCATCGTGATGCCCACCGGTGCGGGCACCTCATCATTGCATGGCGAACACTGCTCGCCACTCGCCTTCCACTGGGGCTTCGACAGCTTCGCCCTGGCCGACGCGGTGGCATCGTCGATCACGCGGGAAGGCGGGCGTGACTGGTTCTTCGTCACCGCCGACTTCGCCTTCGGCCGATCCATCGAAGCCGCGGCCAGTGAGCTCGCCGAGCAAGCCGGCGCGCGGGTGCTCGGCCACGCACGTTACCCCTACAAGGCCACGAATCTCACCGAACCGCTCACCCGAGCCGCCGATTCCGGCGCCTCGGTGATCGCACTGGCCAGCGGCGGCGAGGACACCCGGCGGGCGATCCGCCAGGGCTACGAGCTGGGCCTGCCCAACGGCGAACGCCGCTTCGC
>CAZHBN010000056.1:0-17564 GCA_964530405.1 uncultured Ectothiorhodospiraceae bacterium
GAAGTGGTCGAGCATGTAGACCACCGGCTCGGCGCAGGAGCCCGCGGGGCCCCAGGTCTCGCTGGTGTGCACGCCCTCCTGGATGAGCAGACGGGAGACGGCGAGCCCTTCCTTGACCGAGCTCATGCGGTTGCGCTGCTTGCGGTTGAGCTGGCGGACTTCTTCGCCGCTATGCGCGGTCATCACGCCCATGCCGTAAGTGCCGGAATCCGCCTTGATCACGACGAAGGGCTCGCGGTCGACGCCGTGACTGCGGTAGCGCTCGCGGATCTCACCGAGCAGCTGCTCGACGTTGTGGGTGAGGCAGTCGTCGCCGTTGCCGCGGTTGCGAAAGTCGACTTCGCCACAATCCCGGTGCAGCGGGGTGATCAGCCATGGATCAATGCCGACGAATTCACAGAATTCTTCGGCCACGTGGCGATACTGGGCGAAATGGTCGCTTTTGCGCCGGTTGCTCCAGCCGAGCTCGAGCGGTGGCATCACCGGCTGCTCCAGACCTTCGAGGATTGCCGGGCGGCCGCCGGAGAGATCGTTGTTGAGCACCACCAGGCACGGGTCGAAGTCGGCGACGCCGACGCGATCGCCGGTACGCACGAGCGGTTCCAGCAGGACCTCGTCACCATCGGCCGTGGGGACGCGCGTGGGACCGTCGAGATCGTCGATCAGCGAGCCGACTCGCACGTCGTAGCCGGCGCGCCGGAAAAGCGCCTCGAGCGTCACCACGCTCTGCAGATAGAATCCGTTGCGGGTGTGGTTCTCGGGGACGATCAGCACGGAGCAGGCATCCGGGCAGAAACGCTCCATCGCGGACTGGATGGCCTGCACGCACAATGGCTCGAATTCCGGGGCGAGGTTGTTGAACCCGGCCGGGAAGAGATTCGTATCCACCGGCGCGAGCTTGAATCCGGCATTGCGCAGGTCGACGGAGGCGTAGAATGGCGCGGGGGTGCGTCGCCATTGCTCGCGCAGCCAGCGCTCGATGTGGCTGCGGCGCTCCAGCAGCACGCTCTCGAGCTGCTGCAGGGGGCCGTTGAGCGCGGTGGTGAGGTGGGGGACCGCCTCCAGGGGGGTGACTGACATGGCGTGCCTCGTCTGTGGCCCGGATCTGAAACGAAGGATAGCGCTGCGGATTGTACCGCAGTGGTCGAGTGATTAAACTCGGCGGCACAATGGATTTGTCTGCGTCGCGACGGGGCGGCGGTACACCGGAAGACGTCTCGGGGGAGCCGGTGACAGCACAGGAAGACAAGCGGATGACCGGTCTGAAGGTCATGGTCATCGACGACAGCAAAACGATCCGGCGTACGGCCGAAACGCTGCTCAGGAAAGAGGGCTGCGAGGTCATTACCGCCACGGACGGGTTCGAGGCGTTGGCCAAGATCGCCGATCACCGGCCGGAGATCATTTTCATCGATATCATGATGCCCCGGCTGGACGGCTATCAGACGTGTGCGCTCATCAAGAACAACCGCACTTTCCGTGACACGCCCGTGATCATGCTCTCGAGCAAGGACGGCCTTTTCGACCGGGCACGAGGGCGGATCGTGGGCTCCGAGCAGTACCTCACCAAGCCCTTCACCCGGGACGAGCTGCTCGGCGCGATACGTCGGCATCTGGCACGTGCGGCGTAAAAGACCAAATCCTCGACACCCGGCGCCCCGCGGCGGGGCATAAAGGAATACGAACCGCATTTTCAATTGGGGGGACGCGCAATGACCCGCATTCTCGTGGTGGACGATTCGCCCACCGAGACCCACGTGTTGAAGTCCATGCTCGAGCAGCATGGCTACGAAGTGAGCATCGCCGAGGACGGTGACGAGGGCATGGACAAGGCCCGCCGTGAACGCCCGGACGTCATTCTCATGGATATCGTGATGCCCGGTGTCAACGGCTTCCAGGCAACGCGCAAGCTCACGCGCGACCCGGAGACCTCTTCGATCCCCATCGTGATCATCAGCACCAAGGACCAGGATACCGACCGTATCTGGGCCAAGCGTCAGGGCGCACTCGACTACATCACCAAGCCGGTCACCGAGGACGAGCTCCTCGGCAAGATCGACGCTGCCCTCAAGGGCTGAGGCGGGCATGGCTGCAGCCGCGCCCTTTGAGCAGCTGCGTCGGCTCGAGCGGCTCGGGCTGGAACACGGCGCCGATCTGCCGGCCCAGGAGGAGGCGCGCAGCCACTGGACCGGCGTCGGATTCCGTATCGGCGGACGGCACTTCGTTACCCCCATGGAAGAAGTTGCCGAAATCCTGCCCGTTCCCGATCTCTCGCGGGTGCCTCACGCCCGCGCGTGGGTGCGTGGTATCGCCAACGTACGCGGCACGCTCCTGCCGGTGATGGATCTCGTCGGCTTCCTCGGCCTGGGTGCGGTTTCCGGTACCCGGCTCGTGCGTGTGCTGGTGATCGACCAGGCCGGCGTGAACGCGGGATTGCTCGTCGACGAGGTGCTCGGGATGCGCCATTTCCTCGCCGAGGAGCAGCGGGACGCGGATGCGGCGCTGCGGGAGTCGCTCGGGACACCCGGCGCTTATGTCGATGGCGTATTCGAACACGCAGGTGCACGCTGGCCGGTGTTCAGCATGGCCGCATTGGCCAAGGATCCGGCCTTTCTCAAGGTCTCGGAGTAGCGCGCCGGCGCGACGGGGCGCCGGTCATTCTCGTCAGGAGGAATCGTAGCTATGGCTAGGGAGGACAAGCGGCGGCGGTCGACCCGCTTACAACGGGTGGCTGACCTGCTCACCGTGGTGGCGGCCGTCGCTATCATCGCCATGGCCGCCAGCTTCGCTCTGGTGGCCTATTACGGCGACATCGACCAGGCGTACATCACGCGTGCCGACGACGTGCGAGTGCAGTCGCAGAAGATCGCCAAGAACGCCTCCGAGGCAGCGAACGGCAAGACCGACGCCTTCGCCCTGCTGAAGGACGCCCGGGATCAGCTGCAGGCGAATATCGACGTGCTCGTCAACGGCAACCCGGAAACGGGACTGCCGCCCACCGCCGAATCCTCCGAACAGGCCGCCGACGCACTGGAAAAGGTGGTCCGGCCCTGGGAAGAGATGCGCAACGGCGTGAACGCAATTCTTGACCGGCGTGACATGGTGGTCCAGGCGAACGTCATCGCCGAGCGCTTCCGCGTCGCTGTGCCGCGCCTGCAGCAATCGGCGCAGCAGCTCGCCGACCAGCTCTCCGAGGCCGGCGCGAGCACCCGGCAGGTGGTGCTCGCTTCCCGGCTGGACCTGATGGCCGAGCGTATCGGCCGGCACCTGGGCGAGATGGTGCGCGGCGGTGTGGGTAATATCACTGCCGCCCAGCGCCTGGGGAACGCCACCCAGAGCTTCGGGAACATCGTCGAGGCTTTGCAGCAGGGTGGCGAGGAGCTCAATGTGGCCCCCATCCAGGGGCAGGCGGCCGGGGAAACGCTCAGTGGCATCGCCGAGCAGTTCGGTAACATGTCCTCGAGCGTGCGGGAGCTCCTCGGCCAGTCGCCCGAGCTGTTCCGTGTGCGTGACGCGGCGGACAACATCTTCATTACCTCCGAGCAGCTGCTCGCGACCGCCGAGCATCTCATCGGCGTGTACCAAGGGCTTGCCCAGGCGCGGCCCGTCAAACCCTGGTTGCCGTATGTCCTCGGTGCCGTCGCCCTGTTGGCACTGGTGCTGCGCGGTATCGTCGCCTGGCGGGTGAGCCGCGACGCGGTGGCGCATGCCGAAGCCGAGCGGGAAAGGGTCAACGAGGCGAACCGCCGCAACCAGGAAGCGATCCTCAACCTGCTCGACGAGATCGAGGGCCTCAAGGAAGGTGACCTCACCGCCCAGGCATCGGTGGGTGAGGAGATCACCGGCGCCATCGGTGACGCCTTCAACGACGCCATCGACGCGCTGCGCAACCTGGTGACCACCATTAACGAGACCTCGGTGCAGGTGTCCTCGGCGGCGCAGCAGACGCAGGCGACGGCCATGCACCTCGCAGAGGCTTCCGACCACCAGGCGCACCAGATCACCGCGGCTTCGGCAGCGGTCAACGAGATGGCCGTGTCCATCGACCAGGTGTCGCAGAATGCGGAGGAGTCGGCGCGGGTCGCGCAGCAGTCGGTGGAGCTCGCCACCCGCGGCGCGGAGACGGTGAAGCGCACCATCGAGCAGATGGACAGCATCCGCGAGCAGATCCAGGAGACCTCCAAGCGGATCAAGCGCCTGGGTGAATCCTCCCAGGAGATCGGTAACATCGTCGAGCTCATCAACGATATCGCCGATCAGACGAACATCCTCGCCCTGAACGCGTCCATCCAGGCGGCGATGGCCGGTGAGTCCGGTCGCGGCTTCGCAGTGGTGGCCGACGAGGTGCAGCGCCTCGCCGAACGCTCCGGTAACGCCACCAAGCAGATCGAGGCGCTAGTGCGCACGATCCAGACCGATACCAACGAGGCGGTGATCTCCATGGAGCAGAGCACCGCCGGCGTGGTTGCCGGTGCCCGTCAGGCCGAGGAAGCCGGTGACGCGCTGCGCGAGATCGAGAACGTCTCCGACCAGCTCGCCGGGCTGATCCAGAGCATCTCGGACGCCTCGCGTCAGCAGGCCAACGCTGCGGCCAACGTCTCCGACACAATGAACGTTATCCAGGAGATCACCTCGCAGACGTCGGCGGGTACCAACGAGACGGCGACGTCCATCGGTAACCTCGCGGACCTGGCCACCGAGCTGCGCGCGTCGGTCGCCGGCTTCAAGCTGCCCGACGAGCAGCAGGGCTGATACGCCGGGGCTGCCGACGCGATTTGTGGATGCCGCGTCGCCTTCGGGCTCGCCAAGGCGCGGGGAGGGAAACGCAGTGGCGCTGAATGAACCGCGAACAATGCGGCCCGGCGGGCCGTCAGGGTCCGCCCCGAAGGCGTTCGCCCGGGGCGAGGGGGCTGGCGCGAGGGTAACCCCGCGCGCTGATGCCACACCTCGAGCTCAGCGTCCCGACGTGGGCCTCTAGGGAGACCGCAGTGACGGCTGTCGCAGTACCAACGGATGCATGGCCGGATTCCGGGGAACGTGCCGCAGGTGCGTTGCCCCGGCTCGATGACCGCGCGTTCGAGCGCTGGGCGGCGCTGTTGCGTGCGCGTACGGGTATCGACGTGCCCTCGCAGCGGCGGACCTTCCTGGCCGCCGGGCTTGCCGAGCGTGTCCATGCGCTGGGGTTGCCGGGGCTCGATGCCTACTACCGTCACCTGACCAGTGGTGCGGCGGGGCCGCTGGAATGGAGCCAGCTCGTCGATCGCCTCACCGTGCAGGAAACGCGTTTCTTCCGCGATCCGAGCGCACTGGCATTCATCCGGCGACTGGTGCGTGAGTCGTATCGTGACAGCGAACGGCCGATCCAGGTGTGGAGCGCCGGCTGTGCCACTGGAGAAGAGGCGTATACCCTCGCGCTGGTGCTGGACGCGGAGCTAGCCGACGAGGCGCCGTTTGCGGTCACCGGTACCGACATAAGCTTCCGGGCGCTTGCCCTCGCGCGTCGCGGGGAGTATTCCGAGCGCCGCCTGCGCGGCATCCCGGAGTCACTGCACGAGCGTGGCGTGGAGCGCCTGACCGGGGGGCGGTTCCGAATCGCCGCGCCGGTTCGCCGGCGCGCCTGCTTCCTGCAGATGAATCTGCTCTCGGGCGAGGCCGTGCCGTTGCCGGCAATGGACCTCATCTATTGCCAGAATGTGCTCATCTATTTCGATCGCCATCATCGCGAATGCCTGATCGAGCGGCTCGCTGCGCGGCTTCGGCCTGGCGGGACGCTGGTACTCGGCGGTGGCGAGGTAGTGCGCTGCGGTGTGCCGGGGCTGCGGCGGGTGAGCGACGATGATGTACTCGCATTCCGAAAGGATGCTTCTGGATGATGCGGGAGAGCACCATGGATTACAGCGTCCTCGGCTGGGTGAGCGGCGAGCTGGATGTGACGCTCGGGCAGGCAGCCGAGGCGCTCGAGGAGTATGCCGACCAGGGCGGCGACGAGACCCGTCTGCAGTTCTGTGTCACGCATCTGCATCAGGTTCTCGGCATACTGCGCATGCTCGAGCTCGAGGGGGCCGTGCTGCTCGCCGAAGAGCAGGAAGCGGTGGCGCAGGCCCTGCTGGATGGCAGCATCGACGATCGCGACACCGCGAACGAAGCACTGATGCGAGCCATTCTCCGGCTACGCCGTCACCTCGAGCGTCTCCACGGTGGCCGGGATGATGCCCCGGCGCTGCTGCTGCCGCTGATCAACGAGCTGCGTAGCGCGCGTGGCGCCGACAGGCTTGCCGAGAGCGCGCTTTTCGCTCCCGACCTCACTCGCGCCGAACAACGCGCCGGTGCGCCGGTGCGTGATGGCAGCGACCGCCGTGCCGAAGTCGCTCCCAAGGCGCGAGCGGCCTACCAGCGGGGCTTGCTGGGATTCCTCCGCGGAAACCCCGATGACGGGCTCGCCCGCATGGTTGCCGCACTGGACCAGATGGACGCGGCCTCGCCGGACGAGCGCCGCGCGGCACCCTGGTGGGTGGGCGCGGCCCTGGTCGATGCAGTGCGAGCCGGCAGTCTGGCGGAGGCGGGTGACGACCTGCGACCGCTGATCGCCCGTCTGGAACGGGAGATGAAGCGGGTTGCGGATCTCGGCCCGGAAGCGGATGTCCCCGCCGAGGTCCTGCGCAACATGCTCTACTACGTGAGCGTTGCCGATTCGGCGAGCGAGCGTGTCGAGCCGGTTCAGACGGCTTTCGGCCTCAATGAGCTTCGTGACGCCCAGGCCCGGCTCGAAGCCGAGGCCGCTGACGGCGGTCCGGATGCCGAGGCGTTGCGCACGGTTGCCGCGGTTCTGCGCGAGGACGTCGCGAGCATCAAGGACGGTCTCGACCTCCACGTCCGCGCCGGCGCGGACGATCCCGCCAGACCGCGCGAAGCCGCCGAGGGAATGCGGCGGGTCGCCGATACCCTCGCCGTGCTCGGCCTCGAGAGCCCGCGCCGTACGTTGCTCGACCATGCCGAGCTGCTGGAAGGCGGCACGGCGGACGAGGCGACGATCATGCAGGGCGCCGAGGCGCTGCTCTACATCGAATCGGAGCTGGACCGTTATGCCCGGGGCGAGAGCAGTGAATCGGAGGGCCAGGAGCACAGCGTCTTCGACAGCGAGTACGAGGCGGTATCCGCGCGGGTGATCGAAGAGGCCATCGCGGAGATGGGGCACGTCCGCGAGGCGATCGTGCGCACCCTCGAGAGTGATGGAAGCGCGCCCGATCCGGAGATCGCCCGGCGCTTCGAGACAGTCGAAGGGGCGCTTCGCGTCCTCGGCAACGACCGGGTCTCGGCGCTGCTGCACCAGGCGGCGCGTGCCACCGATGCATTGATGAGCCCAGACCAGCGGGTCGACGAGACCGCGCTGGACGATCTCGCCGATGCGATTACCAGCCTGGAGTACTACCTCGAGGCCCTGCGTGACGGTCGCCGTGAGGCCGAACGGATTCTGGATGTGGCCGATAGCGTTCTCTCCCGCCTGGTGCCTGCGGAGGCACCGGAGGAGGAGCCGGTCGCCGAGTCGCCGGAGGCCGAGGAGCCCGACGCGGTGGAGCTGGAGGCGGAGCAGGACGGCGATGCGGGTACCGCCGCCGAGCCGGCGCCGACTGACGTGCAGCCGGAGAGCGCGACGGAAACGCCGGCCGCCGAGGACGCATCGGCCCCGCCCCAGTCCACGGGCATCGATTTCGCCCGCAAGCGCGGGCGGGTCGATACCGAGGTGGCGGTTCGCGCCGAGGAAGTCGATCCGGAGATCCTGGAAGTTTTCGTCGAAGAGGTGGACGAGGTTCTCGCCACCCTGCGCGAAGCGTTCCCGCAGTGGCGGGCCGATGCCGACGATCGCGAGGCGTTGCTTACCACACGGCGCATGTTCCACACCCTCAAGGGCAGTGGACGGTTGGCGGGAGCCTTGCTTCTCGGTGAGCTGGCATGGTCCGTGGAAAACCTGCTCAACCGCGTGCTTGACGGCAGTCGTGAGGCGGATGCCGAGGTGCATGCCGTCGTCGCCGAGGCGGTCGAGCTCATGCCGCCACTCACGCAGGCCATGACCGATGGCGGCGATGGTCCGGTCGACGAGGCGCGCTCGCTCATGGAGCGTGCCATCGCGGCGGCGGATCCCGAGGCGGCGATCGCGCGTGCGGGCGTCGAAGGGGAAGAGCCCGCTCCCGAGACCGTAGAGGACGCGACCGACGCGCCGTCTGCCGAGGATGCGCCCGGCAGGGCGTCGACACCGGCTGCCCCCGAGGAAGCGATCGACGCAGACGGGGGCGACGACGGATCACCGCTGGACGTGGCGTGGGAAGGTGACACTGCCGCGCCTGCGGAGGCGGATGATGCCGGGCAGGACGACGCCGCCAGCCCGGCGATGGAGCCCACACTGTACGAGATCTTCCGCAAGGAGACGGAGGATCACCTCGCAGAGGTCCCGGGGTATTTGCGCGTCGACGATTCGGGGACGCACGTCCCCTGCCATCCCAACGAGGGGCTCATACGGACGCTGCATACCCTCACGGGGTCCGCCCGCATGGCCAACGTCGAGCCGGTCGCCGAGCTGGGCAGCGCCCTCGAGAACCTGGCGCGGGCCCGGCAGTCGGAATCGACTCTTCTCGACGCCACGGACCAGGCGCTCATCGAGCGTGGCAGGGCCGCCATCCGACAAATCCTCGATGCCTTGGCCGTGGCCGGAACACCGCTTCCGGAGACGGATACCCTGGTGGCCGAAGCGCTGGCGCGCGGTCGTGTTAACCCCGGCCCGTCCCTCGAGGAGCTCAGCGATCGCGCCCGCATGGCTCCGGCCGGCTACGCAGTGGCGCGTGGCGAGCCGCGCGCCACTGCCATGCCGACGCTGACCCTGCCCGATTCCGGTGAGCCGACCGGTTACCCGGCCGGTCGCGGCGAGGCCCGGGCCACCGCCATGCCGGTGCCCGATGACGGAGAAACGGCCGCGGACCAGGCGAGCGCGGAGCCGGGGCTCGAGGACACGGCGGCCGGCGAGGCGTATGCCGGTGTCGCTGCGTCCTCACCCGATGCTGACGAGGCGCGTGGGGTTGATTCCGAACCCGAACCGGAGAGCGAACCCACGGAGCCGGATGCGTCCGGAGAGTACGACGAGCCCGGGGCGCCGGCGACGCCTGCGGCGTCCGAGCCCGTGTCCGCGTCGACGCCGGATCCCGAGCTCGCAGAGATCTTCATCGAAGAGGCCCAGGACATCCTGCGCTTCCTCGAGGGCACGCTCGATCGCTGGGAGGAGAGCGCCGAGCCGGAGATGCAGGTCGCGGAGCTTCACCGTTCCCTGCACACGCTCAAAGGCGGTGCGCGCCTGGCAGGGTTCCAGGGTATCGGCCGTTTCTGCCACGCGGTGGAGGGGTTGGTGGCCGAGGTCGGTGGCGGGCGTATCGCTGCCGACGACCGCTTCTTCGATCTGATGCACAGCGCGCTCGACGAGCTCGTGGATCTGGTCGAACGGGCGGGCCACGGCGAGCAACCCGAAGCCGACGCCGACCTCGGCGCGCGCCTTGCCACCATGGCACACGGCGACGCGGAGCCCGCCGCACCCGACGATGAGGACGAGCGCGAGCTGCGCGAGGTATTCCTGGAGGAGTCCTCGGATATCCTCGCCGAGAACGAGCGCATTCTTCAGGACTGGCGTGAGCAGCCGGAGTCGAACGAACCGGCGGAAGCATTGCAGCGTGCACTGCATACGCTGAAGGGCGGCGCGCGCATGACCGGCCTCACCCCGGTTGCGGATCTCGCGCACGGTCTGGAGACCCTGCTGCAGGGTGTCGCCGAGCGTGAAAGCGGTGCCAGCGAGTCGCTGTTCGAGTTACTCGAGGCCTGCAACGACCGCCTCATCCAGCAGCGCGAGGAAGTCGCCGCGGGACAGGCGCCGAGTGGCGCCGAGGACCTGCTCGCGGCCATCGCCGAGCACGGGGAGCACGGCGAGCAGGCATCGGCCGCGGCGGCACCGCCGGAGCGGGCCGAATCCGGGGGGGCGAGCGCCGAAGCCACTGCCACGGAGCCTTCCGCAAGGTCCGCGCCATCGGCGGGTGCTCGGGGGGACGTCGTACGCGTTGCCGCGGAATCACTGGATAATCTGGTCAATCACGCCGGTGAGGTGAGCATTTACCGCGCCCGCCTGGAGCAGCAGGCCGGGGCGGTGGACTTCAACCTCGCCGAGCTCGATCAGACCGTCACGCGCCTGCGCGAGCAGCTGCGCACCATGGAGATCGAAACCGAAGCGCAGATTCTCCACGGCTTCGGCCACGACGATGTCAGCGAGCGTGACCGGCAGGAGGAGTTCGATCCGCTGGAGCTCGATCGTTTCAGCCGCATGCAGGAGCTCTCGCGGGCGCTGTCCGAGAGTGTCAACGACCTCTCGAGTATCCAGTCCACACTGCAGACGCTCAACCGCGAGACGGAAACGCTGTTGCTGCAACAGGCCCGCGTGAATACCGATCTCCAGGACGGACTCATGCGGACCCGCATGGTGCCGTTCGCTAACCTGGTGCCGCGTATGCGCCGCATCGTGCGCCAGGCATCCCATGAGCTCGGCCGACAGGTGCAGTTGCAGGTCGGCGGCGCCGAGGGCGAGATGGACCGCACGGTACTCGAGCGCATCGTGCCGCCGCTGGAGCACATGCTGCGCAACGCCGTCGCCCACGGCATCGAGACGCCTGCCAACCGCGAGGCCTCGGGCAAACCGAAGACCGGCACGATTCGCATCGACGTCTCCCGTGAGGGGGCGGACGTCGTGCTGCGGGTGGGCGATGACGGCGTCGGCATGAACCTCGTCGCCATCCGCGACCGTGCCCTGGATCGCGGGCTTATGAAGCCCGATGCCGTGCTCAGTGACCGCGAGATCGTGCAGTTCGTGCTCGAACCCGGTTTCAGCACGGCGTCGCAGGTCACCCAGATCGCCGGGCGCGGCGTCGGCATGGACGTGGTCAATGCCGAGATCAAGCAGCTCGGCGGCAGCCTCGAGATTGACTCGACCTATGGCGAGGGAACCTGCTTCACGGTACGACTGCCGTTCACGCTTGCGCTCAACCAGGCCCTGCTCTGCCAGGCCGCGGACGAGGCCTATGCCATTCCGCTGTCGAGTATCGAGGGTGTGGTGCGTGCCGAGCACGGCTTCCTCCGCCGCGCCTTGCAGAGCCGCGAGCAGGCTTACTACGAATATGCCGGCGAGCGCTACGAGCTTCTCAGCCTCGCGAACCTGCTCGGTGCGGGCGACGTGCATACCCCCGATGATCGCGCTCTCGCGCCGCTGATCCTGGTACAGGCCGGCGAGCATCGCGTGGCGCTGCACGTTGACGGACTGATTGGCAGCCGCGACATCGTGGTGAAGTCCCTCGGTCCCCAGATAAGCGGTATCCCGGGCATCTTCGGGGCCACCATTCTCGCCGACGGTCGGGTCGTGCTCATCCTCGACGTAGGGGCGCTCATGCGCTACCGCGGCCGTGAGCTCGAGGGCGCTGCCGCTCAGCACAGCGATGCCGAGCGCCGGGAGCGTGCACTGGTCATGGTCGTCGACGACTCCATCACCATGCGCAAGGTCGCTACCCGACTGCTCGAGCGCAATGGCATGGACGTCATCACTGCGAAGGATGGTGTCGATGCGGTGACCCGGCTGCAGGAGGGCGTGCCGGACGCCGTGTTGCTGGACATCGAGATGCCGCGCATGGACGGTTACGAATTCGCTGCGCACATGCGCAACGAGCCGGCGCTGCGCGAGGTGCCCATTGTGATGATCACCTCCCGTACCGGCGAGAAGCACCGTCAGCGCGCCATGGACATCGGTGTCGACCGCTATCTCGGCAAGCCGTACCAGGAAGGCGAGCTCCTTCAGGCCCTCCAGGAGTTGCTGGAGGCGGGGCGTGTGCCCGCGTGATCGCCCGCGTGCCGTGATGGTCGGCGGACGCCGCCCGCGTCGGCGTCTGCGCGACGGGTTGACGCAGCGAGGGGTGGACGTCGTGGCGGAGCTCGCCGCCGAGGTGGGTGTCGAGCGCCTCGCCGACGTTACGGCAGCGGACTGCCTCGTCGTCGATATGGCGATGCTGTCCGAGGACGGCTATAGCGGCCTGGGAGAATTGCTCGCGGATTGGTCCGGGGCGGTGATCTTTGCCGAGACAACGCGACTGGATGCCGATACCCTCGACAGGCTCGCGGCGAAGGTGCGGGAGCAGACGGGGTGCGTCGAGCCCCGGCACAGTGAACGTCCGCCAGGGTTTCCGGTCTGCGTGCTCGCTGCTTCGTTCGGTGGTCCGCCCGCGCTGCGGCGGTTCCTGCTCGCCTTCCGCGAGCCGCCGCCGGCGGCGTTTCTCATTGCCCAGCACATCGGTCAGGGGTTCTCCGACGTGCTTGCCCGACAGCTCGGCCGGGACGGTCTCGTGCCGGTACGCCGCGCGCGGGCAGGGGCGGTTCTGAGGCCCGGGCGTGCCTGGGTGTATCCAGTTACCGAGCGGCTTGCCCTCGATGCGGGCGACCGCTTCCGCCGGGCGGGGCAATGGTCCGGCGACGTGCTGTACCGCCCGTGTATCGACGACATCACCGCCGATGTGGCACGGCGTTACGGACCCCGTGCGGCGTTGATCGTATTCACGGGCATGGGTGACGACGGTGCCGCCGGTGCCCGGATGGTCACGGAAGCCGGAGGTGCGGTCTGGGCTCAGACGGCGGATTCGGCGGCCGTGGCGCACATGCCCGACATGGCCGCCGCAGCGGTCCCCGGCACCTGCGACCGGGGTGACCCGGAGGCGCTGGCGGCGGCGTTCTCGGGGTGGCTGGCACGCCGTGGACACGCCCGGCCGTCACGGACAGCAAGCGAATAGGAGTGGTTAATGGCGGAAACCGATAGCGTACGGTGCCTGATCGCCCCCCTCGGCAACCAGAGCTGGCTCATTCCTGGCGCCATGGTGGCCGAGGTGGTGAGTTACCAGGAGCCGGAACCCGAGGGCGGTCCGGCCTGGTTCGCCGGGTTCGCACGCTGGCGCGGGCAGCGCCTTCCCGTGATCGTACCGGAGCTGCTGTTCGGTGAGCGCCACGAGCCCGGCGCACAGGCGCGGCTGCTGGTGATCAAGGCAGTGACGGGGCGTCTGCCGACGGATTACTATGCGCTGGTCGCCGGTGGCATCCCCCATCTGCACAACGCCACCGAAAGCACCCTCGCGCCGGCCGGTGGCGGCGGTGACGAGCTGACCACACCGGTGCTTGCCGCCGGCGAGGAAATGCTACTCCCGGCGCTCGACGTGATCGAGAATCGCCTGGCCGAGGCCATGGCCGAGCCTGCGTAGGCCGCGAACTTCGAGGGCGAAGCCGAACGCGTCATTGTGGCCGTGAGCTAGGCGCCGTGGTATCCGCGGAAACGGTTCACCGCATGTACGGCGCGTCACTTCCACCACGCAGTACCCGGCGCCGGTTGCGTCGACTGTGGCGAGGCGCTATCCGCGGTAGCCCCCTGATGGGCTGGGCTGACGTCGCTTCCACGCAATTGCGCCAGGAAGTGTCGGTTGGAGGCGCCGGAGTCGGCGCGCACTGGCCGTCCGCATGCGCGGCGCCGCCGTGTCCAGCGGGGGAGGCCAGGCCCAGGGCGCTTTCGGGCTAGGCGAGATCCCCGAAGCGGGCCTGCAGAACCGCCAGTGCCGCGAGGGTGGCCGTTTCGGTGCGCAGCACGCGGGGGCCCAGCCTGAGGCCCTGGAAGCCGCGGTCCGTGGCGGCCGATACCTCGGTCTCACTGAGACCGCCCTCCGGACCGACCAGCAGGGCGATGCCAGCGGCCGGGGGCAATAGCGCCTCGACGCTGCGTCCATTGGTGGGGTCCAGTACCACGCCCTGGAGGTCATGGACCGTCCCCCAAGCCTGATCCAGGGACATGGGCGTGTCCACCGCCGGAAGGCGGTTGCGCCCGCACTGCTCACAGGCGCTGATCGCCACCCGCTGCCAGTGTGTCCGGCGTTTATGGATGCGCTCGCTGTCGAGTCGCACCACGGTATGCTCCGTGAAGACCGGCACGATCCGCGTGATCCCCAGCTCCACTGCCTTCTGTACTGCCAGGTCCATGCGGTCGCCCTTGGCGATTCCCTGGAGCAGGACGAGCGGCATGGGGGGTTCCGCTTCGCACGACTCGTGGCGGAGCAGCCGTACCGTCGCTTCCCGTCGTTCCAGGGTTTCCAGACGGGCCCTGTACTCCCCGCCGTTCCCGTCGAACACGGTCAGCTCCGCGCCGGGACGCAGTCGCCGGGCGCGTAGATGTTGCAGCGCGTCGCCGGGGAGGTCGACGACGCCGTCAACGGCGAGTGGGCCGGGCAGGTGAACGCGGGTACCGGTGCGGGACATGTCGCTGACGCTGTGGGCAAAGGGTGTTGAGGGTGTCGATTGGGGGTGATCTTACAGCCGCCAACGCGACCGTCAACGGCCGAGCGGACACCCGGGCCGTAGGGGCACCGGTTGCCATGCTGCCCGCTCGGGTTGTCACACCTGTCGATGCAGGGTGTACCGTTGGTGGAACACACTGTGACGGGAACAGCCGCGCCGGCATGTGTCGCCTTGATCATCCAGCGGTATATCGCGCCGGCCAGGATGGCGCGGCACACGGTTATATAAGCAGTGGAATGAATGTTGCTTTTCGGTTTGGGCCGACGTCCTCGGCCTGCCCTTTGACCAACGGGGCCAGCCGGCAACAAGGGGTATGGGTGCGATGACGACGAATCGAGAAAGAGCCGCCCCCCTTCCGTGGCGACGGCAGTATCGACGAGAGGATGCTAGTCGTTACAACGGGGTGCTTACGGGACGCGACCCCGGGCGGTGGTCGATGGCTGTATCGAACGAACGGCGACGGCCCGCTCGCCACGCGGTGACGGCTTTTCGGTGGACGGCGGATCGGGCCGGTGATTGCCAACAGGAGAGGGAAACGCTATGAGCAAGACGATGAAGGCGGCGGTGGTGCGGGAATTCGGCAAACCGCTGGAGATCGACGAAGTACCGGTGCCGGAACCCGGTGAGGGCGAGATCCAGGTGCGTATCCAGGCTTCCGGGGTCTGCCACACGGATCTGCATGCGGCGGAGGGTGACTGGCCCGTGAAGCCGGTGCTACCGCTGATTCCGGGACACGAGGGCGTGGGGTACGTTTCCGCCCTCGGCAAGGGCGTGACCCACGTCAAAGAGGGTGATCGCGTCGGTGTGCCCTGGCTCTACAGTGCCTGTGGTCACTGCGAGCACTGCATGGGCGGTTGGGAAACGCTGTGCGAGTCCCAGCAGAACACCGGCTACTCCGTCCATGGCGGCTATGGTGAATACGTGATCGCGGATGCCGACTATGTGGGCGTATTGCCCGACAGCGTCGGCTTCACCGAGATTGCGCCGATCCTCTGCGCCGGCGTGACGGTGTACAAGGGCCTGAAGGTGACCGACACGCGCCCCGGGCAGTGGGTGGCCATCTCCGGTATCGGCGGCCTGGGTCACGTCGCGGTGCAGTACGCACGCGCCATGGGGTTGCACGTGGCGGCGATCGACGTCTCCGCCGAGAAGCTGGCCCTCGCCGAACGCCTGGGGGCGGAGCTCACGGTCAACGCCGCCGAGGAGGATCCCGCCGAGCGTATCAAGTCCGCTGTGGGCGGAGTCCACGGCGCCCTGGTGACCGCCGTGTCGAACAAGGCCTTCGCCCAGGCGCTGGGTGTCGTGCGGCGAGGCGGCACTGTCGCGCTGAATGGTCTGCCGCCCGGGGATTTCCCGCTGCCCATTTTCGACGTGGTCCTCAACGGCATTACCGTTCGCGGCTCCATCGTGGGGACGCGGCTGGACCTTCAGGAAGCCTTGCGTTTCGCCGGTGAGGGGTCGGTGACCGCCACGGTGAGCACGGCGCGACTGGAGGAGATCAACACCGTGCTGGATCGCATGCGTGAAGGTCGCATCGACGGGCGTGTGGTTCTGGACATGGCGTAGTCCCGGGGGCCCGGGCGTGCCTCCGGACCTGCCCGCGGCGGCAATTGCGGCGGGCAGGCCGGAAGCGGGTCTCAGGCGGGCAGGGGCTCGCCCGCATTCGCGAGCCGGGTCAATGCCGCCGCCGGCGCCTGCGCGGCGACTTCACCGATGACCAGCAGGGCGGGGCGTTCGTCCACAGGGCAGGGGCCCGGGTCCGAGAGGCGATAGCGCTCCACGGCCTGGTCGGCACGGGAGCCGGCGCGAATGGCGGCGATGGGCAGTGCCGGAGGGATGCCCGCTGCGAGCAGCTCGCGGCGCAGTCGTGGCCACTGTCGCAGTCCCATGTAGCACACCAGGGTTCGCCCGGGGCCCGCGATGGCGGGCCAGTACTGGTCCGGTAGCTCACCGTGGCGGCCATGGGCGGTGATGAACGTGACCGCCGAGGCGGTGCCCCGTCGGGTCAGCGGTATGCCCGTGGCCGCCGCGCAGCCGAGCGCGGCAGTCACCCCGGGCACGACCCGGCACGCCACCCCCGCCGCCCGGCAGGCATCCAGTTCTTCACCCCCGCGCCCGAAGATGAACGGGTCACCGCCCTTGAGTCTCACGACGCGCCGCCCGGCGCGGGCGTGCTCGACGAGCAGCTCGTTGATCGCACTCTGATCCAGAGTGTGACGGCCACAACGTTTGCCGGCGTCGATCACCCGGGCCGACGGCGAGGCCAGGGCGATGATCTCCGGATCCACGAGGCGATCATGGAGCACTACTTCGGCCCGCCGGATCACCCGCAGGGCCTTGAGTGTCAGCAGCTCCGGGTCGCCGGGACCACAGCCCACGAGCCAGACGCCGCCATGGTGAGCGTCGAGGACGTCGGTTGCCGGCGGAGTCTTCTGGAAGTCCATGATCGAGCCACCTCCGATGTCGGGCGGTCACTGCAAGGGGGGCCGGCCCGTGAGCAGGGCCATGCGGTCGTGCTCGTCGAGCTCTGCCTGCGCGAATAGCCGCGAGAGCCAGTGGGGTTCCGGAAGGTCACCGTCGGCGCTCACGAAGACGCAGCCCTCGAGGCGACCGCCGACCAGGCGCGCGGCGCGGTAGCGGCCTGCCTGCGGGTCCGCGTATTCGAGCCAGTCGTCATCGTCGTCCGCCTGCAGCTGCGCTCGGGCCCAGCCGGCCCAGTCCGCCGGAGCCTCGACGCCGGCCCACTCGTAGCGCTCGAGTCCATCGCCGGGTACCCGCACCCAGTAGTCCAGTCCGGCGGCGTCCAGTCGGTGCCGGGATAGCGCCACGCCCTGCCACGCGCTGTCGAGGCGTCGGACGCGCACTGGCGTGTGCTTGAATTCCGGCTCGCCGGATGACGGACACACGGCCGGGTTGACGACCGCGCCGGTGCGCGCTCGGCTGGCGAAGTGATCGTTCCAGTGCATCGGCAGGAAGACGTCACCGGGCGTCTGCTCCTCGGTGACCCGGGTGCGCACCAGGACCTGTCCCCAGCGGCTGTCCACGCGCACCAGATCGCCGTCGGCGAGACAGTACTGTCCGGCGTCGGCGGGGTGCACGGCGAGCCGTGGCGCCGGGGTGTGCTCGCACAGCCGTGGCGCGCGCGCAGAACGGGTCAGGGTGTGCCAGTG
>CAZHBN010000057.1:0-17491 GCA_964530405.1 uncultured Ectothiorhodospiraceae bacterium
TCATGAGCACCCCTGCACCCAGCGTCGCCACCGACGGCACGATCCACCACTACATCGACGGCGCCGTGGCCGCCGATACCGGCCGCCGCCGGGCGCCGGTCTTCAATCCCGCCACGGGCGCGCAGAGCGCGGAGGTTGCGCTCGCCAGCGCCGAGCAGACGCGCGCGGCTATCGCCGCCGCGGAGGCGGCGCTGCCGGGCTGGGCGGCGACCACGCCGCTGCGCCGCGCGCGGGTGCTGTTCAAGTTCAAGGAACTGCTGGAGGCCAACCTCGACCGCCTCGCCGAGGCCATTACCCGTGAGCACGGCAAGGTCTTTTCCGATGCGCGCGGCGAGGTCATCCGCGGCATGGAGGTGGTGGAGTTCGCCTGCGGCATCCCGCACCTGTTGAAGGGCGAGCACTCGCTCAACGTCGGCACCGGCGTCGATTCCTTCTCGCTGCAGCAGCCGGTGGGCGTGTGCGCGGGCATCACCCCGTTCAACTTCCCGGCAATGGTGCCCATGTGGATGTTCCCGGTGGCGCTCGCCTGCGGCAACACGTTCGTGCTCAAGCCCTCGGAGAAGGACCCGACGACCGCGCTGCTGCTCGCCGAGCTATTGACCGAGGCGGGGCTGCCGGCGGGCGTGTTCAACGTGGTCAACGGCGACAAGGAGGCCGTGGACACGCTGCTCACCGATGTGCGTGTGGGGGCTGTCAGCTTCGTCGGCTCCACTCCCATCGCCGAGGCCATCTACGCCACGGGCGCGGCCCACGGCAAGCGCGTGCAGGCACTCGGCGGTGCCAAGAACCACCTTGTGGTGATGCCCGATGCCGACCTCGATGACGCTGTCGACGCGCTCATGGGCGCGGCCTACGGCAGCGCCGGCGAGCGCTGCATGGCCGTCTCCGTGGCCGTGCCCGTGGGCGAGCAGACGGCCGACCGCCTGGTCGCGAGGCTCGCCGAGCGGCTGGGCACGCTCACCGTCGGCAACGGCCTCGACCGCAACCCCGAGCCCGAGATGGGCCCGCTGGTCACCCGGGAGCACCTGGACAAGGTTCGCGGCTATGTCGACACCGGCGTTGCCGAGGGCGCCGAGCTTGTCGTCGATGGCCGCGGGCTCAGCGTTCCGGGCCACGAGGATGGCTTTTTCCTTGGCGGCTGCCTCTTCGACCGGGTGCGCTCGGACATGCGCATCTACCGCGAAGAGATCTTCGGTCCCGTGCTATCGGTGGTGCGCGCCGACGACTTCGACGAGGCGGTGGAGCTCGTCAACGCCCACGAGTTCGGTAATGGCACCGCGATTTTCACCCGTGACGGCGAGGCCGCGCGCACCTACGCTGATCGCATCCAGGCGGGCATGGTCGGCGTGAACGTGCCCATCCCCGTGCCCATGGCATTCCACAGCTTCGGCGGCTGGAAGCGCTCGCGCTTCGGCGTTCTCCACGCCCACGGCCCGGAGGCGGTTCGCTTCTACACGCAGATGAAGACCGTCACCCAGCGTTGGCCCAAGGGCGTTCGCGAGGGCAGCCAGTTCGTCATGCCGACCATGGAGTGAGGCGAGTCCACCAAAGTTCAAAGTTTAAAGTTGGAAGTGTAAAGGAGCGGCGCCGCGCAGTGGCGCCCTCCCTGCGGGTGGCCGTGTGCACCGCTGTGGTCTACGTTGCTCGTCACTCATGCAGTCCTTGCTGCACCACGCTCCTCGCGCCACTGACCGTCGAGGCGAGTGACTCGGGATATCGCAAGCCCGTTGTGGTGGCGTACTGCGCAGGCCTGTCGAAGCGAACAGCGGCGCACACGGCCACTGAGACATGGCAATACTTTCGAAAAGGCTAGTAACGCGGGTGCCTCTCGAAACTTTCAACCTGAAACTTGCAACTTTTTACTTATTCAGCCACGGCAACTTGATTGCGGCCATTGAGCTTGGCCCGGTAGAGCCCGGCGTCGGCACGGTCGAGTAGACCGTCATGGTTGGTTTCGTCAGGCTCGCGTTCGGCGACGCCGATGCTCACGGTGGTGTGTATCGGTGTGCCTTCCACCATGGCGGGCGTTTCCGCAATCGTGCGACAGAGGCGTTCGGCGACCGCCTGTGCCCCGGCAAGCCCGGTTTCCGGCAGGATGAGGGTGAACTCCTCGCCGCCGTAACGGCCGAGGGTGTCGGACTCGCGCAGGCTTTGTGCCGCGATTCGGGCGACGTGGCAGATGACCTCGTCGCCCGCCAGGTGACCGTGGGTGTCGTTTACCCGCTTGAAGTGGTCGATGTCGAACATGAGGACCGACAGTGCCAGGTCGTGGCGGCGGCTGCGCTTGAGCTCGATGGCCAGCACGTCTTCGAGGTGACGTCGGTTTGCCACACCGGTCAATGGGTCGCTCACGCTGAGCTTCGCCAGGTGCGCCTTGGTCGCCTGCAGCTCGCGTTGATAGACGGCGATGTCGGTGACGTCGTGGATGATCACGCACACGCCTTCAACGGCATCGGTCGCCTCGTCCACGAGCGGGAGGAAATCGCAGTTCTGGTACATCCAGTCAACGCCACCGGTAAGGGGGCGGCGGTTGGCGAAGTGGAACAATCGCGGGCGCTGCTCCCAGGCACTGAATGCGGATTGTCGCGTAAGCATGACGCTGCGGATCTTGGTCTCGAACCACCGCCGCGGCAGCTCCGGAAAGCAGGCGAACAGGTCGTGTCCCAGCAGATTCTCCGCCGAGTGTCCGCTGTGAATCTCCATGAACCGGTTGCACAGAAGCACCCGAGCGTTCCCGTCGATCACGAGCACGCCGACGTTGATCTGATCGATGACGCTCTTGAGCAGGCGGGCGTGCATCATCACGGCGACTTAGCCGATTTCCTCCAGGAGCCGGTTCACGGCAGCGCGCATGGTCTCGATACTGTCCTCGGGCATCAGCAGTACGAGATGGCAGGCGAACCCGCGCTCCGCGAGGCTGAAGTTGACCTCCACGAGCAGCGCCTGGTCCCAAGCGAGGCGGTCGCGACGCAGCAGCTTGGGGATCGGGTCGGAGAGAGTGAGGATGGCCGGACGTCCCAGGGACAGGCGCGTGGCGGTGTGATCTGCGAGCCCGCGCAGCACTGACCCAAGGAGGATGTTGCTCACGTCCAGCAGCAGCTCGCGCTCGATCGCCTCGGTGACGATGTCATGGCCGAGCAGGTCGGCGAGCCCCCGGCAGCCCTGCTCGCCATACAATGCGATCGCCTCGCCGTTCAGTCCGTCCATGAACGATTGGCGTACCGCCGCGACTGGTTCCTGGCTCTGGGTGAGGTCCATCACCGCGTCACTCAGGGCCTCGGATTCGACCAGGCGCACCCGCGGGACGGAGAGCTCGATATAGGCGTCGAGCATCTCCGCCAGAACCGCACCGGCCCTTCCCATGGCCATATTGGCCAATTCCTGTAAAGCGTCCTGCTGCTCCGCGGTAAACGGTTGCACGCTCATAGCAGGCCGGCGTCGCGGAGTGTCGCTGCCAACGCGTCGGGTTGTACCGGCTTGCGCACGAAGCCGCTTGCTCCCAGCTCGCGGGCTCGCTCCTCCGCCTTGGGTTGCGCATCCGCCGATATGACGACGACCGGTGGCGCCGTGTCGATCTCGCGCAGCGCCTCGAGTACGTCGAAGCCGCTCATCCCGGGCATGGTCAGGTCCAGCAGCATGACGTGCACGGGATGATCACGACAGGCGGCCACGGCATCCGCGCCGTTGTCGAGCTGCACGATCTCCGCCGCCCAGTTCTCGGGCAGGGCGCGGACCGTAATCTTGCGCGACATGGTCGAATCGTCGACCACCAGAACTTGAGTGGTCATGAATACCTCGCCAAGGCTGTCCTTGGAGTCCAGTCGGCGGTGGCGCCTGCCGCGTCGGGTGCAGGTGTTCGAACGGCGGCGCAAAAACCCGACCATTATGAGTGGAGATATGCTCCAAGCCAACCGTTGTGCGCAAATTGTGACATAGTTCGTTGAAGGCTATTTGTTGCGGTCGCTTCGACTGCCCCCATCGATTGAATTCTCGGCAGTATCGACCTCGAAGGTCGACCGTCCGTTCCGGGTGCCAGGCTCCGTGGCGGCATGCGACGCCGGATGTTTCGCCCCAAGGATGGGCCGACGATCCGTCCGCTGCAACCGTCCATTGCTGAAGTATCGGGCACCATCGTCACGACTGACCGGAGCTGTATTCTCGGCCTGCCGCCGGGGGTGATCGCGCAATTGTGAACAAGTGTGAATATTGCAGTGCGATGCTTTCCTGACCGGTAGCCGGCCATCGATAATGCGTTTGTACTAGAGGAACCGGTATTCGATGTCAGCATCAACCCGAGCGTCGGTTGTCGTCGTCGTGGCCTTCATTGCCACCGTGACCCTGGTGGGGTGCGCCACACAGCGGCATGAGGCTACGGCCCAGGTGCCGTTGCCGGATTCGTTCGCCACCGGGGGCGGGCCGGTGTTGCCGTCGCGCTGGTGGCGCCATTTCGACGACCCGGCGCTCAACAGGATCGAGCGAGAAGCCATGGCCGGCAGTTTTTCGCTGGCCGCCGCGCGTGCACGGTTGCGGCAGGCACGGGCGGTGGTTCGCATCGAAGGTGCCGACCTGCGGCCGACTCTCGATGGCAGCGTGGAGGCGAGCGAGCAGCATAATGGCTCCGCCGAAGGGGACAGCTACAGCGCCGGCCTGGCGGCGAGCTACGAGGTGGACCTCTGGGGCGGGATAGCCGCCGGGGCGACGTCCGCCCGGCTGGAGGCGGAGGCGAGTCGGTTCGACCTGCGCGCCGCCGCCGTGTCGCTCACCGCGGAAGTGGCTACTACCTACTACACCCTGCTGCGTCAGCGCGCCGTCGTCGCTCTGCTGGAGCGTCAGCGGAAGGTCAGTGAGCAGATCGCCGAACTGGTGCGGGTGCGTTACCGCAACGGTCAGGCGAACCTGGACGAGCTCCTGCGCCAGCGTCAGTTGAGCGAGCAGACCGCCACTCAGCTCGAGACGGCGCGCGGCGAAATCCAGCGCCTGCGCACGCAGCTCGCCGCGCTGGTGGGGCGTCCACCGGAGGCGATTACGCTGCCGGCGGGCCATGAGCGGGTGGCGGTGCCGCCGCGTCCGGCCATCGGGGTGCCTTCCGGCTGGTTGCGGGAACGGCCGGACCTGGCGGCTGCCTACCTGCGGGTGCGGTCGGCGGACGCGGACGTGGCGAGCGCCATCGCCGCGCAGTATCCCAGCCTGGATCTCTCGGCCTCTCTCACGTCTTCGGCGCTGGCACCGGCAGCCCTTTTCGAGGACTGGGTGACTCAGTTGGCGGCGTCGCTCGCTGTGCCGCTGTTCCGCGGGGGCGCGCTGGAGGCCCGGGTCGAGCGCGATCGCGCGGCCAGAGCGGTGGCCTTCAACGAATATGCCCAGGCGGCCGTGGATGCTGCAGCGGAGGTGGAGCAGGCGTTGATCGCGGAACGCACCGACCGCCGCGTGCTCCAAGGATTGGAAAGGGAGCTGGAACTCGCCGAGCGCGCCCACCAGCAGCTTCGCCTGCGCTATCTCAAGGGCGCCGCCAACTACCTGGACGTGCTGGACGCGCTGTCGAGCCTGCAGGATACACAACGCGACACGCTGGAGGCTCGCTGGGAGCTTCTGCTCGATCGCATCACGCTGATTCGCACAGTCGCAGGCGGCGGTTTCGGCGAAACCGGTCTCGATGGCAACGAGGACGATTGATGTACCGAGACGACGATGAGGGGGCAGGGCAGGTGTCCAGCGCCACAGTGGCCGGCAGCGGCCAACGCGGCAGACGGGTGATCCACGCCGTGCTCGCCCTTGCCCTGGTCGCCGTTGGTGCGACGCTGGCGTACTGGTTGCTCTCCGCGGAGGAACAGGTGGGCCGGCGCGCCCCGCCGGAACGTACCGCCCGGTTGGTGGCGGTGGTGCCGGCGCTCTCGGGGACGGAGCGCGTGACCGTGACCGCATGGGGCGAGGTCGAGGCGTCCCGCGAGCTGGTGCTGCGCCCACGCGTTTCCGGCCGGCTGGAGAGGCTGGCGTCGGCCTTCGAGCCGGGGCGGCGTGTTACCGCCGGGCAGACGCTGGTGGAGCTGGATGCCCGTCCCTATGAGCTCGCCCTGGAGAGCGCCCGTGCTGAGCTCACCCGCGCCCAGGCGGATCTGTCGCTCGAACGCGGACAACAGGCGGTCGCCGAACGGGAGTACGAGCTGCTGGGCGAGTCTGTCACCGAGGAGGAACGCGAGCTGATACTGCGCCAGCCCCAGCTCCGCAGCGCGCAGGCGGACGTAGCGGCGGCACGGGCACAGATCTCCGAGGCGGAGCTGGATCTCTCGCATACGTCGGTTACAGCGCCCTTCGACGCGCTGGTGATCTCGCGGGATGTCGCGCCCGGCGCCGAAGTGAGCGCGTCCACCGACCTGGGCACGCTCGTCGGCCTGCACCAGTGGTGGGTGGAGCTCACGGTGCCGGTGAGCGCGCTCGAATGGATCGACGTGCCGCCCGACGGCGGGGCCGGCGGCTCCGCGGTGGAGCTCTACTATGACACCGCCTGGCGCGACGGGGTCTATCGCACCGGCCACGTCACGGCGCTGATTGGCCGGTTGGAGGAGGACGGCCGCATGGCGCGGCTGCTGGTCACCATCGACGACCCCCTGGGTCGTGAGGTGGAGCAGCCGGTGCCACGCTTACTCCTCGGTGCCTTCGTGCGTGGCGAGATCCAGGGCCGCTCGGTGGACGACGCCATCGCGCTGGACCCGGCGTGGCTCCATGACGGTGATACGGTCTGGGTGATGAACGCCGACGACGAGCTGGCTTATCGCGAGGTGGAGATCGCCTACCGCGACAGCCAGCGCGTGATCGTCACCGGCGGGCTGGAGGCGGGCGAACGCATCGTCACCTCGCGCATTTCCACGCCGGCGGCGGGTATGCCGCTGCGCGTCGACAGCGCCGCAGCGAAGGAGAACGGCAGTGGCGATTGATCGGCGCCGGCGCGGCATCGTCGGCTGGTTCGTCGAGCACCGGGTCGCGCCCAACCTGCTCATGTTGGTGCTTATCCTCGGTGGCCTGTACATGACCTCGCGCATCACGCAGGAGGTGTTTCCGGACTTCCAGCGCGACGCCATCGAGGTGAGCGTTTCCTATCCGGGCGCCACGCCCGAGCAGATCGAAGAAGGGGTCGTTTTGCCCATCGAGGAGGCCGTCACCGGCCTTCAGGGCGTGAAGGACATTACTGCCCGGGCGGGCGAGGGCGGCGGCCGGGTCATGCTGGAGCTCATCGACGGGTACGATCTGCAGCGCGCCTATCAGGACGTCACCCGCGCGGTGGACATGATCGATACCTTTCCCGACGATGCCGAGGATCCGCAGATCGAGTTCAGCGGCTGGCGCCGGGATGTGCTCGACATCCTCGTGCACGGTGACGTGCCCGACCACACCCTGCGCGCCGCCGCCGAGCAGGTGCGCGACGGCATTCTCCTCGCCGACGGTGTCACCCAGACTGCCCTGGAGAACGTTCGCGACTACGAAATCCACATCGATGTGCGGGAGGGCGCGCTGCGCGCGTACGGCCTGAGTCTCTCGGATGTCGCCGAGGCGGTCGTCGGCAATGCCCGCGACCGATCCGCCGGGACCGTGGAGACCGAAGGCGGCGAGATCCTGCTCAAGGTGGACGAGCGCCGCACCCGGGCGGCGGCATTCCGGGACATTGTCATACGCGCCGGTGCCCAGGGCTCCATCGTCCGCCTGGGGGATATCGCCACCATCCGCGAGGCGTTCTCCCGTGACGTCGACGAAATCTCCACGTACGAGGGCCGGCCGGCCATCGAGGTGGAGGTCTTCCGGGTGGGGGATGAGACTCCCATCGGGGTCTCCGAGGCGACCCGCGCCGTTTTGCCGGAGATTCGCGCGGGTCTGCCACCCCAGATCGACGTGGATATCCAGAGTGACGCTTCGGAGATCTACCAGCAGCGCCTGGAGCTGCTGATGCAGAATGGTTTCATCGGTCTGCTGCTGGTGCTGGCGGTACTGAGCCTGTTCCTCGAGTTCAAGCTCGCCTTCTGGGTGACGGTGGGCATTCCTACCTCGTTCCTGGGTGCGTTCCTGTTCCTCCCGTGGTTCGATGTCTCCATCAACATGGTGTCGTTGTTCGCGTTCATCATCGCGCTCGGCATCGTGGTGGACGACGCCATTGTCGCCGGCGAGAACATCTACGAGTACCGACAGCGAGGGATGGGCTTTCTCGAGGCCGCCACCCGCGGTGCCCAGGACATCGCCATTCCCATCGTGGTGAGCGTGCTCACCAATATCGTCGCCTTTCTGCCGCTGGCGCTCATCCCCGGCGCATTCGGCCAGATCTGGGCGGTAATCCCGGTGGTGGTGGGCACGGTATTCGCCATATCGCTCATCGAGGCCCTGATCGTGCTGCCGGCCCACCTCGCTCATACCCGCGAGGGCGGCGTCACGGGGCCCGGCGCCAGGCTCCACGGCCTCCAGCAGCGTTTCAGCCGGGCGGTGAGCCGTTTCATCGAGTATCGCTATGGGCCGGTGTTGAGGCTCGCAGTGCGGTGGCGCTATGTGACGCTCGGCGTCGGGCTGGTACTGCTATCCGTGACGCTGGCCTATGCCATGAGCGGGCGCATGGGATTCATCCTGATGCCTCGGGTGGAGTCGGATACCGCGGAGGTCACCGCGACGCTGCCCTATGGCTCGCCCATGACGGATCTCGAGCGTGTACGCGATCGCCTGGAGTCGTCCGCGCGGACGGTGGTGGCGGACAACGGTGGCGAGGCCCTGAGTGAGGCGATCTATACCGAGATCGAGGATAACGCCGTCGAGGTGCGCGTGTATCTCACGCCGGCGGATGTAAGGCCCATCAGTACCGGCGAGTTCGTGCAGCGCTGGCGTGAGGCCACCGGCGAGGTGCTGGGCGTGGAGTCGTTCAGCTTCGACGCCGATCGTGGCGGACCCGGCGGCGGAGCAGCCGTCACCGTGGAGCTGAGCCACGCCAACGTGGATACCCTGAGCCGTGCGAGTGCCACCCTCGCTGAACGGCTGGCGGAGCTCAACTACGTGAGCGACGTGGACGACGGCTACCAGCAGGGCAACCCGGAATGGAACCTGAGACTTACCGAGAATGGCCGGGCCCTGGGGCTTTCCGCCGATGACATCGCCCGCCAGGTACGCTCGGCGTTCTACGGGGCCGAGGCGTTGAAGCTGCTGCGCGGGGGTAATGAGGTCACCGTGCGGGTTCAGCTACCGCCGGAGGCCACCGACAGCGAAGCGGCGGTTGCCTCGTTCATGGTTCAGACCCCCGGGGGGGAGTTCGTGCCGCTCGCCGAGGTCGCGCGCATCGAGCGGGGCCGGGCACTCACCAGCATCACCCGGGACAACGGCCGGCGTGTGCTCACGGTAACGGCGGATGTCGCCCCCATCGAACAGACCAATCGTGTCCTCGGAGCGCTCCGCGGCGAGATGCTGCCACAGCTCGAGCGCGACTTCCCCGGGCTGTCGTACTCGTTCGGCGGTCGTCAGGAAAGCATGCGCGAGGCGATCCAGAGCTTCTTCCAGACCGTGACGCTCGCACTGCTGGGGATTTATGTGCTGCTGGCGCTGCCGTTCCGAAGCTATTTCCAGCCCATGATCGTGATGGCGGCGATTCCCTTCGGCATCGTCGGCGCCATTCTCGGGCATCTCATCATGGGTTACAGCCTGAGCATGATCAGCATCATGGGTATTATTGCCCTGGGGGGCGTGGTGGTGAACGGCTCGCTGGTGATGATCGACTACGCCAACGCCCGCCGGCGGGAGGGCAGCACGCCGGAGGAGGCCGTGCTGGCCGCCGGCGTGCGCCGTTTTCGTCCCATCCTGCTCACGACCATGACCACCTTCGGCGGGCTCGCGCCCATGATCTTCGAAACCTCCGTGCAGGCGCGCTTCATGATCCCCATGGCGATATCGCTGGGTTACGGCATCGTCTTCTCCTCGGCGATTCTGCTGTTCCTGATTCCCTGCCTGTATCTCGCCGTCGAGGATATCCGATGGCTGTTCACCGGGGGTGGCGGTGCCGCGGTGACGCAGCCGGCCGAGCGTGAACGCAAGCGGGTGTCGGCGGTGCGTTGATGCGCCTCGGCTGTGCTGGCACGCAGCGATGGATCAGGCGTCGCGCAAGAGTCCGGCGAGGTTGACGGCCAGCAGGGCATCGGCATCGTCCGGTAGCGTGAAGTTCGCCTCGCCGCGCAGCCACTCGAAATAGAGACCACCCACATACGCGTGCATGGCGCAGGCGGCGATGCGCGGGCTGATGCCGGGACGCAGGCGTCCGCGGCGTTCGGCTTCCTCGAACAGTTCCACAAGGGTTTCGTGGGCCCGCTGGGCGACCTCCTGCTGTTTGTGCACGCTCGGGTTGAATTCCCCCACGAACTCACAGCGGTGAAAGAGGATCGTGTAGACACGCCGGTAGCGGTCGTTGTCCACGAGTTTGCACAGCGCGAGCCGCGAGATCGTACGGATCAGCTCGGCGGGATCGCGGTCCCCGGTGGCCCTGAGATCGGCGATGAGCTCGTGCATGGGTAGCTGGACGCGGTCGACCATCGCGTCGAAAAGGTCCCGCTTGTCCCGGAAGTGCCAGTAGACGGCACCACGGGTCATGCCCGCTTCCCGGGCGATCTGTGCCAGCGACGTGTGAGAGACGCCTCGCTCCAGGAATACGCGCTCGGCGGCATCGAGCAGGGCTTCACGCGTCGCTTCCGCTTCCTCTTTGGTCTTTCGGGCCATGGTCCTGGGGGTAGCTCGGATTTTCGGGTCATTGTAACGGCAATGTGTTTACATACATACATGAACGTATGTACGATTCCGGCAATCGATGCGTCATCTAATAATCCGAAAGAGGACGACTTAATGGTTGGAGCCAGACTGCTCCGCGGCGGCCTGCCGGTGGCCTTGCTGCTGGCGCTCGCGCTCGGCCTCGCCGGTTGCCGCGCCGAGTCCCAGGAATCCTCCGCCGCGCAGAAACAGCCGCCACCGCCGCGCGTCACGGTGACAGCGATGGCGCCGGAGACTGTCACCCTGGAGCGCACCTACGCTGCGCGCACTCAGGGTGCCCGCGAGGTCGAGGTGCGTGCCCGGGTCCAGGGCATTCTCGAGCAACGCGGCTATCAGGAGGGCACGGTGGTGTCGAAGGGCACGAAACTCTTCACCATCGACCCCGAGCCGTTCCGTATCCAGGTGGACCGCGCCGAGGCGGAGCTCGAGCGTGCCAAGGCGTCGCTGCGCCAGGCACAGCGCGAGTGGCAGCGCATCTCGCGGCTGTATGACAGCGATGCGGTGAGCGAGCGTCAGCGCGATGATGCGCGCTCGACGCTGGAGCTCGCGCGCGCCGATGTCGCGCTCGCCGAGGCGGATGTCCGCGACGCCCGCCTGGACCTCGATTACACCAGCGTCGAGGCCCCCATCGGCGGCGTTACCAGCCTGGAGGTGCTCTCCGAGGGGTCGCTGGTGGAGCCGCGCACGCTGCTCACCACCATCACCCAGCTCGATCCCATCCATGTGCGTTTCTCCATCCCGGAGGAGGACGCGCTCGCCCAGCGCCAGCGCGTCGCCGCCACCGGCGCGGCCGAGAAGCCGGCGCGCCTGACCGCGACCCTGCGTCTGCCGGGCGGCGAGCGCTACCCGCGCGAGGGCGTGGTGGACTTCACCGAGAGCGCCATCGACCCGAGTACCGGGACCATGCGTGCCCGTGCTGTCTTCCCCAACCCGCACGGCCGCCTGCTCCCTGGTCAGTTCGTGCGCGTGTCGCTTAACGGGCTCACGCGCGAGGGCGCCATCGTGGTACCGGAGAAGGCGGTGGCCCAGGGGCCCGACGGTGCCGTGGTTTACACTGTGGCCGACGATGACACCGCCAAGGCCGTGCCGGTGACCCTCGGCGAGAGCGTGGACGGCGGCGTCGTCGTGCGCTCCGGGCTCAGCGGCGGTGATCGCGTGGTCGTCGGTGGCATTGCGAGCGTCCGGCCGGGGCAGCCCGTGCGACCCGTGCCTGCGAGTACCGCCCAGGCGCGCGCCGACGTCGCGCGCTCGGGAGGGGCGGGCTGATGATCTCGCGCTTTTTCATCAACCGCCCCGTTTTCGCCACGGTGCTCTCCATCGTGATCGTTCTCGCGGGCCTCGCCGCCATGCGCTCGCTGCCCGTGGCGCAGTACCCGCAGATCGTGCCGCCGGAGGTGGTCGTCTCCGCGAGTTATCCCGGCGCCAGCGCCGAGACCATCTCCGAAGCCGTGGCCGCGCCGCTGGAGCAGGAGATCAACGGCGTGGACAACATGATCTACATGACCTCCAGCAGCGCGGACAGCGGCGCGCTGTCGCTGTCGGTGACCTTCGATATCGGCACCGACCCGGACCAGGCGACCATCGACGTGAACAACCGCGTCCAGTCCGCCATGTCGTCGCTGCCCGAGTCAGTGCGCCGCCAGGGGGTGAGCGTGGAGAAGCGCTCTACCAACATCCTCTCGGTGATCACCCTTGGTGACCAGAGTGGCCGGCACGATACCGTGTTCCTGAGCAACTACGCGCTGCTCAACGTCATCGACGAGTTGAAGCGGCTGCCCGGCGTGGGCGACGCCTCGCTCTTCGGCGCCCAGGACTATGCCATGCGCGTGGAGCTGCAGCCGGACAAGCTCGCCGACTATGGTCTCACGCCCAGTGACGTTGCCGCCGCGCTGCGGGAGCAGAACGCCCAGTTCGCCGCCGGCAAGTTCGGCGCTGAGCCCAACGGCGGCGACAGCCCCTTTACCTACACGGTGACCACCCGAGGGCGCTTCTCCGACGTGGAGGAGTTCGAGTCCATCATTCTGCGCGCCGGTGACGACGCCGCCACCCTGCGCCTCGGTGACGTGGCCGATGTCTATCTCGGTGCCCAGGATTACGGTACCGCCGCGCGCCACAACGCGAGCCCCGCGGTGCCCATTGGCGTCTATCTGCAACCGGGTGCTAACGCGCTGGAAACCGCGGCGGCGGTCGAGGCGAAGATGGACGAGCTCGCCGGCGCCTTCCCGGAGGGCATGAGCTACGCCGTGCCCTACGACACCACCAAGTTCGTGGACGCTTCCGTCCACGAGGTGATCAAGACCTTCGTGGAAGCGCTGGTGCTGGTGGTGGCCGTGGTGTTCCTGTTCCTCCAGAACGTCCGCGCCACGGTGATTCCGCTGCTGGCGGTTCCGGTCTCGCTCATCGGCACCTTCGCGGGTATGTACGTCCTCGGGTTTTCCATCAACCTCTTCACGCTCTTCGGCATGGTGCTCGCCATCGGCATCGTCGTGGACGATGCCATCATCGTGCTGGAGAACGTCGAGCGGCTGATGACCGACGAGGGGCTGCCGCCGCGCCAGGCCGCGCTCAAGGCGATGGAAGAGGTTTCCGGGCCGGTGATCGCCGTGGTGCTGGTGCTCTGCGCGGTGTTCGTGCCCGTGGGCTTCCTCGGCGGACTCGCCGGCGAGCTCTACACCCAGTTCGCCATTACCATTGCGGTGTCGGTGACCATTTCGGGCATCGTCGCGCTCACCCTCACGCCGGCGCTGTGCGCGCTGATGCTCAAGCCCGGCGCCCACCGGCCGGCGCTGCCGTTTCGCTGGTTCAACCGGGCCTTCGACCGGGTCACCGGCGGCTATCTCGCCGGGGTGCGCTTTCTCACGCGGCGCCGGGCGGTGGGGTTGGTCCTCTTCGCCGGCCTCATCGGGGTGACGGTGCTGCTATTCCAGCGCGTGCCCGCCGGCCTGGTGCCCCAGGAGGATCAGGGCACCGTGTTCGCCATGACCTACCTGCCGCCAGCGGCCTCCCTGGATCGTACGCGGTCGGCCACCAACAAGCTCATCGCCGGCGTGCGCGATCTGGATGCGGTGGAGGACGTGGTTTCGGTGGCGGGCTACGATCTCATTGCCGGTGCCCAGCGCACCTACGCCGCCACGTCCTTCATTTCCCTGAAGGACTGGGCGCAGCGCCCCGGGGCGGGCGAGAGCGCCGGCGCCATTGCCAGGCAGGTGATGGGGATCGGCGCCGGGGTCAGTGAGGCCAACGTGTTCGCCTTCCTGCCGCCGCCGATCATGGGCATGTCCACCACCGGTGGGTTCGAGGCGTATCTGCAGAGCCGCACCGGTGCCGACCCGAAGGCTATCGAGGCCAAGGCTCAGGCCATCGTGGCCGCGGCGAACGAGCACCCGGCGCTCACCAATGTGCGCACTACGCTTTCCACGGACGTGCCGCGCTACCACGTGGCGCTCGACCGGGAGAAGGCGAAGTCCCTGGACGTGCCCGTCGACGCCGTCTACGAGGCGATGCAGAGCACCTTCGGCGCGCTCTACGTCAACGACTTCACGCTCTATGGGCGCAACTACCAGGTCAATCTCCAGTCCGAGCCCGGATTCCGCCAGGGCCCCGAGAACCTCGCCGACGTATTCGTGCGTTCCCGGGACGGCGCCATGGTGCCGCTGGCCTCGCTGGTGGACGTGGAGCGCACCGCCGGCGCCGACCTGGTCGAGCGCTTCAACGTGTTCCCCGCGGCCAAGCTCATGGGCGATCCGGCGCCGGGCTACAGCTCGGGGCAGGCGGTGGCGGCGATGCAGACGGTCACCGACGAGGCGATCGGCGAGGACTTCGACCTCGCCTGGGTGGGCTCCGCTTACCAGCAGCAGCGCACCGGCGCCACCGCGCAGATCGCGTTCGTCTTCGGCGTGATCATGGTCTTTCTCATCCTCGCCGCGCAGTACGAGCGCTGGACGCTGCCGCTGGCCGTGGTTACCGCCGTGCCGTTCGCGCTCTTCGGCGCGCTGCTGGCGGTGTGGCTGCGCGGGCTCACCAACGGGGTGTACTTCCAGGTGGGCCTGCTGGTGCTGATCGGCCTGGCGGCCAAGAACGCCATCCTCATCGTGGAGTTCGCGGTGCTCCAGCGCGCGGAGGGTCTGGGCATTCGCGAGGCCGCGCTGGAAGCCGCGAAGCTTCGCTTCCGGCCCATCGTGATGACCTCGCTCGCCTTCATCCTCGGCTGCGTGCCGCTCGCGCTCAGCACCGGCGCGGGCGCGGCGAGCCGGCACTCCATCGGTACCGGCGTGATTGGCGGCATGCTCGGCGCCACCGTGCTCGCGATCTTCTTCGTGCCGCTGTTCTATCAGCTCATCGAGGCGGGGAGCGAGCGCTTGCGCCGCCGCCGCTCAACGCCGCAGACTCACAAGGAGGCCGGTGCCCATGCGTAAGCTTATGACCACGCTGGCGACGGCTGTGCTCGCCGCCGGCTGCGCCGTGGGGCCGAGCTATCAGCGCCCCGCGGTGGAGTTGCCGGATCAGTGGCCGGAGGGCGTGCGTCTGTCCATGGATGAGCGCGCGGACTGGCGTGAGTGGTGGCAGCGCTACGGCGACCCGGTGCTCGATCGCCTGGTTCGCCAGGCTGTCTCCGACAACCTGGATTTGCGCGCGGCGGCGGCTCGAGTGCACGAGGCCCGGGCGAGCCTGGGCCTTAGCCGCGCCAACGAGTACCCCAGCGTCCAGGCCCAGGCGGACGCCACCCGCGGCGAGGCGAGCTCGCCCGCCCAGCCCACGGCGGACGGACCGTCCACCACGCTGGGCGTCGCCGGCACGCTCGCCTACGAGCTCGACCTCTTCGGGAGACTCGACCGCGCTACCGAGGCCGCGCAGGCGCGACTGCTGGATAACGTGTTCTCCCGCGACGCCGTGCGGCTGACGGTCATCACGGACGTCGTCACCACGTACTTCCAGCTGCGCGGCACCCAGGCGCAGATCGCCCTTACCGAGAGCACCATCACCTCGCGCCGGGAGGCCTATGAGCTCGAGCAGGTGCGCTACGACAACGGCGCCTCCACCGAGCTAGCACTGCGCCAGGCGGAGGCGGAGCTGGAGAGTGCCCGCGCCCGCTTGCCCGCGCTGCGGGAGCAGGCCAGCAAACTGCGGCGGGCACTCGCGGTGCTGGTGGGGACTCCGCCGCGCGGCCTGCTGGCACCCGAACGGCTGGAAACCCGTGCGCTCGCCGCGCTCGAGCCCGCCGTCGCGGTGCCGAAGCTCCTGCCCTCCGGGCTGCTGCAGCGCCGCCCGGACATCCGCGCTGCCGAGGCCGGTCTGATTGCGGCCAACGCCGACGTGGGAGCGGCCGAGGCGGCGTGGTACCCCCAGCTCAACCTGGAGGCCACCGTGGGCTCCGAAGGGCTCGACGTGGGGGATCTGTTCAGCGGCCCGGCAGCGCTGTGGCAACTCGGTGGCACGGTGGTGCAGCCGCTGCTCGACTTCGGCCGGCGCTCGGCGCGGATCGAGGGCGCCAAGGCGCGCAAGGAGCAGGCGGAGCTGCAGTACCGTGCCACCCTCCGGGATGCCTTCGTGGAGGTGGGCGACGCGCTGTCGTCCCTGCGCCGCGCCCGCGAAGAGCTCGACGTGCGTGCCCGCCAGGTGGCCGCGCTGGAGGAGGGGGTCGCGCTCGCGGAGCGCCGCTACTCGGAGGGCTATTCCGGTTACCTGGAGGTGCTGGATGCGCGCCGGGCGCTGTTCGAGGCGCAGCTTTCGCGTACCCAGGCTGCCCGGACGCAGCTGGTGGCCACAGCGACGCTGTTCAAGGCCATGGGCGGCGGTTGGCGGCCGCCTACCGACCTCACGGATTCCTGAGCTCCCTTCGCGCCATTTGCCCGGGCGCGTTCACGACCCCTGGTGGGCCGCCCGGCGCTCTTTTTCCCCCGCTGCGATGCTTCGATAGACCGCGGCCAGCTCGGCGACCGCCGGGTGGATGGAGTCCGGTGTGACGGTGGCGTAGCCAAGCAGCACGGCCGCGGCGGCATCACGCGCGGCGTCGCGGGCCTGGTACTGGGCGAGCGGGTAGACGTGAACACCGGCCGTCGCCGTGCGGGCGACGAGCACGTCGGTGGCCCGTGCCGGCAGTTCCGGGAAGCTCGCCACCAGGTGCATGCCCGTGTGCGCCCCCGCGATGGATGCCGCGTTGCCGAAGTACCCCTGGAGCGCCGCCTGCAGGACATCGCGGGTGCGGCGCAGGCGCTTCTGCGCGCGGCGGATGAAGCGTTCCAACTCGCCGCGCTCGATGAGCTCGGCCATGGCCGTCTGAACCGGGGTGGTCGTGGCGCGGTCGTCCAGCCACTTGAGCGCCCGCACCGGCGCCACGAGCGGTTCGGGCAGCACCAGAAAGCCGAGCCGTACGGCGGGTGAGAGTACCTTGGAGAACGTGCCGCTGTAGATGACCCGGCCGCGGGTGTCCAGGGAGTACAGCGTCTCCAGCGGAGCGCCCTCGTGGCGGAACTCGCTGTCGTAGTCGTCTTCGAAGACGAACGCCTCGGCAGCCTCCGCCCAATGCAGCAGCGCCCGGCGCCGCGGCAGCACCATGACACCGCCGGTGGGGAACTGGTGACTTGGCGTCACGTAGGCGAGGGCGGCGGTCGCGGGCAGGTCGTCCAGGCACAAGCCGTCGCCGTCGACGCCCTGAAAGTGCACGTCGGCGCCGCTCGCCTGGAACACCACCCGCGCTCCCGGGTAGCCCGGCTCTTCC
>CAZHBN010000058.1:0-17423 GCA_964530405.1 uncultured Ectothiorhodospiraceae bacterium
TGCGCCAGGAATAGATCGAAATGAATATCTGGGAGATGAACATCGCCGCCACGGGCAGGGCCATGTGCTGGAGCACGCTCAGCGCATAGGCGAGCGTTCCCTGTGGCGGCGGCACCGCGAGCATGCCGCCGGCGGGGAGAATGGGCAGGACGAAGGCGAATACCAGAATCAGGAAAATGCCGTAGAACCAGCCCGGCGCGGCGGAGCTGGGCGCGAGCCCTATAACCGTGCGATCCAGTGCGCTGCCGTAGCGGCGCGAGAGCCGTAGAGCGACGAACACGGCGGTGAAGAACACCAGCAGGTTGGCCGTGCCGAACAACACCAGGGTCGCCGGCAGGCGCTCGGTGATGATGTCGCGCACCCGCCGCGAGCCCCGATCGCTGGTCATCTGCTCGGCGCGCCCCAGGTTCAGCCGGACTGCCTGATTGAGGTAGTCGAGGCTGCGGTAGATGAACGGCTCGTCCAGGTTGAGCCGCTCGACCTCGAGCTGTACGCGCTCTTCGATGAGGTCGTTGCGCCGTTCCGCGCCGAGGTCGCTGAACTCGGGGCTGGCGCGGACTTCCTCGGCGATGGTGCTGCGGATCTGTACCCGGCGGATTTCGTCCACCCGGCCGCCCATGTTGGCGATGATGATGGTGAGATAGACGCCCAGCAGCACGGTGACCAGCAGGGCAAGGGTACGCCTGAGCACGAACAGCGCGAGCCGCCGCAGATCCCGCAGCCAGCCGCCGCGGCGGTTGCCCGATTGCGGCCTGGGCGCTGTCATCGGGAGCGCTCCCCGTCCCCCGGGATGGTGGCGAACACGTGGCTGGCGAAGCGTGGCAGGGCGACACGGCTGGAGCGAACCGTGACCTCGAGCCGGTTGGCGCCGGCGCCCAGGGCTTCGATTCGTTCCTGTGGCAGGGTGATACGCCAGTGTCCGTCGCTGCGCTGGGCAGAGCCCTGGTGACTCATCGCACCAGTGCCGTCGAAGAGCAGATAGCTGACCTCGCGGATGGCCTCCGGGGGATAGGGCTCGCCTCCTGAGGTGATGGAGAGCCGGAACTGCGCGGAGTCGTCGAGCGCCACAGTGATCGGGCCATCCACGGTGGGCTCGGGAATCGGCACGGATGTGAAGCGAAGCCACTTGTCGCCGGGGTCGGGAAAGTCGGGAAAGCGCGCGAGCACCAGGGTGCCGGCAACCGGGTGCACGGATTCGAGGTAGAACGGGCCGTCGCCGACCCAGTAGTGATCGCGCTCGGCGCGCCACTCGCCCAGGGCGCGATAGCGGCGGGCGGGCGCGTTCTCCCCGACGTATGCGGCCAGTGTCTGGCGGAAAGGCACGTAGCGCTCCGCCAGCGCGCCTTCGCGGTGACGGTCGAGCACCGTCAGGCTTGGCCCCGAGAGCAGGCTCAGCCAGGGCACGCCGCGGCGGTCGGCCTTGTCGGAGGAAAAGGCGAGCTCCCCCGAGGCCTCCGCGCGGATGCCCAGGGCCAGCACGTGCCACGGGAGCACCACCGGGGTGCGTGCCGCGACGATGGTTTCCGCATCCGGGTAGATCTGATCGCTGTACACGTCCACCACCAGCGGTTCCCGTGAGACGATCCGCCAGCCGCGAAAGTGTTCGCGGAAGGTCTCGTGGGTGGGGACGTGGCTGCGGTCGAACAGCGCGCTCGCCTCGTCAGCCCGCGCGAATTCGAGTATCCAGGGCAACACCATGTCGGCCAGGGACATGCGCGTGCCGTCGTGCCACCGGCGGTCCAGGTAGCCGCGCTCGAACCGCAGCCGTGTGCGGGTCCGGGCCGTCAGGCCCTCGGGGTAACGCTCGCCGACCGTGATGAACCGGCCGGCTCCGGCGTCCCAGGCGATCCACGTATCCGGCGGGACGGTGATCTCCGGCTGGCGGTCGAGGGTGAGCCAGTCATGGGTACGCTGAACCGGCGTGCCTTCGACCACGGTCACGTCGGCGCCGGCGAGGCGTTGCGGCCAATAGAGGCCGGTGAACGGATCCGGCAGCACCGGGGCGTCCTGCAGGGCGCGGATCATCATCTGGTCGTAGAGCCAGTTGGTGCCGGCCACCGGGTTCCAGGGATCGGTGAGCACGGTGGGCGAGGAGACGATCACTTCGCCACCCACGTGGTCGGTGAAGCGCAGTGTGTACGGCCACAGCCGCGAGCCGGCCACCCCGCCGGCAAGATCCACTGCAAGCTCGACGTTCGCGGCGTGGGGCCAGAGATTGAGCTGGTCCACGAGCCAGATGCGCACGGAATTCTCCATGGCGAGCGTCAGGGCGCGGATCATCAGCTCATGGCGTCGCGCCGGCGAGTCGTAGTCGCGGCGCTCCAGTCGCTGAGCGATCTCGTCGAGCTCGTCGGACGGTTCATAGGCTTGCCACAGGGGGGAGGGGCGGCCCCGTGGCGTGTAGAAATCGGCGAAGTTCTGCGCCTGGTCCCGGTTGATGACCGTAGACACCCAGCCGCCGGTGTAAAGGTTCCACCTGCCCGCTGCGGGGTCGCTGGCGAGCCAGATCGGGGCTGCCTGATCGGCGGTGCGGTAGAGACGGTCCACCGCGAAGCCTGCGGCTTCCAGCCGGTTGGCCACGTAGTCGCCCACTTGGCGGCGGGCGTCCTCGGTACGGATCAGCAGCTTCAGCCGGACCGGCTTTCCGTCGTGGTGCCAGCGGCCGTCGCGCAGGGTGGCGCCGAGGGCCTCCATCTCGCGCGCGATGACGCGTCGAGCGCGTTCGGGCTGATAGCTGTACTGCAGCTCGAGCTTGCGGGCGGTGGCCGCCAGGCGCGCGTAGTCCGGAAAAGCGGTGCTCAGCGGCAGGTAGCGCGGCTCCGCCAGGCCGCCGTAGAGCTCGCTGGCGATGTACTGGCGGTCGATCAGCCAGTTCAGCGCCTCGCGGATGGCCGGCACACCGAAGGGGTTGAGCGAGCCGTCGGCGAGCTCGGGGCCGGCAGGATTCAACGTGAGCTCCGCGGAAGAGCCGTAGGACACGGCGAACTCGACCCGTCGCGCGTTGAGCAGCTGGCGGTGGATGACGGCGTTGGTGATGCCCTGGGCCAGGACGTGGCGGGCGCCGGTTTCGATCTGTCCCACCACCTTGCCGGGGTTGGATTCCTCGGTGAACACGACCCGGTCGACCAGGGCGCCGCGCCGTTGTGATGGGTCACTCCGCGACGGATCGGCGGCGGTACCGGCACCCGGCGATCCCGGTGCCGTGGTGCCGATCGCCACCACGGCCACGGCAATCGCAGCGGTACGCCGGGCACACCGGCCTGCAAGGCGTGTCCTGCGCGTCGGTGCGGTGCCAGCCACGGTGGCTCGGCGCGTCACGGTTTCAGATCAAGCGGCGCGGAATGGATTCGTCCCAGTCCCGTGAGACGAACGGTTCCTCGCCGCAGTAACTGCGTATCGTTCCCTGAATGCGGAAGTGGGTGGGCGTGGTGGTCAGCTCGGTGCGGCATTCCAGGCGTGTGGCCCAATCCTGGCGCGCGTGGAGCGTCGTCTGCTCGATGACGGTACTCGCCTGGGAGGCATCGTACTCGTGGATGCGGTAATGCTTGCGGATCGTGTAGCCCACCGTGAGGTCGATGTCGTCGATGCGGGCGAGGGCGGCGCCACCGAAGTCGCCGCCGTCGCTGGAGACGGTGTATCGCGTCTCGCCGGTGGTGAGGTCGCGCTCGACCTGACGCCGGAACGGTGCCATCCGCAGCGCCGTGTATTCCGATACCGGGCCCCGCTCGGGCGGTTCGAAGGGGGGCAGGTGGGCGTCTTCGGGGCGGTCAGGACGAACAGGCAGTGTCAGCGTGCTGACGCCGGTGTAAAGCGTGAGCCTGACCGGTATTGGCGCGGGCCAGACAACGGGCCAGTACGCCGTCGAGACGGACAGCCGCATCGTATGGTTCCGGTCGAAGGCGTAGGCGACGTCGTTGAGCCGCACCGTCACGCGGTAGCGTTGACCGGGGGTCAGCGGGCTCGGGTGCTCGCGGCTGTCGCGCTGGGTGAGGTTGAGCACGCCATAGCTCACCCGGGAGGAAGCGCCGTCTGCGGCGACGTCGTTCAGACGCACGATGACGTATGCCACCGGCTGATCCGTGGCCAGCTCGACTGTCACCGTCGGGGCGCCGAAGATTTCCAGGCGCTCGGTGAGGGGGTCGGAATCGAACACCAGGGATTTGCCGTCGTCCTCGCGCTGGTCGATGGGGGATTCCCCCTCCGCGCCGAAGCCATACCAGTCGCCGGCGGCGAGGCCGGTAGTCTGTGGCGAGGCGATGAATACCCGGTCCTCCGGATCCGGGCGTTCGCCCAGGGAGAGCACGTTGAGGTGCCACGAGCGGTTTTGCAGTCTCGGCGAGGGCCAGCTTTCCTCGGCGATCCAGCGGCCGGGCATCTCGTCGTGGTAGGGCGCCGGCGGTGCGTATTCCTCCATCCAGGCTCGGATCATGGGCTCGTCCATGATGCCGGTGTCCTTGCCTTTCAGCCAGTGATCCCACCAGCGCAGCGCTTCCTGGAAGAATCCGATGCTCGGTCCCGGGGCGCCCACGTGTGGAAACGCGTGAGCCCAGGGGCCGATGAGGGCCTTGCGCGGCGCGCTCAGATTCTGCATCAACCGGGGTACGGCATTACTGTAGCCGTCCGCCCAGCCGCCGACGGCGTAGACGGCGCACTCGATGGCGTCGAAGTCCTCGCACACCGACCCCTGTTTCCAGTACTCGTCGCGTTGCTGGTGGCGAAGCCAGGTGGCGGGGTAGAGCACCGCGTTGTCGAGGCGCTCGCGCCAGCGTTCCCGCCAGGCGTCGCCGACGATGGCCGGGTCGGGTGGGCACGCGGCACAGGCGAGGAACACGGAGCCCCAGGCGAGGTTTTCGTTGAGCAGGCAGCCGCCCTTGTAGTGGGCGTCGTCGGCGTAGCGGTCGTCGGTGGAGCACATGGTGATGATCGCTTTCAGCGCCGGCGGCCGGCGCGCGGCGACCTGCAGGGCGTTGAAGCCGCCCCAGGAGATGCCGAGCATCCCCACGGTGCCGGCGCACCAGGGCTGCGCAGCGAGCCAGGCGATGGCCTCCACCGCGTCCTCCTGCTCCTGGGGCAGATACTCGTCGAACAGCAGGCCTTCGGAGTCCCCCGAGCCGCGCAGGTCCAGGCGCACCGAGGCGTAGCCGTGACCGGCGAAGTAATGGTGCAGCGGTTCGTCGCGCAAGCGCGTGAAATCGCGCTTGCGGTACGGCATGTACTCGAGCAGCGCCGGTACGGGATCGGCCTCCGCGTCCTCCGGCAGCCAGATGCGCGCGGCCAGTCGGCAGCCATCGGACATCGGGATCCAGGCGTTCTCGATCACCCGCACCCGGCGCGGGAATGTCTCGATCACCTTCATGATCCGCCCCCTCTGCGACGGTCCGCGGAAGACCGCAATGGCCTCGGACCGCTGTCCTTAACGTATAGCAGCTCGTGTCCTGAATCAGGGCGTGAGCATCACGCTCGATGGTGCGTGATCGGGCCCGGCCTGCGTTGTGACGAACCGTGCTTCCGGGGCGGGGTGCCGTAGGCGCCGGAAGAGACGTCCCCGCCGGAGCGTGGGCGCCGGCGTGCCGGGCAGCGGGGGTCGTAACCGGGTAGAGTGGCCGTAGATGGCCGACGGATCGTCGGGGCCGTTACCGGATAAAAGAAGGAGAAAAGTTCGATGATTGGATGGCAACTCGACGGATCGTTCGATTTTCACGGCCGCACGGTGCGCTACGACGTGTGCGGCAGCGGCCCGCCGGTGGTCATGGTGCACGGCACACCCTGGTCGTCGTTCAACCTGCGCCATCTCATTCAGCGTCTATCGGCCGATTATACGATCTACTATTACGATCTCCTCGGATACGGACAATCCGACAAATCGGAAGGCGATGTCTCGCTGGGTATCCAGAACGCGGTGCTGAGCGCGCTGCTGGATCACTGGATGCTCGATCGGCCGTTGGTCATCGGCCACGATTTCGGCGGTGCCACGGCGCTTAGGACGCACCTCATCGATGGCCGAGCTTTCGAGAAGCTGGTGTTGATCGATCCGGTGGCGGTTTCACCGTGGGGCTCTCCGTTTTTCCGTCATGTCAGAGATCACGAGGCGGCGTTCTCCGGACTGCCCGATTTCATCCACGATGCCATCGTCCGGGCGTACGTGAAAACGGCCGCGTTCGAGCCCCTGGCCGAGGCCACCCTCGACGGCATCGTCGCGCCGTGGACGGGCAGCGCCGGCCAGGCCGCGTTCTACCGGCAGATCGCGCAGGCGGATTCTGCCTACACCGACGAGGTTCAGAACGCCTATGCGGATATCTCCATTCCGGTTCAGATTGTCTGGGGGCGTGAGGATGCCTGGATTCCGCTGGAACGAGGGGAAACGCTGCATGCCATGATGCCGGGGTCCCGGTTGAGCGTGATCGACGATGCCGGGCACCTGGTGATCGAGGAACGGCCCGACGAGCTCATTGCCACGATCAGGCCTTTCCTCGCGGGTGGCGATCAGGTACGGGGCTGACCGCCTCCCCGGGCCGAGGCAACGACCGGGCGGGGTGGTTGACCACCTTTATCCCGCGCCACGAATACCGGCGTCGCGCGGCGCGTTCGGGCGAACCCGTGAACGGCTCGGCCCAAAGCGATGCCGAGCAATCGTGCAAGTGTGTCGCCGCTCGGGATAGCCGGGTTTCTTGACACTGCCATAACCCTGTGCTGCGCTTGGAAACGATGGATCGGTAACAGCTCGAAATTTTTTGCGGGTCGCTTCCGCACTCAAGGGGGAGATGTGTTGATTACCGGTCCGCATTGCAGCTTGGAGCTGCCATAAGAAGGCCAAAGGACTAAGGAGAAGGTAGCCATGGCCACGAGCTCTCAGAACAACGCTACCCGTCATCCCCTTCCGGATGAAACGGCGGAACAGACGCCGGACGATACCAACAATTCCATTACCCAGACCAGCGACACCCCGACCGATACCGACGCCGTCGAGACCGAAACCCCGTTCGACGACTTCGACATCGAGGATATCGAGGTCATCGAAAGCAAGGTTTTCGCTTAATCATAGCGGCGTGCCGTCCGTATTCCGCGGCAGCAGGCAGGCGTGACGAACAGGCAATCCACATGGGTTCCGGCTGAACGTCGGTGTGGAGAAGGTTGCGTGTTTGTCCGGTGAAAGCCTGCGTTTTCGCGCGGCAACCCGGGTTGTCCCGGTGGCGTGGGCGCCACCGGGTGTTATCCGGAGCGGTCCGCGGGCAGGTCGGCACCCAATTCTCCGCATTATCGTTCATGCGGGCGAGCGAGGGATTCTGCCATGCCCGATCAGCAAGTCGTAATCCATCAATCCAGTGTCTCGACACCGTCCAGTCTTGCGCCCGTTGGGTCCCTCGAGGTCGCCCTGGTCGCGTACAACTGGGAAGCCAATACCTCTCTGGCGTTATGGAATCTGATTGGCTACGCGCGCCAGGACGAAACGGTCCGCGATAATGTGGACTTCCATGAGCACTGCGCGGCCACGCCGAAATCCCAGTCGGCCGAGGAGCAGGAGCTCAAGAACGTTCTCGACTGGGTGGAGCACAATCGCTTCGATGTGATCGGTTTTTCGTGCTACATCTGGAACATCGAATTCGTTCTGCGTGCCGCCAAGGCGATAAAGGCCAACTGGCCGGAGACCGTCATCGTTTTCGGCGGGCAGCAGATCCGCGGTTTTTACATTCGCCACGTCATAGAGCGTGAGCGTTGCGTCGATATCTGCGTATTCGACGAGGCGGAGGTCACATTCCGCAACCTGCTGCGGTATCTGATCAGTGGCTCGCCCTCGATCTCTTCCATCGGCGGGTTGGCCTACGTAGCGGCGCAAGGCGATCCGGAGTGCGTGCACCGCTTCGACGACGATGGTCACATGCCGGCGGGCAGTACCTATCACGAAACCGGCCAGCCGGTGCTCATTCAGGACATCAACGACATTCCCTCGTCCTATCTGGGCGACGTGGATCTGCCCGAGGGCGGGGCGTTTCTCTACGAAGCCTCCCGTGGCTGCCCCTATCGCTGCGCGTTCTGTATCTGGGGGGAGTCCCAGGGCGTGCGGGAATACGATATCGAGCGGGTGGAGGCCGAGCTGCGCAACATGCTCCGGTACCAGCCCAGCCATATCATGTTCTGCGACGGCACGTTCAACATGCGCAAGCGGCGCGCGGCCTACATGCTCGGCATCCTCGTCGAGCACCTCCGCGATGGGCGCGTGCAGCCGTTCAGCCTGCTGCTGGAGCTCAAGCTGGAGATCATCGACGACAATCTCGCGGCGGTGATGGACGAGCTGGTGCGTCTCAATCCGCTGGTGACGATAGAGTTCGGCCTGCAGAGCGCCAGTCAAAAGGCTGCGAAGCTCATGCAGCGGCCATTCTCGGAGGAGCGCTTCCGCAAGGCATGGAATCGTCTCTCCGACCGGCTGAAGTCCACCGCCATCATCGATTGCATCTACGGCCTTCCCGGCGACGGGGTGGAGGAGTTCAAGTACACGGTGGACTTCTGCTACTCCCTCGCGCCGCACCGTATTCAGTGCTTCCGGCTGTCGATCCTTCCCGGCTCGGAGTTCGAGCGGCAGGCCCGGGAGCACGAGATTCACTTCATGCGCGATCCCTCGCACATGGTCTTCTCCACCAAGTGGCTGGACCGCCAGGCAATGGCGTGGACGGAGACGTTCGGCTTCGCCGTCGCGGATCTCTATCATTTCCACACGACCACCATCAAATGCGTGCTCGGGCTTGGCGAGTCCACCGGCATCGGGCAGTTCAGCGCGCTGGTGACCGAGTTCGTGGACTGGGCGGGCCGGGACCGCATTCTCGGTACCAGCTATCAGGGCAATCGCCCTGAAGGCCGCTGGCGCGCCATCAATCTCTCCGGGCTGTTCGAGACCTTCGTTTTCGATGTTCTGCTGCCCCGCGCCGGGGTGGATGATCGTGAGCTCGTGGAACGCTTGCGCGCCATCTACGCCTACGAAGCCACGATGGGCCGGATCGCCATCGACGGGGTCCGGGACACGCCGGTTCACGTCACCGGCGACGACGCCTCGCAACCGACCCATTCGATGGATAGTGATTACGTGCTGCGCGCCGAGATCGCGGAGAGCCGCTTCGACATTCCGGCGTTCATCGAGGCGGCGCGAGGCCGTACGGAGATCGACGTGCGCGCGCTCGCGGAGCGGGCCAGCCCGATGTACATCGCGTTCAGCCACAAGGCCGGCCACGAGGGCGTGCTCGTTCCGATCTCTTATCGGCTCGGGCAACGGCTTGGCGTGCTGCTGAAGCGTTATACCGATGGCGAGGAGGCGGTTCTGGGCGATTCCGCGGTGCGTGCGCTGACGCACTCCGGGCTCGTCGCCAGGGCGGAACGCCCGGCAGCGGCCATGCCCCACTAGCACTGGGGGTGACCATCATGATGACCGTTGTCTGGCAGGTGCTGCTGTTCTCCGTGGCCGCCACGTTCACGCCGGGACCCAATTCCATGCTGCTGGCCTCCTCGGGGGCGACCTTCGGCTTCCGACGGTCGGTACGCGCCCTCATGGGCGTGTGCCTCGGCATTCCCCTGCTCATCTTCGCCGTGGGGTTGGGGCTGGGGTCGGTGCTCCTGGACAACGACTACTTGCGTGTCGGCCTGAAGGTGGTCGGGGCGGTCTACATGCTGTGGCTGGCGTGGAAAATCGCGACCGCCAACCCGAACGCCCGGGCCGCGAACATCGACAGGCCCGTGGGGGCGTTCCAGGCTGCCTTGTTCCAGTGGGTGAATCCCAAGGTCTGGGGGATGGCGATCAGCATGGTGGGGGCCTACAGCGTCGCGTCCGCGGACCAGTTGCAGCACGCGGCCGTGATCGCCGGTGTGTTCGCGGTGGTCGCCGTGCCGGCGGCGGTCACCTGGACGCTGTTCGGCACCGTGGTCCGACGGCTGCTCGTCTCCCACCGGGCATTCCGGGCCTTCAACGTCACCATGGCACTACTGATGGTCGTTTCTCTCGTTCCGATTGTCCTCAATCACTGATCCGCCCGGCGTGCGGTGGGAGTACATGGAGATGGATCGACCGCAACCCATCGGTGTCGGTCTGCAGTACAACCCGGAGATTCTGGGGTGGTTTCCGTTCGAGACCCAGAGCGTCGACCTCTTCGAGGTGTTGCTGGACGCCATCATGGGGCCGCTGGACAGCCCGCACGTCTTTCGTCCCGGTGCGCGCAAGCGCATGGAGGCACTGGCGCAGCGGGCACCATTGCTGGCGCACTCGAACTACGGTTGCGAATTCGGATTCGGGCCCCTGGAGGAGACCCCGGCGGTGCGTCGTCATGTGCCGCTGGCCCAGGCCATCGGCAGTCCCTGGGTCGCGGATCACTGCTTCTACGGTGACGATTCCTGGCTCGACATCTGGAGCAGCCCGATACAGTTCTCGCGTGCCGAGCTCGACCGGTTGGCCGACCGCGCGAGTCGCCTGCAGGACCTCTACGGCATTCCCCTGGCGCACGAGAATGCTGCCTACTATCTGCGCACGCCGGGGTCGCAGATGCCGGAGGCCGATTTCATGGCGGCGTTGTGTGAACGGGCGGGCACCTTCCTGCATCTGGATCTGCACAATGTCTACACGAATTCGGTGAACCTGTCCGGCTATGATCCCGAAGCGTACCTGCGCACCATCCCTCTCGACCGGGTCATCTGCGTTCATCTGGCGGGTGGTTCCTGGTACGACGGCCTCTACCACGACTGGCACGACGGCCCGGTGCCTGAGCCCGTCTGGGAGATGCTGGACTGGCTGCTGCAGCGCACTCTGCCGGCGGCGGTGATTCTCGAGTTCCAGGGCCGGGCCCATCATCCGGAAACAAGGGACCTCGACGGAGACGACGAGAGCGCCATCGTCTCCGATTTGCGCCGTGCACGCACGCTCTGGTGGGAGGCGTATGCACGCCGGTACGGCGTGGCCGCGGCGGGCGGGGAGGCCAGGGAGGGCGCCGCGCATGTGGCCGAGTAATGAGTCCGGCAAGGAGGGCGGCGATCACGACGCACGTGTCGTTTTCGGTCTGTGGCGCCGTATTCTTCGGAACCCAAATCTATCGCGGCGGCTGTTCGAGATCGACCCGGCGGCCCTGGCGGAGGCGTTCTCCCTCAGCGACGAGGAAACGGCCATCGCGGCGGAATACGCGGCGCACCCGAAAGCCGCGCAGATGTTCATCACCGGTTATCGCTACCGGGTGATCGGTTCGTTTGCCAATGCCCTGGAGACCGGCGCACCGCTAAGCTATCGCGCGCTGCGCGCATGCGGCGCGGATATGCGCGCTCTGGGCGAGGCGTTCCTGGACGCCCACGGCTGGCACGATTACGGGCCATGGGTCATGACGCACTGTGACCACGCCCTGGCCTTCCTCATGCGCCACGCTATCACCGAAACGCCCGACGGCTTCAGGGATCTGTTGCGGGTGGACAGGGCAGCGGTCGCCTTGCTGATGCAGTGGGCCGACGCCGACCCGGAAGATGACCGGGTGTTACCCCCGTCGGGTCACGGTGGGCGATGGGCGTTGACCGAGCGGTCCGTGGTGGTCAGGGCAGGCCACGATCTTTCACCCTGGCTTCGCGATACGTCGGCGCTGGGGCGCTCCGACCTACCGCGCCGTGACACGCTTTACCTGGTGGTACTCTCCGATCTGAAGGGGCATCCCCGGTTCAGCGCGATCAATCGACGCGTCGCCGCGGTGATCGACGCCCTGACCGAGGGGCCGGCGACCGTGGAAGAGCTCGGTAGCCGGCTTGCGGCGCGTGATGTTTCGGCGGACGCGGGTGAGGTGACGGCGTTGCTGGGGCAGTTGTCCAGCCGCGGCGCGGTGCGTGGACTGCCCGGACACATGGCCGTGCCGTAATGGCAGCGCGTCTTTCGCCCCGGCCGCATACCACACCGATACCATCCCCGGCGGGGGATGCCCAGGTGGAGTGGTTTCCATGGGGCTGGCTCCGCGGCGCCGGCTTTCCCTTGCGCCGTCTGCTCGACTCGGCATTACCCGCCGGAGCCATCACCGGGATGCGCGATGCGACCGAAGAGTCGGTGCCATCGGCGCTTTTCGAGCGTGAGATGCCGGCCGCGCGCCGGCGGCTGGTCGACACGTTGATGGACGCGGCAGCCCTCGAAGCCGTCTCGCTGTCCAACCCGGCCTCCGGCGAGCGTATCGCGGCGCTTGCCGACCAGGATCTCGTGCGCCTGAACCGTCGCAGCCGTGAGCGATTGCGCCTGGCCTGGCTATACGGCCAGCGCCTTTACGCCAAGAACGATACCACGGGCTTCTACGGCCCAGTGGCGTGGGTTCGCCTGGATGCGTCGGATCCACGGGCCGTGTCCGCGGACCATTTGCCGCGACGCTCACGCCCGGGGCTGCCGCCGTTGTCGTCCCGCCGCAGTTTCGTCGAGCACTGGGTCGTACGAGCGCTGGTCGACCGTCTCGCCGACGATCCGTCGATGACCGCGCATATCCCCCTTGCTCTCGATCCGGGCTACGCCGTCGAAGCGGCCGGGCTGCGTCGACCCGACGCCGGAACACTGCCACTCGCCCCCGCATGGATCGAGGCGCTGGCCCTGCTCGAAGCGGCAGGTGCGGAGGGGCTGACACCCGAGGATTGGGTTCGCGCTGCGTGCGCAACCGGCCTCGGGGAAGCGGAGGCACGTCGCGGGCTGGAGGCGCTGCGGCGCAAGGGAGTCGTGCGGTCCGCCCTGCGCCCCGCACCCGGTATGGCGTGTCCCCTGGCCTGGCTCATGGACCGTGTTGCGGCGCTCGCGAGGGCGCCGGTCGAGTCGCGACAACAATGGTTGCAGTCGCTGGAACGTGTGGCGGCGTGGCGGCGCGAGCACGAGGCAGGTGATCTCGAGACCAGAATGCGTGCCCTCGAGGGAGCGGCCGGTGAGCTGCGCCGGGTGGGTATCGACACCGCACGCGCCGGCGGCGGGATGTATGTCGGACGTTTTCCCTTCTACGAAGACAGCCACCGTGACCGGATGTTGCGTCTGGGTGCCCCGTTCGCCGGAACGGCGACACGCCTGCTGGAACCCCTGGCTCGACTCCATCACCGCCAGGCGCTGGCGGCGGCCGTTCTCCTCGACCGCCGGAACCGCGCCGTCTTTGCAGAGCTCGGTGGCCGCCCAGACCGGAGCGTCGATCTGATCGCGTTTCTGCAGGCTTGCGCGCAACGCTCTGACGAGCAAGGCATCGTGGGTGCGCTGCGCCGCCGTGCGGCCAGTGCGTGGAACGCCGTGATCGACGATGGGCGGCGAGGCGGAGAAACGATCATCCTGGAACGCCGGGACCTTGAGTGCGTTGCGGACGGCATCGGTGACGCGCGGCTTCCGGAAGGTCTGCGGCCCCCGCTCGGCAGCGACATCATATCTCCCGACGTGATGATCGAGGCTACGGACGGACTGGACGCCGATGACTGGTGGCTTGTCGTGGGGGAGATTCACCCGGCGGTGGCGACGGCGGCGCAGGCGGTCGCCATGCCGTTCTGCCCCGATAGCGGTGCCCTGGCGGAGAAGGTCGCGGAATGGTTCGGCGGCCCCCGGCTCGTGCTGGGCCCGTCGTCGCGCTACTACCAGCGTTCCATCGTGGACTGGCCGGATAACCGCAACCTCCACGAAATCGTGTTGCCCGGCGAGGTTGCCCGTGTCCCCGGTGCGCGCCGAATCCCGGCCGCACATTGCCGCGTCCGGTTCGACGGTGCCGGATGCATGGAGGTCGTGGACGTGCGAACCGGGCTTGCCGATGATCTGCTCACGGTAATGGCGAGCACGCTGCACCGCGTGCTGTTCGGCTGCGCGGACGCCACATCGGGCGGCCACGTGGACGCCCGGCTGGTTCACGACCGGCTGCTGATCAAACGCCGGCGCTGGCGGGTGTCCGCCGAAGAGCTGGCGGACATGCCGCAGCGGCCGGCGGAGTCTGCACGCGATTACGCGGGGTATCTGCGGTGGGCGGGGGCCAGGGGCATTCCCCGGTGCGCGTATCTCAAGACCCCCGAAGAGCCCAAGCCCATCCTCGTGGATTTTCACAATCCCGTGGCGGTTCAGTCGCTGGTGCACCTCGTACGAGGTCGCTGCGTGACTCTGGAGGAAATGCGGCCGACGCCGGAGACGCTGTGGTTCGACGACGGTCGCGGCGAACGGTGCACCGCCGAGCTGCGGCTGACCCTGCGTTGCCCGACGTGAATGGATGAGATGACGCCGATGAGCACGCCTGCCGTCGACATACCGGAGTCCGGACGCTGCCGCGCCATCTTTCCCGAACGCTTCCGTGTTCGCCGGCTGCAGGCCGACGGTGCACGGGTGCGTTACGAGGTCAGTGATCCCGTTGCGGATCGGCTCTGGCGCCTGGGTGGCAACGAGCTGACCATTGCCCGCGCCTTCGATGGCAGCTCCACCTACGAGAGTATCGCCGGCACGCTGGCGGAGCAGCACGGAATACGCATCCGGGCGTCGCGTCTCCCCGACTACGAGGACAAGCTCTGTCGCCTGGGTCTGATCGAATTGCCGGGGGAACGGCCACGGCACGACCCGTTTACGGGGATGCCGCGGTACGGTCTGCGGCGCCTGCTCGTGCTGCCGTTGTTCGCAGTCGATCCCGATCCCTGGCTGGATCGTATCGGCCGGCGGCTGCTGGCGGGCGCAACGGCCTGCGCCGCGATCATCGTCGTCCCCTTGGCGCTACTGGCAGTGGCGCTTATCGGGAGCGCCTATCCCGCGCTGAGGGAGACAGCGGCGCTGCTCGACGGTTGGGATCTCGCCGTTCTTTATGCGGTGGTGCTGGCCAGCGGCGTTCTCCACGAGGGGGGGCATGCACTGGCCTGCAAGGTGCAGAACGTTCGTGTTCGCGAGGTGGGGTTCGCGATCTACGTGTTGATGCCCTTCGCGTGGACGCGTCCCGACCGTGACGACTGGGAACGGCTGCCGAGGCGCGGGCGTGTCGCCGCCATTGTCGCGGGGCCGTTGACCAGCCTGGCGCTGGCCGGGGGGTGTCTGTTCGGTCTCACGGGCGTGTCGCCGGATAGCGGTCTGGCGGTCTGGTACCTGATGGGAACCGTCGCGGGCATCTTCGGCGCGGTGGTCACGATGCTGCCTTTCCTCAACGGCGATGGCTATCTGCTGCTCAGTGAATTGCTGGGTGAGCCCAACCTTCGCCAGCAGAGCTTCGCGCACCTGCGACGCGGCGTTGCGTGTATGCGAAAGGCGAGCAGCGGTTCGGGGGAGCCCGGGGTGGCCGTCAGTCCCGGTTATCTGTGCTTCGCGTTGTTCGTGATCGGTGGTTGGGCACTGCTCGGCGTTGCGGCGGTCGCCGGACTGATCCGCGCCGTGGGGGGGCGATGACGCAGGGACGCGAGCCAGGGGCGTCTTATGATATTCCCGGCAATGACTACGGCAGCGTGGGCCACTGGCGTGCCGTCGCTGATGCATTGCGCGGCCGCGAAGCGGACACGCCCGGGGTTGCCGCACGGGCGGTGAATGCCAGTGTCGCCGCGCTGGCGCAGCAGTATCGCCTGGAGTGTGGCTCGGCGGCACCGGTCGCGGTGGACATTGGCGCGGGTCAGGGGCACCTGACGCAGATGCTCGTGGCATCGGGCTATGACACGCTCATGGTGGATCTGGCGGCGGGACCGATGACCGCCGTGGCCGGGCGACGCGGTGTCCACTGTGTCGTCATGGATGCAGCCAGGCCGGCCGTGCGGGCGGACTGGGCGGATCTTGCCGTCGTCTGTCGGGGGCTGTGGTGCTTCCACGATCCACAGGCGGTTATCCGGTCCGCTTACGCATCATTGCGCCCCGGTGCGACATTGATCGTCCAGCTCTGGCAACGTCCAGTCGACTGCAGGCTGCTGACGTTGGGGCCGAGCGTGCTCTCACGGGCGGTTGCGCAGATGTACCGGCCGTCGGGCACGCTCGGGCCGTTCGACTTCGACGTTCCCACGACCCGTGCGATGTGTGAGGAGGCCGGTTTCCGGTACGTCACGACGGAAAGCCACTGCCTTCGTTGGCGCGCCCGTGACCTGCTGCCGGTAAGCCACTACTGGGAAGTCAGTCGGGGGCTGGCCGAAACCGCGGAGGCGACTCTGGCAACCGTCTCCGAGGGATCGAGACGTCGAATCGATACCGCGCTGGCACGCGTTCTCGAGTCGATGGGCGAGGGGGCGGTGGCGCTGAGCTGGTCGCTGCTCGTCATGACCAGACCAATAAGGGCGGGTGCGGGCTAGTCGTGGGCCGGATGCGGGCAGAACGGGTCTGCGTCATCGGCGTTTGATTGGCGGCAGGCGGAAGTGGCAATCTCAAAAGGGACTAACGCCCACACCATCACGGTATGCCGGGTGATCCTCGCCCGGGCGCGGTGACGCAATTTCTCGGAGAAACAATTCATGGCAATCGACTGGAGCCGGCTCGGGTTCCAATACGTTAATACCCGCTGCCACATCCGATATACCTGGCGTGATGGCGAGTGGGGCGATGAAGTAATGGAAGAAAGCCCCTATCTGCCCATGCACATCGCCGCCACCTCCCTGCACTACGGCCAGGCCGCCTTCGAGGGGCTGAAGGCGTTCGCTTGCGAGGACGGTGCCGTCAGGCTGTTCCGCGCCGAGGATCACGGCCGCCGCTTCGCCCTTACGGCACGGCGTGTGCTCATGCCGGAGGTGCCCACCGAGCTCTTCGTCGACGCCATCCGAAAGGTGGTCAAGGCCAATGAGGACTACGTACCGCCCTACGGCACCAACGGTGCGCTTTACATCCGGCCGCTGTTGATCGGCAGCGGGCCGCGCGTCGGCGTGCAGCCGGCCGAGGAATTCACGTTTCTCGTTTATGTGACGCCAGTGGGTGATTACTACCCCAGCGGTCTTTCGCCGGTGAGCGCCCTGGTGGTCGACGGCCACGACCGTGCGGCGCCCCAGGGCGTGGGGAATGTCAAGGTTGCGGGCAATTACGCCGCGGGCATGATGGCGAGCCGAATCGCCACGGAGCAGGGCTACCCGATCAACCTGTTCCTGGACCCGCGAGAGCACAGGTACGTGGAGGAGTTCGGTACCTCCAACTTCATCGCCATCACCGGCGACGGCCGTTATGTCACGCCTGCGGCCGAGTCCATCCTGCGCAGCGTGACCAACGACACGCTGATGACGCTGGCGGAGGACGAAGACATGCCGGTGGAGCGGCGGCAGGTGGCCTGGGAGGAGCTTCCCGGCTTCAGTGAGATCGGCGCTTGCGGCACGGCGGTCATCATCACCCCGGTCAATCGCATCGTGCGCGGCGACGAGGTGATCGAGGCAGGCCCGCGGGAAGGCGTCGGGCCCGTACTGCAGCGACTCTACGACCGCGTGCGTGGCATCCAGAAGGGCGAGATCGAGGACCGCTGGGGCTGGTTGACGGCGGTTTGACCCGCGCCGCGCCTAATGCGCCTGTC
>CAZHBN010000059.1:0-15471 GCA_964530405.1 uncultured Ectothiorhodospiraceae bacterium
GGCTTCGGCTCGGGCTTCGGCTCAGGCTTCGGCTCGGGCTTCGGCTCAGGCTTCGGCTCGGGCTTCGGCTCAGGCTTCGGCTCGGGCTTCGGCTCAGGCTTCGGCTCGGGCTTCGGCTCAGGCTTCGGCTCGGGCTTCGGCTCAGGCTTCGGCTCGGGCTTCGGCTCAGGCTTCGACGAGGCTTCCGGTTGCGCATCGGCACGCTCGGACGTCGCCGAAGCCTTCGCCTCGCCGCCCGGAACGGCATCGGCCATCTTGAGGTCCAGCGTGATCTCGCCGCCACCGGCACCGCCCCCGCCACCAGCCGCGCCGCCCATGGGTACCTGGCGAAACCCCCAGACGATCAAAGCGTGGGCCGCCACGGAGACCAGCACTCCGATGATCAGATAACGGCGATTACTCATTGCCGCGCCGCGTGATCAGGCTCACCCGCTCCACGCCCGCATTGCGCAACTGCTCAAGCACCGGCATCAACCGGGCACTCGCCACCTCGCCATCCGCACGCGCGACAATGCGCTGCGGCGGGTCGTCACCGATGCGCGCAATCAACGCCTCCACGGCCACCCGCTCACCCTGCCAGGCAAGATCGCCGTCCGGTCCAATGAGAAGGTCTGCGTCGTTCTTCGCCGCCTCTCCGTGGCGACTCTCCGGAGGACGGACGGGGAAAGCCTCCGGATTGGTCATCGTGCCCGCGAGCATGAAGAAGATGAGCAACAGGAAAATGATATTGATCAGCGGCAGAAGATCATCGCCACCGCGGCGTTCGGGCGTACCGGGAAGCTGCATTCACGTCTCCCCATCGCCCGTATTGAGCAGCTGAACCCCGTCGAGTCCCTGACGGCGCAACCCTTCCAGCACCGTCACCAGTCGCTGAAGCTTCGTCGATGCCGCCGGATCCAGATACACGGCACCGGCATCATCGGAGCGCCCGGCGAGGGCGGTCGCGAGCGTGCCAACATCACTATAACGCTCACCCTGCCAGGTGAGTGTTCTAGGAAGCACCCGTACCACCGCGGGTTCGATCTCGGTGCTGCCGGCCGCCCCGCCCGCGGCACTGACCGTGACGTCGATACGCCCCCAGTCCACCAGGCGCGAGACCAGCATGAAGAATACCAGCAGAATGAACACCACATCGATCAGTGGCGTGAGGCTCGGCGCCCGACGTTTCGGTGCCGACGCCTCAATACGCATTGGCGGCCCGCTCGCCCACCGCCACGGGACCTTCGGGCTGCCGCTGCCCCCGGCTCGCCGTCGCCGCGTGGGTGAACACCCGCGTGACGGCATCCTCCAGGGAAGTGCGGAAACGCTCGACCCGGGATTCGAGCCAGGCGTGGGCAAAGAGCGCGGGGATGGCGACGATCAGGCCGGCGGCGGTGGTCAGCAACGCCTGCCAGATGCCACCGGAAAGCACGGACGGATCGGGCTGGCTGCCGGATGTCGAGAGCTGCTGGAACGCGGCAATCATGCCGAGCACAGTACCGAGAAGCCCGAGCAGCGGGCTCAACTGAGCGATCAGTTCCAACGGCCGCAGCCCGGTACGCAGCCCGGTGAGCAGCCCGACGGACTGGCGCACCACCTCTTCGCGCACACATTCGTCATCGACGCCGGAATCCGCGGCACCGCGCATGGCCACGCTGATCACCGGCGCCGCCGGCTCGCGGCTTTCCTCCAGGATTTCCAGAGCGCGCCCGCGGGAATCGCCCCGCCACGCCGATAACGCCGATTCGACGTCGCGGAAACGCCCCACCCCGGCGGAGACGAGCTGCAGCCACTTGCCCACGATCAATGCCAGCGCCGCCACGGACAACGCACACAGCACCCACAGCACGGGCCCCCCGGCCTGGACGAGAGCGATCAGGTCTGGCGATGCGGAACGGGGCGTCATGGCATCCTCCGGTGACGCTTGTGGTTCTCGGAAACGGCCTATAGACTACGAATAATGCGAATCATTATCAACACTACGTTCGCTCTGCTGACTGTCCTCTTCTCTATCGGTGCAAGCGCGGCCGTCGCCCCACTCGCCGACCCCGTGTCACCGCCCGTGAAACGGGTCGCAACGCTGGAATATCTCCAGACCGAGATCGCTCTGGCGCTGGGCATCGAACCGATCGCCGCCACCGACCCGAAGGGCTACCGCCGATGGGTGGGTGCCCGTGCAGCGCGTCTGGACGGCGCGCGCGACCTCGGCACGCGCCAGGAGCCGGATCTGGAAGGGCTGATCGCCGCGGAACCGGACCTGATCGTAGGGGCCTGGTGGCGCAGCGGATCGATTGCCGACAGGCTTCAGGAGATCGCCCCGACGCTGCTCTATGACGGTCTGCCGGACGCCGCCGACAGCGATCAGTACGCGCGCATGCGCGCTATAGTGCGCGACCTGGGCGAGCGCACGGGGCGTGGTGACGCCACCGACAAGATCCTCGGGCGCCTGGACGCGCGCCTCGACGACCAGCGCGCCCGTCTCGCCGATGCCGACCTGTCGGGTACGCCGGTGATTCTGGCCCAGAGCGTGCCGGGCACCACGCGCCTGCGCCTGTTCACGGACAACAGCCTCGCCGTGCGCATCGCCGAAGCCGTCGGCCTGCGCAACGCGTGGTCAGGCGACGGTAATGCCTTCGGCTTCGATACAGTGGACCTCAAACGCCTGGCAGAGATCGAGAACGCGCATATGCTCTGGGTCACCGATCCCGACGCCCCCGTGATCGAGAAGCTGCGCGCATCACGCCTGTGGCAGGCGCTTCCCGTCGTCAATGCTGGTCGCGTTCATCCGCTACCGGAGGACACCTGGTTCTTCGGTGGCCCCCTGTCGGCCATGCGCCTTGCCGAACGCCTGGTCGATACGCTTGCCGGAACTGCCTCCAGCGGGCAGGTAGCACAGTAGCCGAGCGCCGGGTCCCGGTAGCGCACGCAGCAGATCCGCCGCAGCCGGCGTGGCGGCGCACCGGGCAACCAGCGCACCGACGCGAACAGTGGGTGCCGGCGGCCCTCATGGGTGCGGCGTTCCAGCCATTGCCGGCGGAGTAGCGAGGCGCGTACCGCCAGCCCCGGATCCAGCTCCGGCAGCACCTCGATCATCGCCTGCAGCAGATTGCCCGCGTTGGCCCAGATCACCCGGGGGCTCAAACGGCCGGCCACGGCCATGGCCTCCACCCACGGCGCGAACGCCTCGACGGGGTCCGGCGGTCCCCCCACCGGCGCATCGAAACGCAACGCCGCCGGCTCGTCGTCGCGACAGGTCAGCACGGAGTGCTCCAGGCGAACCACGGCGCCCAGCCACGCTGCGAGCCCCCATGGCGGCAGAACGGCCCGCCAGAAGAACTTGCTCCACTGGGTAACCTGAACGCGGGGATCGTCGTACCCCTGGCGCCCGCCCCACGCGGAGGCGAGGCCGGAAACCACGGATGCCTCACGAAGCTCGGCCAGGGGCTTCTCACTTGGCTCACCGCCGGACGTTTCGCCGAGATACGCCGCCACCGGGCCGTTCAGCAGCGCCTGGATACGCGGGCCGAGATCGTGGAAATGCATCACGCCCGGGCCCGCCTGAGCAGCCACAGGAAGTACGGCGCCCCCACGAGGGCAGTCATGACACCGGCGGGAAGCTGCTCCGGTGCAATGACGGTGCGCCCGATCAAGTCCGCAAGCGCGGTCACGCCACCGCCACAGGCGACCACCAGGGGCATCCGGCACCGGAAACCGCCGCCGTAGAGCAATCTGGCCATGTGCGGACCAAGCAGCCCCACGAAGGTAATGCTCCCGGCGACGCTCACCGCCGTCGCAGTAGCCACCGCGGCGAGTGCGCCGGCGAGCAGCCGGGTGGCCGCTGGCGGCGCGCCCAGGCTGCGCGCCTTGGCATCGCCCAGCCCCAGGAGCTCGAGGCGGGGCGCCACGGCCCACGCCACCGCCGCGACACCAACCCCCAGAGGAAGAAGCGCCGTCACACCCTGCCAGCCCCTCGCATAAACGCTGCCGGTGAGCCATACCAGCGCGCGGGCGGCCTGCAGCTCCGCCACCAGGACCGCGAGCGCGGACGCGGACGCGCAAAGCGCCGCGAGCGCGATGCCGCCGAGCACCAGCGATACCGGGGCGAGCCCGCTGCGCCTCGCCACGCCCGCCACGACAGCGAGCGCCCCCGTACCGCCAGCCACCGCCGCCGCCTGCATGGCTACGCCCCCGGGAACCGCCCCGGCCACGAGCGCCGCCAGAGCGCTGAGCGCCGCTGCCTGTGTCACGCCCAGCGTCTCCGGGCCGGCGAGCGGATTACGCAATGCCGCCTGCAGGAGCTGGCCCGCGAGAGCGAGCAGCGCCCCCGCCCCGAGCGCCACGAGCAGGCGCGGCAAGCGAAGCTCCCAGACGATGCGCGCCGCCGCGCCCGCGTCACCGGCGAACGCCGCCCACACGCCGGTGACGGATACCCCCGTCCCGCCGGCGGCCAGCGAGGCACCGGCCACCACTGCCAGTGCAACAGCCACCACCACCGGCACGTGACGCCCGCGTCGACCGCTACCTCCGAAATCCGCGCCAGCACCGGCCGGACGCGTGCGCGCGACCAGCCAAAGGAACACCGGCGCCCCGATGAGCGCGGTGACCACGCCCACCGGCACTTCCCGGCCCAGGCCACTGGCGACAACAGCGATGCCGTCAGCGGCCGCCAGCAGCACCGCCCCCCACAGCGCCGCCAGGGGCAGGAGTACCGCATGCCGGCGAAACCCGCAGCGCCTCAGCCCGTTGGGCGCCACCAGGCCCACGAACGCCACCGGCCCCATGAGCGCCACCGCCGCCCCGGCGGTAAGCCCGGCGGCGAGGAATGCGCCGATGGCCACGCGCCGGGGCGCCAGGCCGATGCCGCGGGCGAAGGTGCGCCCCAGGGCGAGCAGGTCGAGCCCCGGCGCCAGGGGCAACGCCAGAAACGTCCCCGCGAGGAGCCACGGGGCAAGGTCCACGAGCGGGCCCCAGCCGGCCTGCACCGGTGCCCCTGCACTCCACAGGAACGCACCGGCCATCTGCTGCTCGTTCAATAGAGTGAGCGCGGCGGCGAGGGCCGACAGGCAGAGATTGACGGCAACGCCGGCCAGCGCCAGCGCGGCGCCCTCACGCCCGTCACGTCCGGCGAGTGTCCAGGTGAGCATCATGGCGCAGACGGCGCCGATGAACGCCGCCACTACGGCCGGTACCCATCCGCCGGCGAGCATCACCGCGAGCACCAGGGCGAGATGAGCACCCGCGGTGATACCGAGCACCGCCGGCGAGGCCATGGGATTGCGCGTGAGCCCCTGCAGCACGGCACCGCACACGGCGAGGCCTGAGCCGCTCAGCGCAGCTCCCAAAAGCCGCGGCAGAGTCAGCTCGGTGAGGAAGACCAGCGGCAGCTCACCGCGCAGGTAGGGCAGAAAGCGCAACGCGACGACACCGGCAAGGGCCACGACACCCGTCAGCGCCGCCACCGCCGCCGGCGAGAGCTTTGCGCGCGGGCGTTCGGCTACATTCGCGGCACGCACAGGGGGTGCCCCGTCTCCGGATGCGGGACGATCACCGTTTCCAGGCCGAAGGTGTGACGCACGTTCGCCTCGGTCAGCACACTCGCGGGATCGCCCGCGGTGGCGACGGCGCCTTCGCGGAAGAGCACCAAATGGTCGCTCCAGCCGGCGGCGTGGTTGAGATCGTGCAGGACCCACACGACGGTCAGCCCCCGGCGCCTGGCGACATCGCGCACCAGGCTCAGCATCGCGACCTGGTGCTGCGGATCGAGGAACGTGGTGGGCTCATCCAGCAGCAGAATGCGGCTCTCCTGGGCGAGCGTGAGCGCAAGCCAGGCGCGCTGGCGCTCGCCGCCGGAGAGCGTCTCGATGCGGCGGTCGGCGAACCCGGTTACGCCCGCCGCGGCCATGGCTTCGTCCACCGCGCGCCGGTCCGCCTCCGAGGCGCGGGCGAGCCAGCGCCGGTAGGGGTACCGGCCGAGGGCGACCACCTCGGCGACGGTAAGGCCGTCGGGCACCACCGGGTGTTGCGGCAGCAGCGCGACTTCCCGCGCCAGCGCCCTGGGCCCCAGCGCGCGCAAGGGACGGTCCCCAAGCCAGACACCGCCGCCGCCGGCACGCAGCAGCCCCGCGCAAGCTTTCAATAGCGTGCTCTTACCGGAACCGTTGGGACCACAGAGTGCGCTGACGCGCCCGGCGGGGAGATCGAGCTCGAGCCGGTCGAGCACCGGCGCACCGTCGTAGGCAACGGTGAGCTCACGTGCGCTGATCGCCGCCGGCTGCGAGGCCGTTGCGCTGTCTTCCGGTGCGAGGGCGACGTCGTTCACGACCGCGGACCGTCCTGAATTCAGTGATGGAAGATTACTGCCGCGGCGCGGCACCGCGTGAGGCTATCAGGGGAAAGGTTGCCAATACAACTCATTTGCATTGGCGCAGTCTTTCATGCATTCCTGTTGGCTCCAACACCACCCAGAGCGCGACATGACCGCCGACACCCGCGTCTCTCCCATTGCCCTTGCCATGCCGGTCGCTTGCGCAGCCGGCGTACAGAGTCTCCTGGTAATCTCGTTGCCGGCGATTCTGGCACTCACCGGACTGAGCGTGGGCACACTGAGCCCGGTACTCGGCGTTGCCGCGCTGGGGTACCTGGTGGGCGGTTACTTCTGGCCGCGGCGGGTGAGAGCCGGCGGCCGCCGGCAGCTGTTGCAGCGCCTGCTGGCCGCCGCCTTCGTCAGCAAGGCGCTATTCGTGGGGGCCCTGCTGGCCGCTTCGGCGGGATTGCTCGGCGGTGTCGCCGTGGTGGTTGCCGTATTCACCACCCGCCTCGGCTACGCACTCACGGTCTCGGGTGTCTTCCCGACCATCCAGGCCTGGCTCGCCGGGGACTACGAGGCCGCCGACCGCCACGGCGCGTTCACACGGCTTAGCGCAGCGGTGAACGGCGTGCGGCTGTTCATTCCGCTGCTCGCGGCGGCCCTGGTGCTGCACTGGCCGGAAGCGGCACTGGCACTGCTAATGGCTCTGCCGCTCACCGCGCTGCTCATACTGCCCCGCGAGCGCATGGCGGAAACAGCACCCAGCGCGCCCCGCCTTCCCCTGCGGCGCCTGCCCGAGCCCGGCGTGGCGCTGCCGGCAATCCTCACGAACATGAGCCTGGGCATGGCCGAATTCGTGATCGCCCCGTTTCTTGCCTCCGCCTGGGGAATCGGGATTGATGCCACCCCCGTCTATACGGCACTGCTGCTCACCGGCAGTGCCACCTGCATGGTGGTCACACAGCTCGTCACCCTGCGGCACCAGCCTGACCCGCGCGGGCTACTCATTTGGGGGCCAATGGCGATGGCGGTCGGCGGGGGGATCAGTGCGATCTTCCCACCGGCATTGCCGCTCGGCCTGGTGCTCGTCGCCGCAGCGCTCGCGCTGGTTGCGCCAGCCACCAGCACCGCCGCAGTCGCCGGCCGGGACAATGCCGATCAGGCCCGCGCCGGGTCGGACCTCTACACCGCCCGCATCCTGGGACACCTGCTCGGCGTCACGATAGCCGGTCCACTATTCGAGCTCGCCCCGCGGCTGCCGCTCGCCGGCGCGGCGCTGGTGGCCCTCGCGGCGATCCCCGCAGGCGCGACGCTGCGCCGCGCGCTGGCGCACGACAACCACACGGACGGCCCGCAAGCGGACGACCGTTCCGGAGTCACGACTGGCTGCGACGCAACAGCCAAAGGAAATACGGCGCCCCCACCAGAGAGGTCATGATGCCCACCGGAAGCTGGATGGGTGCGACCGCCGTGCGCCCGACGAGATCGGCGAATGCCGTCAGACCCGCTCCGCAGGCGATCGTCATAGGCAGGCGGGCACGGAAAACTCCGGGGTAGAGCAGCCGGCCAAGATGGGGGCCGAGCAACCCCACGAAGGCGATACTGCCAGCCACGCTCACCGCCGCGGCGGTGGTCGCCGCCGCCAGGGCGCAGGCAGCGATCCGCGCACGCCTGATTCCAAGCCCCAGGGACACAGCCTTTTCCCGGCCGAGCCCCATGACGTCCAGCCGCGGACCGAGCCACGCACTGGCGACGACTGTCATCGCCGCCAGTGGCCACAACCGCTCGAGCGCCGGCCAGCCCCGCGCATAGACGCTGCCGCTCAGCCAGACCAACGCCTGTGCCGCCTGCAGCTTCGCCATCAACACGACCAGCGACGAGAGCGCGGCGAGCAGCGCCGCCAGTGCAATCCCGGCGAGCACTAGCGGCAACGGCGCAAAGCCGCTGCGCGCGGCCACGACGAAGACCACGCCCACTGCTGCAATGGCGCCGGCGAAGGCAGCCACCTGCATGACGGGACCGCCGGGCACTGCGCCGGCCATGAGCGCGAACAACGCCGACAACGAGGCGCCCTGAATGAGCCCCAGGGTTTCCGGGCCGGCCAGGGGGTTGCGCAACACGCCCTGCAGAGCCTGCCCCGCCAACGCGAGCAGACCGCCGGCCGCCATCGCGACCAAAAGCCGCGGCAAGCGCAGCTCGAGCAGCACGAACCGTCTACCCGCGTCCAGACCGCCGGTGACGAGATCCCACAGCGTCGCCGGGGAATAGGTGGTCTCACCCACCGTAAGTGACGCTACCGCCAACGCAGCGAGTACCGCCGCGGCCACGGGCAACGGCCACCGGCGCCGCTGCCCGCCGGCCGGCGCCGTGGCACCGACACCCCCGCGGCCGCGCGCTTGCGCGATGAGTGCCAGGAATGCGGGCGCCCCCGCCACGGCGGTGATGGCTCCCGGTGGGATCTCCCGGCCCACATCGCTGACCATCTCGGCAAGCCAGTCCGCTGCGCCAAGCAGCAAGGCACCCCACAAGGCGGCCAGCGGCAGCAGCCAGGCATGACGTTGGACGCCGATACGGCGCAGCGCGTTGGGCGCGAGCAGCCCAATGAATGCCACCGGCCCTGCGAGGGCAACCGCGACCCCGGCAGCGAGCCCGGCAATCAGGAAACCGAACGCGGTGAGGCGGGCGGGCGTGAGTCCGAGCCCGCGCGCCATAGTGCCGCCGAGCGCGAGCACATCCAGCCCGCGGGCGAGCGCAGGCGCGAGCACGACGGCCGCCAGGGCCCAGGGCGCGAGCTCGCGCACCGGTGCCCAGCCGGCCTCTACCGGCGCGCCGGCGACCCACACGAAAGCTCCGGCCATGCGTTGATCGAGAAGGATTGTCAGTGCCGAGGCACAGGCGGTCAGGCAGAGGCTGACGGCGACACCGGCGAGGGCCAGCGCCGCGCCTTCCCGGCCGTTGGGTCCGGCCAGACTCCAGGCCGTCACCATAGCCACCACGGCGCCGGCGAACGCCGCCACGATCAGAGTCACGCTGCCCTGGGCGAACGCCAGCGCTAGCACGATAGCGAAATGAGCGCCGGAGGTGACGCCCAGAATACCCGGCGAGGCAAGCGGGTTGCGGGTGAGCCCCTGCAGCACGGCGCCGGCTACGCCGAGGCCGGCACCGGCTACCAGCGCCGCGGCAAGTCGTGAGCCCGTGAGATGCACGAAAAGCACCGGGTTGGCTTCGCCGGTAAGCCACGGCGCGAGCCTGGCGGTAACGAGCGCGAGCAACGCCACCGCACCCAGCGCCAGGGCCACCCACTGCGGTCCCACGCTGACGGCGGTTCGCTGCGTTACTGTGCTTGCTCCCAACGCTACTACCCCGCGCTTGTTCCGTGGCCGTGGCGCCGAGGCGCGGAGCGTAGCAGGCCTGCGCACGAGAATGCCACTGATTGGCATTCACTATAGCCCGACCGCATTGAGCCAAGCCGATACGTGGCCTATGATCCGCGAATGCGAATCAGTATCAGTTTTTGCCTGCTAATGCTCGCCATGGCCCCGGCCACCGCCGCGGACAATATCGTCACTGTCGCCGGCAGCCCGCCAGCTGCGCCTCAACGCGTGGCGACGCTGGACTTCGTGATGACCGAAATCGCCCTCACCCTGGGAATCGACCCAGTGGGCGTCGCACGCCCCGCCGGCTACCGGCAATGGGTGGGCGTGCTCGGCGAGCGCCTGGATGGGGCGACGGACCTGGGCCTGCGCCACGAGCCTAGCCTGGAGGCATTGGCGGGGACGGCACCCGACCTGATCGTGGGGACCCGGTGGCGGCATAACGCCACGCTGGATATGCTCCGCCGAATCGCGCCCACCCTGCTCTACCACAATCTCCCGGCCCCGGAGGAGACCGATCAGCTCAGCCGCATGCGAGCGGTGGTACGCGATCTCGGCCGGCGCACCGGCCGCGAGTCCGAAGCGCAAGCCGCCCTCGAGACGCTGGACGAACGCCTGGCGAACACACGTGAGCGCCTGAAAGACGCCGGGCTTCTCGACACGCCCGTGGTCGTCGCGCAGCACGCCCCCGGCACCACGCGCTTCCACCTCTACAGTGCCAACAGCCTCGGCGCCCGGGTGGCCGAAGCCATCGGCCTGGACAACACCTGGGACGGGAAATGGGGCGACTACGGTTACGAGACGCTGCGAGCCGAATCCCTGGCGAAACTGGGCGACAGTCATCTCCTGCTCATGGTGGAGCCGGACGACGAAGCGTTCACAAACCTGAAGCAGTCCCCGGTCTGGCAGGAACTACCGCCCGTGGCCGGTAACCGGATCCACCGTCTGCCGCCCTACACCTGGTTCTTCGGTGGCCCGGTGGTCGCCGCGCGTCTCGGTGAGCGGTTCGCCGACGCGCTCGTTACGGGGCACTCGCCGACCGGGGAACATCAACAACACGATTGATAACGATTAGCGTTTCATTTAACTTGTCTTTTTAATCCTCGCGGTCGGCATCCACGCGCTCCGGCGACCATTCCGCTGGAGCCGTAAGCCTCGGAGCCGGATGTGTTTGAAGTAAAGGGCACGACGTTCGAAGTCGAAGGAACCCCGATCCTCCACCCTACGGATATGGCGCTGGAGGAAGGCATGGTGCACGGACTGATCGGCCACAACGGCTCCGGCAAATCGACACTCGTGAAACTGTTGGCCCGGCAGCAGCCTCCCTCCCGTGGCGAGATCCGTTTCGACCACGTGCCGCTCCCGCGCTGGAGTGGACGCGCGTTCGCGCGCCAGGTCGCCTACCTGCCCCAGCAATTGCCGGGCGCCGAAAGCCTCACTGCACGCGAGCTAGTGGGGCTGGGCCGTTATCCCTGGCACGGGCTGCTCCGGCGTCTTACCCGTGACGACCACGAGCAGATCGACAGAGCCATCGAGCTCACCCAGACGCAGGCATTCGCGGACCGGCTGGTCGACACGCTATCCGGCGGCGAGCGTCAGCGGGTATGGCTGGCCATGCTGCTTGCCCAGGGCAGCCGGTTTTTGCTGCTCGACGAACCGCTGACCGCGCTCGACATCGCCCACCAGGTCGACGTCATGGCACTCGTGCGCAAGCTGTGCCACGAGCTGGGGATCGGGGTAATCATCGTGCTCCACGACGTAAACATGGCGGCACGGTACTGTGACCAGCTCATCGCACTGCACAGCGGCCACGTGCTCGCCCAGGGCTCACCCGAGGCGATCATGGACGATGCCACCCTGAAGGCGATTTACGGTATCCCGATGCAAGTGGTAACGCACCCCAGCGGTGAGCACCCGGTGGCCCTTGTCCACTACAAGGGGCCGGAGAACGCAGCAGCGGGAGAGCTTCGCCAGCGTGCCGGATCCGTGGCTTCCATGGGGGTGCTGTAACCGCTCCGGCGCCCGCTGAAGGGGGCGGTCGGCAAGCGGTCCCGCGATCCCGCTCGGCGCTCACAACCCGGGCATCCCACCCAACTGCTGCGGCGGCACGTACATACCATGGATGCTGAAACCACTATGAGCGACGCCCTGACACGCATCTATCAACACCCGCCGTTGAGTGACATGATGCCGCCGGGCGTGGGCACGCCGGACACGCCGACGGTTCCGGGCGTGGCACTGCTCGACCACGACGAGCTCGAGAGTCTGATACAGCGATTCCGATCCGGATTCGGGGCCGATGCGGATCTACGCGCCCTCGTGTCCTTGTGGTCCCGTCATTACTTCGCTCGGCTGGCAATCCCCTACCTGGTCGCCCATTTGCTGCTGGAGCACGAGCTGCCCGTGGCGCTGGATGCGATACGCTTCGAGATCGACGAGGCCGGTCGGGCACAACGATTCTGGTTTCCTCACGCCGGCATGCCGCTCGAATCAGGGGATATCGACTCCCGGTTCGCCACACTGCTGCACGATCACTGTGAGCCACTCATCGCCAGCCTGAGCGCCTATTCCGGGGTCTCCACCAAAGTCTTCTGGAACAATTTCGGAAACTACTTCGACTATTTCGCCAACGCGAGCTCGCAGCACCCGGCCGCGCCAGCGGATATCGGCGCACCGGCGTTCCAGCTAATGGCGAAACGCCGGTTTCCGGATGGTCGCCGAAACCCGCTTTACCAACCCGTAACCCGGATCACCGTAGGCGTCGAGCCGCGTCGGGTAAGGCGGCTATGCTGCCTGCAATACCGGCTGGAAGGAGAAACCTATTGCGGCACCTGTCCACTGCTCGCCGAGAATCGCGAAGCCAAGGCAAGACACCGTCATCAGGAGAAACGCTGAGAAACCGTGGCGACGAATCGCCCGAAACCACCTCGACGGCACCACGAGCCGGTTCGCCCCCCCCACGGCCGACGCCGAACCCTGCCCCAAAGACAGCCTGAGCGCAGAGCGGGGAGGAGCCCGCATCACAGCGTCGCCACCCTCCCGTTGACAGCCATCGTCCCCGGCGCACCGGTATTGCTCGCTTCCTTCCGCTCGAGCGCATCGCGAATCTCGTCGGTGCGGGACGCCAGAATCGACAACAACGTGTCGCTAAGGCCATGGGTGGGCTCACAGCAGCCCTGCAGGAAGATCGCGGGCTGGAAGTTCTCCGGCGTCTGCAGCCTGTAGTAACGGTCCACGCTGAACCCATCGAGGTGCGGCATCAGTGGGTCGAGCAGCGTTCGATGCATATCCCGCCGGTAGCCAGTCGCCAGCACTACGGCATCGTAGGTCGCGGTGTCGGTAACGCCATCATCCAGATTCCTCATAGCCAGACGAATGCCCGATTCCGTTGCATTCGCGCGGGTGACCTCATGGCGACGGCGAAAGCAGTGCCGCTGTTCTCCGGTCACCTTCTGCTGGTAGAAGACATCGTAGATCTTCTGAATCAGATCCAGATCCGGCGCTGAATAGTTCGTACTCTTGTATTCCTGCAATAGCGCTTCACGTTGCCCGGTGGAGTTGTTGAAGACGTGATCCGTGTATTCCGGATTGAATATCTCATTGACGAACGGACTATCATCCGAGGGCTTGAACGCCCACGTCCGCGTAATGAGATCAACCTCGGTGCCGGGGCGGTTGTGCAAGTCCAGGAATACCTCCGCCGCGCTCTGCCCGGCACCTATCACGGCAATACGCCGCGGCTCGTTCTGCCCGGCGAGCTCCGTGAGAAAGTGACTGGAGTGGAAAACCCGGTGATCCGAGCTCAGATCGGCGAAGCACGACGGAATATTGGGCGCTCCACCCACGCTCACCACGAGCGATCGTGCAAGACGCTCACGTCGATTGCCGTTTTCATCCTCGGAGCACACCCGCAGCAGCTTCACGTCCCCTTCGTGGATCTCGGGACGCACCTCGACAACGCCCTCACCGTAGACGCAGCGATCCTCGAAATGGGACGCCACCCAGCCCAGATAATCGTTGAACTCATGGCGGCTCGGGAAGAAGGTCTGCAGGTTGATGAAATCCTGCAGTCGATTCTTCGCATGCAGGTAGTTTAGGAATGTATAGTGGCTCTTGGGATTGCGTGGCGTTACGAGATCCTTGAGAAAGGAAATCTGCATGTGCGTATCATCCAGCATCATGTCCGGATGCCACGCAAAGCCGCGCTGGCGTTCGATGAACAGGATGTCCTGCGGGGCATTTTTTCCACCCTTCTCCTCGAAGGCTACGGCAAGGGCAATGTTGGACGGCCCGAAGCCGATCCCGATGAGGTCGTGAATATGCATGGTGGCCTCCGTATTGAGAGCGTTCCAGGCGTTTGAATGATTCAGCTTCGAGGCCACCAAAGGGCGCCCGAGAAGAACTGCTCGCGCAACATCATCACGAGCATGGCCCGTTTATGAGGGAATTCGAACTCCTTGACCTTGGCATAGCCGGATCTGTCCAGATTTCGGATCTGCTGTGTATGCCCCACATCCGGCTCCCCGACAATCCGTTGCGTCCGCGGGTCGTCCAGAAAGAGATAGTGCGAAATCGATGTCAGCCAACTCGTGGCGTAGGCCTTGCCCCGGAACTCAGGGTCACCAATGAGCACGTGCCAGCCCCGGTCGTAGTCGTGGACGTCATAGTAGGGGGACACACGGTCTTCCTTCGCCCAGTAAACTTCGAAGTACCCGAAAGGCCTGTCGTCCAGGCTGGCAATCATCGAGTAGATGCGCGGGTCCTCTTCGATTCTTTCCAGATAGCGACGGTGCTCTTCCCGGCTCCCCTCTTCCTGAAAGAACCTGGCGACCACTGGATCGTTCATCCAGCGGTGTATCAGGTCCAGATCCCGGTCGACGTCGACGCTGCGAAAGGAGAAGGTCTGCCCCAGCCAGGGAATGTGGCGTCGATAAAGCAGACCCTCGGGCTTGGGCGGGCGACGCGGATGCCGACGGCCGTTGCTCAGCCGGTATTGCAAGGGAAACGGCTCATTGACGCGGGACAACCAGAGCCTCGGCTGCTGCCAGAGAATGTCCTTGTGCACGATGGCAGTGCCATCGGAGTCGGGCACTAGCACGCCGGAGGACAACAACGTCGTATAGTCCCCGTCAGGCACGGCAACAGCTATAACGTTATGCTCGGGATTGAACGTGAATACCGCTTCGAACAGCGCGAGCAACTCGGAATCTTTGGGCGTCTCCACTGACCCGCCTGACCACTCCACGATGAGCTCGTCCGGTGAAGCGCTCACCGTCCAGGATGATTCCTCCCCTGTTACCGCCTCCGCTATCGTCAGCGTCTTCCCGACTTGGCGCACATCGTATGCCGTATTGTCCGCATAGGAACTCACCGACGTCGCCGCGCTCCAATCCAGCGACGAAGTGGGCATATCGTTTGCGAGCATGAAAATCTCCTGGCTGAAGTCGTCAGATGCCGGTCTCCCTGGACCGCCCTGAACTAGGGGAGCGAATGGCGGAACGACATACCGAACGTGGTCTGTTCACAGGGAAAGCCGAACTCATCGAGATGGTCACAACGGATTGATCGCGTTCCGGATCGTTCCTGCACTACCAGTGCAGGACGTTGGCGCTCAGTATGTCCTGCGGTGGTCGTGGTCGCGTCGAACACGTGCAGGCTCCCTTTCCCGTCAGGTGGTGTTGGCTACGTCTCTACCGACAAGACGAATGAGATTGCGTCTTGTTCAATAAACTGGCATTCCAGGGCTGCTTCCGGCATATCCGCCACCCCTCGCCCCCCGCTATCAGCCGCTACCGCCCCCGTCACTCGTCA
>CAZHBN010000059.1:15571-17419 GCA_964530405.1 uncultured Ectothiorhodospiraceae bacterium
TATCCGCCACCCCTCGCCCCCCGCTATCAGCCGCTACCGCCCCCGTCACTCGTCATCAATCGATGCGCTGCTGCGACTCACGGCGAGGTCGACGTCAGCGCTGCCCCTGTCACCGGGAAGGCCCCCTGTGTAGAATGCGATCGCGATCGGTTCGCATTTACTATCGTATTCATAATCACAGCATCATGCTGCTACATGGGGGACGATCCATGCCTACCTCTGCCCGACGGCGCCTGTTGCCCATCGCCACCGCAGCGACCGTTTACGGTGCCCTGCTCTCCGGCGCGCCTGCGATGGCGCAGAACGCGATCGCGCAACCGGATGAGGCGGGATCGGACAGCACCGCGGAAGACGCGCCGACGCCGAACGCACAGGCCGCCGAAGAGGCCATACCGCTTCCGTCCGTTACCGTATCCGGCAAAGCGATACCCCGCGTGCCCACCGAAGACTCGGACGCCTATGCGTCCGAAAACGTGACCCTGGGGAAAGGCGCGCAATCCGTGAAAGACATACCGCAGTCGGTGAGCGTCATCACCCGCCAGCGGATGGACGACCAGAACATGACCACCGTCGCGGACGCGATGGAATCGGCCACCGGTGTCACGGTCGAGAAGTGGGGACCGTTCTCCTTCGACTTCAGCGCCCGCGGATACCAGATCGGCAAGACGTTGCTGGACGGCAGCCCGATACAGAGCGATTACGGCAGCGTGGGGACGACCTCATTCGACACCGCCGTATTCGACCGCGTCGAGGTACTGCGCGGGCCCACGGGCCTGCTGCACGGTGCCGGTGAGCCCGGCGGCACTATCAACCTGGTGCGCAAACGAGCCCGCAGCGACTTCGGCGCGAATGCACGCGTCTCCGCGGGCTCATGGGACACCTACCGCGGCGTGGTGGACGTCACCGGGTCCCTGGACGACGAGGGCCGCCTGCGTGGACGATTCGTAGGCGTATACGAGGATCGCGAGACGTTCGTCGACCATGTCTACGGCAAGAAGAAGGTCGGTTACGGCACCCTCGAGTACGATGTCACGCCCGATACCACGCTCTCCGCCGGCCTGGCGTATCAAGCGGTCGACTCGCGGCCACACTTCGGCCTGCCCAAATACGCCGACGGGCGGATTCCGGACGTAGACCGTTCCACGAACCTGGGCTCACTATGGAACAGCAATGACGAGCGCATCGAGCGGTATTTCGTAGAGCTCGAACATGGATTCGGCAACGGCGCCGAATTCAACCTCTCGGCCAACTACCTGAACCGGTATACCGACCGCAAGCGCACCGAGAGTCATACGTTCGTCGACCCGGAAACGGATACCGTGAAGGCGCGCCGACTCGACTGGTACTACGATCTGACCGATAAGTACGTGGACGCCTCCCTGTCCTCGCCGTTCTCGCTATTCGGCAACACTCACAAGATGCTTGTCGGCGCCAGCTACTACCTCCATGAGGTCGATTCGGAATACCTCCTCGGCGATCCGTTCTTTATTGAAAAGGACGTCTTCGATCCCATTAACGATGACCCGAAACCACCGTTCGGACAGCCGGGCATCATCATCAGCGAGGCGGAGCAGACGAGCGTCTACGGCAAGACAGAGCTGAGCATCCGCGATGACCTTACCGCAGTGGCCGGCGCACGACTCGACTGGTGGGAGTTCGAGGACGTCGACACGCCGGCCAACTCCTACGACGCCGACCGTGAAATCACCCCATACGCCGGCTTGATCTATGACGTCACGCCGTCGCTCACGACCTACGTGAGTTACACCAGCATCTACCAGCCGCAACAGGCCGAAAAGGCCGAAGGCGGGGTGGTCAAGCCGCGCACCGGCGACCAGATCGAAGCCG
>CAZHBN010000060.1:0-17285 GCA_964530405.1 uncultured Ectothiorhodospiraceae bacterium
AATGCCACGGAGAAACCCACGTAGCCCAGGAAGAGCATGGGCGGATGGAAAATCAGCCCCGGGTCCTGGAGCAGTGGATTGAGATCCCGCCCGTCACCGGCGGCCGGCAGCAAGCGCTCGAAGGGATTCGAAGTGGCAATGGTGAACAACAGGAAGCCGAACGCCACCGCGCCGAGCACGCCGATCACCCGCGCGCTGAAAGCCAGGGGCAATTCGCGGCTGAACGCGCCTACGGCCACGGTCCAGCCGCCGAGCACCGTCGCCCACAGCAACAACGACCCCTCGTGCGCGCCCCACACCGCCGAGAGCCGGTAGTACCACGGCAGGGCGCTGTTGGAGTTGTTGGCAACGTAGAGCACGGAGAAGTCGTTCGCGTAGAACGACCACGTCAGCATGCCCAACGCCGTCATGAGGAATACGAACTGGCCGGCGGCTATCGGCCGGGCCGCGGCCATCCAAGCGACCTGGCCACGCCAGGCGCCGAGCAACGGCACCACCGTCTGCGCCAGGGCCAGCGCCAGGGCCAGCGCCAATGCGAACTGTCCGAGCTCGGGAATCATCGCGCGCCCCCCTCGACCGTACGGGCCGCCTTCGCCTCGGCGGCCTTGGCCGCCTCCATGGACTCCACCACTTCCGGCGGCATGTAGTTCTCGTCGTGCTTGGCGAGCACCTCGTCGGCGGTGAAGCGCCCGGCCTCGGAAAGTCGCCCGCGCACGACCACGCCCTGGCCTTCGCGGAAGAGGTCCGGCAGCACGCCTTCGTAGGTCACGGGAATGACCTCGGCGCCATCGGTCACGGCGAAGTGCACCCGCACACCGTCGCCGTACTCGACACTGTCGTCGGCCACCATGCCGCCCATGCGGAACGGATAGCCGGTGGGCGCTTCGCCAGCGGCCACCTGGCTGGGTGCATAGAAGTAGAGCATGTTCTCCTGGAACGCCGAGAGCATGAGCGCGACGGCGATGCCTACGCCGGCGACGAGCAGACCGACCAGGGTCAGACGCTTCTTGCGTGCTGGAGTCATGAACGCCTCCTGCGCGAGAGCTGACGCACGATGACACGACGGCGGCGCAACGGCACCACCAGATTGGCGATCAGTACGACCGCCGCGAGAGCGTACGACGGCCACACGTAGACCGCATAGCCGCCCATGGCGAGAAACTCCATCATGCCGTCTCCTCCAGGACGACCCGTTCCACCCAGCGGCTGCGGCGCTCGCGCTGGAGCAGCTCGCAGCGGGCTCTGAGCAACCAAACCGCGGCGAAGTAGGCCATGAAGGCGAACGCCATGGTAAGTAGCGGAATCAGCATCGCGGTATCAATGGCCGGGGCATCGAGGCGGGTGACCGTTGGCCCCTGATGCAGCGTGTTCCACCACTCCACCGAATAATGAATGATAGGGATGTTCACCACACCCACCAGTGCCAGCACACCCGAGGCCCGCGCTGCCTGACGCGGATCCGGGATGGCGGCGTTGAGCGCCATGTAGCCGAGGTACAGGAAAAGGAGGATGAGCTCCGAGGTCAGTCGCGCGTCCCACACCCACCACGTTCCCCACATGGGCTTACCCCACAGCGAGCCGGTGGCGAGCGCGAGAAAGGTGAATGACGCCCCGAGCGGTGCCGCCGCGCGCGCCATCACCTCAGCCACCTTCATCCGCCAGATCAGACCGATGGCTGCCGAGATGGCCATCAGCACGTAGACCATCAGCGACATCCAGGCAGCCGGCACGTGGATGAAGATGATCCGGTAGCTTTCCCCCTGCTGGTAATCCGGCGGCGCCAGCACGAGCCCGTCGTAGAGACCGATTGCAAATAACAGCGCACTCGCCACACCGAACCAGCGCGCCCAGCGCCCGGCCGTGCGATAGAAATGCGGCGGGGATCCGAGGCGGTGAAACCAGGCCCACATGGTGCTATCGATTACCTCCCGATGCCGCGCTCGGACACCGGCGCAGGGATCGTTGTCTGCTCATTCGCTCGTCTCGATCTATCGCCGCACGCTGGCGGACACCGATGGTGGCGATCGGTGCGCTGACGCGCCCGCGACGCGCCCCGCTGTTTCCGGAAGAAGGAGCCCTCGATGGCTGCGGACCGGGGTAGGTCTGGCCGGCGGCTGCACGCACGGCGCCCGAACACGGTCGCTGTCGCGCCGGCTCCGCCGGGCGACCCCGCGCCAACACCGCTCCTGCGGCGGTGAATACTGGCGACAATCGGCGCAGGTACATGATTCCACTCGCGGTGCGGCGCCAGTGTGCGAAAATGCACCCGTGCTGTCCAGCACCTCGCATCCGACCCTCATTCACGCCTGCAGCTCCCTCGCTTGTCACCGACCATTTCCGAAACCACCGGGTTCCCCGCTGCGTCGCGCCGACATACCCGGGACGTCCACCAGCGTCACCTGGTAAGGCGGTTCCGGCTGGAGCGTGGTGTGATCGATGCTGAACTCCTCGGCGAGCAGCCGCTCCATGGCGGCGAGCTGCTCCGGCCAGCGCTCCAGCGACTCCACCCGCACGTGGGCGGCCAGTGCGTGATTGCCCGAGGCGATGGTCCACACATGCAGGTCGTGCACGTCCAGCACCCCGGGCACGCTGGCAAGCCGCCGGCCTACCTCGGCCAGGCGGATATGGCGCGGCACCCCTTCCATGACCACGTGCACGGCCTCACGCAGCAAACGCGAGGTGGACAGCAGAATGAGCGCCGAAATCACCAGCGAGAGAATGGGATCGATAGGCGTCCAGCCGGTGAGCGTAATCACCAGACCGCTCGCCAGCGCGGCTACGGAGCCGAGCAGATCCCCCATCACGTGGAGAATGGCGCCGCGGGTGTTGAGTGTCTGCTCGCCGCCGTGGAGTACCTTCAACACCGCAAGGTTGATCATCAGGCCGAGCGCGGCCACGGCAAGCACCGCAACGCCATGCACCGGTTGCGGATCGAAGAGACGTTCAGTGGCCTCATAGGCGATCCAACCCACCACGGCTAGCATGAACACGGCGTTGACCAGCGCCCCCACGATCTCCGCGCGCTGCAACCCGAAGCTGTGACGGCTGGAGGGGGGGGCCGTGCTCAACCTCGCCGCGATAGCGCCGAGGCCGAGCGCGGCGGCGTCCGTGACCATGTGCCCGGCATCGCCCATGAGCGCGAGGGAGCCGGCGAGCACACCGGTGACGAGCTCCACCGCCGCAAAGCCAAGGGTGATCAGCAGCCCGATGAGCAGTGCGCGGCTGCCGCTGCCACCATTTTCGTGGCCGCCGTTGGAATGATCGTGCTGGTGATGATGCATTGAGCCTCCTGGGTTCTCGATTCGCGGGCACGCAGGCGGAAGCTCAAGGAATAGGTGGCGGCAGCGGCGGGGGCGACACCCGGCCACGCGGACGCGCCCCCTCGCGGCACCAGAGCACTGGCGGCACGCCACGTGCTGCGGCGGCCGCGTGCAGCGCCATCACGATCGTCAACAGCCGGCAGATGTGTCGAGTCCCACGCCCCATGCGTGCATTCTAACGCGCCTCGCGACAGCGCCGACCTGACTCAGATCATCCAGGCACGCACGGACTCACCGCATACATTTAGTATGCTGGGATGCCGTTGATGTCAGGGAGCCCACGGTATGGCACGCGCCGGGCATGGCAAATACGCAGTGGTAGGGCTGGCAAGCTTCGGAACCACCGTCGCGCTGGAGCTGGAGCGCCTGGGCAACGAGGTTCTCGGCATCGACCGGGACCAGGCCCGGGTCGATCAGCTCGCCGACCGCCTCTCCCACGCCGTGGTGGCCGACGTGCGCGACGAGCGCACCGTCGAAGAGCTGGACCTGGCGGACTATGACGCCGTGGTCGTCGCCATCGGCGAGGACCTGGAATCCAACATCCTGTGCACACTGGGCCTGAAAAGCGCCGGCGTGCGCCAGGTGTGGGTCAAGGCGGTGACACCCAGCCACCACCGCATCCTCGGCAAGCTCGGCGCGGACCGCATCGTCCACCCCGAGCACGAGATGGGCGTGCATGTGGCCCAGACCCTCAACTACCCCTACGTGCTCGACTATATCCCTCTCGGCAACGACTACTACGTCGTCGAGCTCGAGGTCACGGACGCCGTCGCGGGCGCGCCGGTGAGCGAGCTCGGACTGGATGATCTCGACATCCGCCTGGTCGCCCTCAAACGCGCCCGCAAGCCCCAGTACGAGCCCGACGACGAGCCGCTGGAGAAGGGCCAGCGCCTGGTGCTGATCGGCGCGCTCGACGACCTGCGAGCCCTGGGGAGCAAGCTTTGAAACGCTGGCTGCCCAGCCGCGGAACCCCCTCGCAACGTCGTGCGCAACGCCTGCACCTGCCGGCACCGACGGTGCTCACGCTGCTCTTTCTCGGCCTGGTCATCGTGGGCACCCTCGCGCTGCAACTGCCGTTCGCGACCAACGCACCACTGACCTGGCTGCAGGCGGCATTCACCGCCACGTCGGCGGTCACCGTCACGGGGCTGGTGGTCGTGGACACCGCCAGCCACTTCACCACGTTCGGTCAGGCGGTGATCCTGCTGCTCATCCAGCTCGGCGGACTCGGGCTGATGACGTTCGCCGTCATGACCACACTGCTGCTCGGCCAGCGCCTGTCCCTGCGGCAGTCGGTGATGCTCGGCGCCGACCTCAATCAGACCTCTCTAGGCGGTCTCGCCCACCTCATCCGCGTGGTGCTCGCAGTGGTGCTGACTCTCGAGGGCATCGGCACGCTGGCGCTGGCATTGCGCTGGGTCCCCGAATACGGCCTCGCCCACGGCCTGTGGCTCGCGCTGTTTCACGCCGTCTCGGCGTTCAACAACGCGGGTTTCGCGCTATGGCCCGACAATCTCGGTCACTGGGTCGGAGATCCCGTGATCAACGTTGTGGTACCGACGCTGTTCATCCTCGGTGGGCTTGGCTTCAACGTTCTCAGCGAGCTGCGCGAACGCCGGCCATGGCGGCGGCTGACACTCCACAGCCGCCTGATGCTTCTCGGCACGGCGATACTGATCGTCTGGTCGGTGGTCGCTACTGCATGGCTCGAATGGGACAACCCCGCCACGCTCGGCGGACTCGCCGGTACCGGCGAGCGCCTGTGGGCAGCCTGGTTCCAGGGGGTGACCACGCGCACGGCCGGCTTCAACACCGTGGACCTGAGCGGCATCACGGACGCCACGGCGCTCACCTACATGTCTCTCATGTTCGTCGGCGGCGGCAGCACGTCTACCGCCGGCGGCATCAAGGTGAGCACACTCATGGTGCTCATCGGCGCGACCATCGCTTTCCTGCGCCGGCGTCGCGAGCCCAGCATGCTCGGGCGGCGCATCAGCGGCGAGGACGTGCTCAAGGTCCTCTCCCTCACCTTCATGAGCCTGTTGCTGGTGATGCTCGCCACCTTCGTGCTGGTCATGCACCACCCGGGGGCATTTCTGCCCATCGCCTTCGAAGTGACCTCGGCCTTCGGTACCGTGGGGCTGTCGCAGGGCATAACGCCCGAGCTGGACGCTCTGGGCCAGTGCCTGATCATGGCCGTGATGTTCATTGGCCGCCTCGGCCCCCTGGCCCTGGGCTTCGTGCTTGCCACCCCCGCCACTGCGCGTATCCGCTACCCCCACGGAAACGTCGTGCTCGGCTGACCGAGCCGCAGATTTTCAACCGCTGCGCACAGGACTTCTTCCACGCAACGGGCTTCGCGGTCCCGGTTCGGATGATTAACATGTGCATCATCCTGGCGGGCACGGCCCGCCCGAACCGACTCTCCTCCTCTTGGCCGACCGACACAGGTCGGCTTTTTTTTGTCCTGATCACTCCACGGGCGTCGCAGGGTCTCCCCCCTTAGCTGGCACCACCAGGTGACGGCCGGCAGCGTTCGGCCAGACTGGCGACGACCGCGGGCAGCTCGCTGGCATGGGACATGGCCAACGCGCCCGCAGGCGTCGCCCCGGCCTCGGCGAGGTGGTTGAAATGCACGACCTGCATACCGGCCTCCAGGCCGGCGGCGACACCCACGGCGGCGTCGTCGATGACCACGCAATCTTCCGGAGCGAACCCCATGGCAGCGGCAGCCTTTCTGTAAATGGCCGGATCCGGCTTCCAGCATCCCAGGGAATAGGCGCTGAACAGATTGCCCCCGAAGTGGTGGATCAGGCCCGTGCTTTCCAGGGCGCAGCGGATCTTGCGCTCGGGTCCGTTGGACACCACCGCGCGGGGAAACGCCGCCAGCGTATCCAGCGCCTCGGGCATCGCCGGCATGGGCTGAAGCTCCTCGAGCATGCGCGCTTCCATCAGGCTGCGCACGTCTGCTTCCACGCTCTGCCGGGCGTTCGGTGCCAGATCGCCATGACGGCCCTCCAGGGTCTGCACGATGTCGAGAAAGCGCACGCCCCGGAAGTCCCCCATGTACTCGGCGGCACTGAACGGCAGCCCGTACTGCGGCAGCACCGTGCCCATGACGCTGGCCAGCAGGCCCTCACTGTCGACCAGCGTGCCATCGGAGTCGAAGAGCAGGCAGAGCGTTGGCGTCATCGCGTCCTCTTGTTCATTGCGTCTGCGAGTCGGCGCATTATGCGTTATCGGGCCCGACCGATGTGTCCGTCGACCGGTTCCCCGCCTCCAGCGCTGTCAGACGTTCCCGGCCGGGCAGACCTTCCATGTCACCGATCACCTGAACCGCTTCGGCGCCGATGAGGTTGCCGCGCCGGAGTGCGGCCCGGGGGTCGAGGCCATCCAGGAGGGCGCTGATCACGCCGACGGCGAAGCCATCGCCGGCGCCCACGGTATCCACCACCTCGGCGACGGGAACGCCTGCCACAGTGACGCTTCGTTCACCGCGCCCATCAACGTCACCGCGATAGTAGCCACCATCCGGTCCGAGCTTGACGAATACCGCCTTCGCGCCCCGGTCCAGGTAATAGCCGGCGATATCGTGGGGGGTTTCCCGGCCCGTCAGCCGCCGCCCTTCGGCGAGTCCGGGCAGCACCCAGTCGGCCCGCACCGCCATTGCATTGAGCGTATCGCACATGTCCGCCTCACTACGCCACAGGCTGGGACGCAGGTTCGGATCGAAAGAGACGCTGGCGCCGGCGGCCCTGGCCTGATCGATCATGTGCCACGACAGCTCCCGGCAGCTCGCCGAAGCCGCCGGGGGAATGCCGGTGGCATGCAGATGCCGGGCCGCGGCGAAATCCACGCCCGCCGCGTCGGCCGGCGACAGGTGGCTGGCGGCACTGCCTCGGCGAAAGTATTCCGTGCGGGGATCGGCGCCGGCCTCGGCGCGCTCCTTGAACATCAACCCGGTGGGATATGTCGCATCGGCTTGCAGGTGACGGCAGTCCACGCCCTCGGCTTCCAGGGTCCGCCGGATGAAGGTTCCGAAGCTGTCCTCGCCCACGCGGCTCAGCCAGCCGACACCGAAGCCCAGTCGCGCCAGACCGATGGCCACGTTGGTATCGGCGCCGGCGATGCGGCGATGAAAACGCTCGATTGCGGCCAGGGGGCCCGGCACATCGGCGACGAACAGCGTCATGGCCTCCCCGAACGTGAGGATCTCGGGGACAGCGCTGGACGGTGCACTCATGAACACATTCTCCTCGGCAAACGCGATATCGCGGCGCCGGCGCCGCCACCCGGGCTCACCCGGCTCCCAGACGCCTTACCGCCGCCTCCACCCCACGCAGCTCCGCCAGGCCCTTGAGGCGCCCGTACAACGGATAGCCGGCGCGGGTGTCGCGGCGCTGGTCGTCGAGGATGTGGTGACCATGATCCGGACGCAGCGGCAAACGCGGACCGCCGTCCCTCTCCCGCCGCCGCTCTTCGGCCACCAGCGCCTGAATGATGCCCACCATGTCCGTGTCACCGCCCAGGTGATGGGCTTCGTGGAAAGAGCGCGGGTCCGCACTCTCACGTTGGGTGGCGCGCAGGTGGGCGAAGTAGATGCGCGGCGCGAAATGCCGCGTCATTGCGACCACGTCCACGTCCGGCCTCAGGCCGTAGGTGGCGGAACACAGGGTCAGCCCGTTCGCGGACCCCGGCGCGGCGTCCAGCAGCCACTGCACATCCTCCGGGCCGGAAACGACGCGCGGGAGCCCGAACATCGGGCGCGGCGGATCGTCGGGATGAATCGCCATGCGCACCCCGACTTCCTCGGCAACCGGAATAATCGCATTCAGGAAGTAGCCGAGATGCTCGCGCAGGCGCTCACCGTCGATTTCGGCATACGCCGCAAGGGCCTCCCGGAAGCGCTCCAGAGTGTAGTGCTCCTCGGCACCGGGCAGGCCGGCGATGACGTTGCTCACCAACCGCTCCCGCTGTGCCTGGGTCAGTCCGTCGAGATAGCGGCTCGCGGCCTGCTTCTCGGCATCATCGTATTCCCGCCCGGCACCAGGGCGCTCGAGGAGAAAGAGGTCGAATGCAGCGAACGCCGTCTGGTCGAAGCGCAGCGCGAGCCCGCCATCGGGCAACCGGTACGCAAGGTCGGTGCGTGTCCAGTCCAGCACCGGCATGAAGTTGTAACACACGATGTCGATCCCGCAGGCGGCGAGATTGCGCAGTGTCTGCCGATACGCTTCGATGTAGGCATCCCGCGACGTCAGGCCTTTCTTGATGGCCTCGTGTACCGGCACGCTCTCCACAACCGACCAGCTCAGCCCGGCGGCCTCGATCACGCGCTTTCGCTCGGCAATGGCCTCGATGGGCCAGACCTCTCCGTTGGGGATCTCGTGCAACGCGGTGACGATGCCGGTGGCCCCCGTCTGACGGATCTCGTCCAGGGTGATGGGGTCGTCGGGTCCGAACCAACGCCACGTGTGTTCCATTCAAAACTCCCTCGTTACTTGGCAGGCAGGCGGTCGAAGTTCGCCAGGGTACGGGCGAGCCCTTCGGCCGTGAGCATGCGGTAGGCGGCGGTCACCGCTTCGGCAAAGCGGCGTTCCCGCGCCAGCGCCGGCGGGAATACGTCCGTCAACGCCAGGAACCCCTCGACGAGGCGCGCCGGTGAGTCACCGTGGACATCGTGCAGGGCCGCGAAAGTGCCGGCCAGCGGGTCATTCACCTCATGGCCCACACCGTGGAGATCGCGACCGGCCACATAGCGGATCCAGGCCGCGACGCCAAGGACGGTACAGCGGATGTCACCACCGGTTTCCAAGTGCTGCAACGCGCCGCGCAACCACCGCTGTGGCAGCTTCTGGGAGCCGTCCATGGCGATCTGGTGGAGACGGTGTCGGAGGCTGTCGTTGGCGAACCGCGTCAGCAGTTCCCCGGCGTAGGCGTGAAGATCGGTACCCGCGGGCATGTCCAGCGTGGGCGCGGCTTCCTGGATCATGTAACGCCGCAGCAGCGCCACGACATCGTCGCGGCCGACGGCCTCGACGACGGTTTCCATACCGTCGAGTGCCCCCAGGTAGGCCAGCAACGAATGACTGCCATTCAACATGCGCAGCTTCATGGTCTCGTACGGCGCCACATCGGCGACCATCTCCACGCCGTCGGCCTCCCAGTCGGGCCGGCCGCAAGGAAAATCGTCCTCGATCACCCACTGCGTGAACGCTTCACAGACGACGGCGTTGGGATCATCGACGCCGAGCTCGGCCAGGCGTTCGCGATCGGCGACCGTCGTGGCGGGCACGATCCGGTCGACCATGCTGCCGGGAAAAGCGACTTCCCGCTCAATCCACTGCGCCAGCTCAGCGTCCCGACAGGCAGCCAGCTGGGTTACCGCAGCACGGGTGCGCCTGCCGTTGTCGGGCATGTTGTCACAGCTCAGCACAACGAAAGGCGCAAGGCCCGCCGTCCGGCGGCGAGCCAGCGCTTCCACCAGAATACCCGGCGCCGTGCGTGGTGAGGCGGGCTGCTCGACGTCGGCGACGATCGCCGGATCCTCCCGCAGCAACCGCCCCTCGGCGGGGGAGAGAAAGTACCCTTTTTCGGTGACCGTCAGGGTGACGATGCGCGTGCTCTGCGCGCACAGCCATTGGAACAGGGCTTCGAGATCGCGGCCCCATTGGCCGTTCTCGTCGCGGCCGGTGAACAGCGCCTCCCGGATGACCCCGATTTCGCGCACGGTGACATGGCGGCTGTCGGCGTATTCGGCGACGTGGTAGCGGTAACCGGCGTCGCGCAATTGTTCCACGAGGCAGGCATTGGAACGCAGGTTGGCACTGCACACACCCCAGGCGGCATCCCCGCTGCGCTGGCGGTAGCGCTCCAGGTAGACCGCCTGATGGGCCCGGTGGAACGCCCCGAGCCCCAGGTGGACGATGCCGATATCACCCGTCGTTGGCGCTGCCTGGAGGCGCTGAACATCGAGCATGGATCCTTTCCTTGAATTACATTCTTGACCGTGCGCCCACCGCGAATGCCCTCACTGCCCCATGATGAGATCGGGCAGCCACAGGGAAATTGCGGGGACGTAGGCGACCAGCAGCAGCACGGTCAGGTTGCACAGCAGAAACGGCATGATGGCCCGCGCCACCGCGGGCATCGGCAAGTTGCCGATGCCGGAGACCACGAACAGACAAACCCCCACCGGTGGCGTGGTAAGGCCGATCATCAGGTTGAGCACGGCCATCACGGCAAAATGCACCGGATCCATGCCTACGCCGGTGGCCACACCGAGTAGCGTGGGGAAGAGAATGATCAGCGCGGCAATGGTCTCCATGAACGCGCCGACGAACAGCAACACCAGGTTGATGATGAGCACCACCACAATGGGGTTGTCGCTGATGGTGAGAATGCCGTCGGCGATGACCTGCGGTATGCGCTGACTGGTGAGTATCCAGCCGAACAGGTTGGCGAGGCCGACGAGCAGCATCAGGGCGGCGGAGGTGAGCACCGTGTCCGTAAGGATCGCGGGCAGCTTGCGCCAGCTCAGCCCCTTGTAGACGAACATGCCCACAACCAGCGCATAGAGGCTGGCGACGATGGACGCCTCCGTCGGCGTGAAGAAGCCGCCGATGATCCCGTAGAGGATGATGAACGTCATCATCAGCGCCCAGAACGCAGTGCGCCCCTCACGTAGAAGCGCCCGCAGCGGGACGCGCTCTTCCTTTGGATAACCGCGCCGCACCGCCAGCACGTAGGCGGTGACCATGAGCGCCAGGCCCAGCAGCAGCCCAGGCACCGCACCGGCGAGGAACATGCGCCCTACCGAGACGCCGGTCAGCGACCCGGCGATGATCATGGGCACGCTGGGCGGAATGATCGGCCCGATGGTCGAGGACGCCGCCGTCACCGCGGCGGAGAAAGGCTTGTCATAGCCCGCGCGCGCCATGCCCGGAATCATCACCGAACCGATGCTGGCCGCATCCGCCACTGCGGTACCGGAAATGCCGCCGAACACCATCGACCCCCCCACGTTGGCCAGCCCGAGTCCCCCGCGGATGTGACCGACCAGGGCATTGCAGAAACGCACGATGTGCTCGGTGATGTTGCCGACGTTCATCAGGTTGCCGGCGAGTATGAAACCGGGAATGCACAGCAGGACGAAGGTATTGATGCCGGAGAACATCCGCTGCGGCACGATGGTCAGCGGGATGCCCTCGACGAGCAGGTAGGCCAGCGACGCGATACCGAGGCAGAAAGCGATCGGTACGCCGACGACCAGCAGCGCCAGGAAGACACCGAACAGCAGTATCACTTCCATGCCGGGACTCCCGGATCGTTGGCCGGCGATCGCCGCCACATGGCGAGCATGCCCTCGATGGCGCCGACCACGCTGTGCAGCAGCACCAGTGAGAACAGGACCACGGTCGCCAGGAAGACGTAGAACATCGGCATGCCGAGCGTCGGCGACGTCTGCCAGGCGCCGTTACGGGCGAACTGCCAGGCGTAAGGGAGGACCACCAGGGCGAAGCCCCCGGTCAGGGTGCACACGAACACCTGGTACGCGCCCAGCCCCCGCGGGCCGAGCCAGTGCGGAACGAGCTCGACACTCACGTTCCGGTTGTGGCGCAGCACCACCCCCGCGGCAAACGCCACCATGTAAATGAACAAATACCGCGACAGCTCCTCCGTCCAGCTCGCGGAGAAGGGCAGAAACAGACGCGAGCCGATCTGCACCAGCACGGCCGTCGCGAGACCCAGCAACGCGAGCACGGCGAGCACCGTGAACAGCCGCTCGATCCAGTCGACCAGGCGACCGACGGGGCCCATGAGTCTGGGCACGGCGGGCGCGGCCTTCGTCGCATCATCAGGAGAATGCCGTCCGGGTGTGGTCATGGTGCCTCCAGTGAACCGCTACCCCGCGGGAGCCGGCAGCCTACGACCCGGCCACGGGAGGACCGGTCCTCGGCCCGCTCCCGTGGCCGCAGCCTCCAATGGCCGCCTCAGAGGTTCTGAATGGCCTCGTAGAGTGCACGCTGCTCTTCGTTCAGGGCATCCAGCACCGCCGGTCGTGCCTTCTCGGCAAAGGCCTCGACGTCGACGTCCACGAACTCCATGCCGCGCTCTTCCAGCGCCTGCCTGAGACGCTTCTGGTCCTTGGCGAAGAGCTCGTCGTGATACGCCTTCATCTGCTCGCCGGCATCCAGGACGACCTGCTGCAGATCCTCGGGCATGCTCTCGAGCTTGCTCTTGCCAATGACGACATAGATCCAGCTGCGCACGTGCCCGGTGAGATTCACGTAGTCCTGCACTTCGTAGAAGCTGGCGCTCTCGATCAGGCTCAGCGGGTTCTCCTGCCCCTCGATGGTGCCCTGCTGCAGGGAGGTGAACACCTCGCTGAAGGCCATCGGGGTAGGCCGCGCGCCGAGTGCCTCCCAGGTGTCGACGAACAGCGGCACGTTCGGAACCCGCAGCCGAATGCCGTCGAGGTCGGCCGGCGTACGAACCGGGCGATTGGAGGTCAGGTGACGCGGTCCGCGCTCGTACCAGGCGATGGGCACCAGCCCGGCCTTCGCCGTAATCTGCTGCTCGATTTCCTCGCCGATCTCACCACTGACCGCCTTGCGCAAGTGTTCGGAATCCCGGAAGGCATAGGGCACGGCCATCATGGCCGCCTTCGGCGCCCAGTTCTGCAGGCTCTCCCCGGTGATGGTCATGTCGGCGGTGCCGAGCTGGATGCTGTTGATCACATCCATCTCCTTGCCGAGCTGTTCGTTGGGGTAGATCTCTACCTCGATGCGGTCATCGGATTCCGCTTCGACCACTTCCTTGAATTTCACCGCGGCCTTGTGCCAGATGTTCTCCTCATTCGCGAGATGGCCAAAACGCAGCGTGAAGTCGGCGGCGGTGGCAGCCTGGCTGCCGATCAGCGCTGCGCCCAACAGGGCGCCGGTGACGAGCCGTTTCATCATGGGATCTCTCCTTCTCCTGACGTCGACTGTTATTTCGTTGGCGTGGGTGTGGTGGAACGAGCCCTCAGGCGCCGATCTCGATCAGCACCTTACGGGCGGCTTCGGGATGGTGGTCGATAAAATCGATAGCGCCGGGCATCTCGTCGAACGGCATCCGGTGACTGGCCAGCTGCAGCGGATCGAGACGTCCGGACGCCATCAAGCCGATCACCTCCGGAAACTTGCGGTTGTTCAACCGTGAGCCGACCAGGGTCAGCTCCTTCTTGATGACTTCCAGCTGTACGAGGTCACTGGGCGCGGGATTGAACCCGAGCAGACCGATGCGGCCTGCCGGCGAAGCCAGGCGCACCATCTGCGGCAGCAGCGCCGGCACACAGGCGGCATCGGCGATCAGCGGCATGCCCTCGCCGCCGCTGAGCTCGCCGACCGCGGCGTCCACATCCTCATGCTCGGCGTTGACGGTGCGGGTGGCGCCCAGCTCTCGCGCGGTGGCCAGGCGCTCGTCGAGCAGGTCGGTCACGGTGACGTCCTCGATGCCCTGGGCGCGCGCCATCTGCAGGATCGTCAGGCCAATGACGCCGGCACCGTAGATCAGCAGCTGATCGCCGGAATGGGGCGCCATGCGGCTTAGGACATTGGCGGCGATGGAATAGGGTTCGACCAGAGCCGCGGCGTCGAGGCTCAGGCTGTCCGGCAGGCGATGGGCGTTGGCGGCAGGCACGTTGACACGCTCCTCGAAGCCGCCGTTGCGGTGCACGCCGATCACTTCCAGCGCGGTGCAGACGTTGGGCCGGCCAACCCGGCACGGGTAGCAATGGCCACAGCTCACCACCGGATCGACGCAGACCCGGTCGCCCACCGCCACGCCGTCAGCACCTTCACCGACGGCCTCGACGATGCCGGCAAACTCGTGGCCGGTGATCCGCGGGAAACGCACGAAGGCGTTGTCGCCATGGATGATGTGCATGTCCGAACCGCAAATGCCCGCGAAGGCCACCCGCACCACCACTTCCCCGGGCGCCGCCTCCGGCGGCGGGACGTCAGTGATGTGGAAATCCATCGGCGCGCGTACCTGAAAGGCTTTCATTGCCTCATCACCTCGTTACCAGTGCCACAAGGTGCCGTCCTCGAGCCGGTTGACCGGGAGGCTGGCGCGCTTGTAGGGGAATTTGGCGGCGGCCCGCTCGTCGATGTCGACGCCGTGCCCTGGCGTCTCGCCGACGAGGAAATGGCCGTCCTCGAAGCGGTAGTCGTGAGGAAAGACCTCATCGGTCACGCGCTCGTGGGGCATGTGCTCCTGGATGCCGAAATTGGGCACCCAGGTGTCGAAGTGGATCGACACGCCCAGCGACACCGGCGAGATATCCGTCGGACCGTGAAAACCGGTGCGCACGTGGTAGAGCTCGGCGAGGGCCGCCATGCGCCGCAGATGCGTGATGCCACCGGCATGGGTGGGCGTGGCGCGGATGAAGTCGATCCACTGATGCTCGATCAGCTCCCTGGCGTCATGGATGCTGTTGAAGACCTCGCCCACGGCAAGCGGCGTCGTCGTGTGCTCGCGAATCAGCCGGAAGGCCGTCTGGTTCTCGGCGGGGACGCAATCCTCCAGCCAGAACAGGTGGAATGGCTCCACCTCTTTGCCCAGACGCGCCGCCTCGATGGGAGTAAGACGGTGATGGACGTCGTGGAGGACGTGCAGGTCCTCGCCGAAGCGCTCGCGCACGGCGGCGAACAGCCGGGGGGCGTGGTTCAGATACTTGGCGGTGTCCCAGACGTGCTCCGCGGGCAGATCGGAATCGGCAGGCTCGTAACGTGCCCCCGCCTGCTTGGCCACACCGTAGGTCGTCGCGACCCCGGGAATACCGGACTGCACCCGCACCGCGCGGTAGCCCTCCTCCACGTGACGGGCGACCTCATCGAGACACGCGTCGATATCCCGGCCGGTGGCGTGGCCGTAGGCCATGACCCGTTCGCGGCTGCTGCCGCCGAGCAGCTGGTACAGTGGCATACCGGCGGCCTTGGCCTTGATGTCCCACAGCGCCATATCCACCGCAGCTATGGCCGCCATGGTCACCGGCCCGCGCCGCCAGTAGGCACCGCGGTAGAGGTAATGCCAGATATCCTCGATACGCTGGGGATCACGGCCGATCAGTGTGGGAATCACGTGCTCGTCGAGGTAGGCGACCACCGCCTGTTCGCGGCCGTTGAGCGTAGCGTCACCGATGCCGTACAGGCCCTCGTCCGTGACCACCTTCAACGTGACGAAATTGCGCCCCGGCGCCGTGACGATCAGGTAGGCGTCCCGGATTCTCATCCCTGCCCCCCCGCGCCGGCGGCCATGACCGTGGGCCCTTCGAACATGTGCGGGAAACGGCGCACCAGGTCGGGCAACGACTCCAGGATCTCGCGCTGGTGGATGCGCATCGCCTCCGCCGCACCCTCGACATCGCGCCGGGCGACGGCGTCGACAATCGCGACATGCTGCTCGATGAGCTTGCCGATCGGCGTGCTCTCGGGAACGCTGAGATAGCGCACGCGGTCGAGCTGGGCCTTGACCTCCTCGGTCACCTTCCAGGCGGCGTCCTGCCCAGTGCCCAGTGACAGCGCGCGATGAAAGGCTTCATCGAGCAGGAAGAAGCGATCGTGGTCGTCGGGGTCGATGCAGCGCCTCTGCCGCTCGATGAGTTCGTGGAGCTCCGCGAGCGTGCGCTCCGACACCCCGTCCGCCGCGGCAGCCTCGGCCACGGCCACCTCGATCGCTTCGCGCACGAAACGCGCCTGGAGCACGGCCTGCTGCGAGATCGGCACCACGTAGGTGCCGCGCTGGGCACGCACCTCCACCAGCCCCGCCTCGGACAGCCGGATGAACGCCTCGCGTACCGGCTGCCGGCTCACTGAGAACGTGTCGGCGATCCTCTTTTCCGACAGCGTCTGCCCTGGGGCCAGCATCATGCGAATGATCGCCTGCCGCAGCACCTGATAGAGCCGCTGCCGAACAGGCGCGTCTTCACCGGTATCCCGCCACAACGCCTGCAAGCTGGTGTCCATGGGTTCTCCTGTTTCCCCGAGAGCGTCCACGCCCGCGTTTTAACCATACTAGTATGGTACCATACTGAACAGACAGCACCGGCTCCGTCAAGAATTTCCGTGGGCGTGGATGACCGGCCGCTCCGTCAGGCGCAACTACCGAACGGTAGAGCGCGCCAAGGTTGGAGATGGGGTGGGAATATCGTCGCCCCGGACCAGGGCCACGGTATTGCGTGTCCGACGAAAGTACGCCCGTCCCGCACGCCGCTAACCGCGTCGCCCATTTTCAACCAGGCGGCACAGGACTTCTTCCAGGGAACGGGCTTCGCAGTCCGAAGCCCGGTCGTTAACATGCGCATCATCTTGGCGGGGACGACCCGCCAACACCGCCTCTCCTCCTCTTGGCCGACCGACACAGGTCGGCTTTTTTTTGTCCAGCGCATGGGCACCGGGCGCTCGGCACCTTTCGCTAGCACCCTGTTATTGTGGCGACTGAGGTCCACCCGCCAGGAAAGACAGTCGATGCCACTCTACCGAGACGGCACCATTATCACGTGCCGTACGACCGGCGAACGTGCACGACCGTTGGCTGCATGGATGCGACGATCCGTCAGTGACTACCACCGATATACCGCTCCACCACCTCCACCAGCCGCTTCGCCGCCAGCGGAATACGCTCCGTCGACACCCCCGCGTAGCCGAGCACCAGCCCTGGGCGGGCAGTGCCGGGATCGTGGTAGTAGAGGGACAGCGGACGTGAGATGACGCCCTTGGCGAGGGCCTCCCGGGAGAGAGCGGCGTCATTCACCGTCTCGGGGAGGCGGTAGAGCAGGTGGATGCCCGCCTGGCCGCCGCTCAGGCTCACGCGCTCGCCGAGCAGGGCATCCATATGCTCACGCAGAGCGCGTTGGCGCTCGGCGTAGAGCCCGCGCATGCGGCGGATGTGGGCGTCGAAGTGGCCCTCCTCGATGAACTCGGC
>CAZHBN010000061.1:0-2865 GCA_964530405.1 uncultured Ectothiorhodospiraceae bacterium
CTATTACATCAACCCCGACCGCGAGGTGGACGCCGGTGCCGTCGAGGTACACGGCATCACCAACGCGTTCCTGGCGGACAAGCCACGCTTCGGCGAGGTCGCCCAGGCGTTCCTGGAGTTCATCGGCGATGCGCGCCTGGTGATTCACAACGCCCCCTTCGACGTGGGCTTCCTGGACTACGAGCTGGGCCTGCTCGGTGAGGCGTGGGGGCGCGTCGAAGACTACGCCACCGTTCTCGACACGCTGGCGATGGCGCGGGACATGCATCCGGGTCAGCGCAATACCCTGGATGCGCTGTGCAAGCGCTACGACATCGACAACGGTCACCGCGAGCTCCACGGCGCGCTGCTGGACGCCCAGATCCTGGCGGATGTCTACCTGGCGATGACCGGTGGGCAGACGGCGCTGTCGCTGTCCGCGGAAGAGGGGGACAGTGGCGACGGCGGGCCCGTCTCGCGTGGGATCCGGCGGTTGCCGGCCGACCGCCCGCGGTTGCGCGTGATCGCCGCCGACGCCGGCGAGCAGGAACGCCACGACGCCTGGCTGGAACGCCTGGACAAGGCGGTGGACGGGCCCTGTGTGTGGCGCCGGCTCGGCAGCGGGGAGGCCAGTCAGTGAGACATGAGCTGACCCCGCCCGTGGAGGCGGTCACCTTCGACCTGGACTACACACTGTGGGATCTCGCCGGCGTCATCGAGCACGCCGAAGCCCGGGCCTACGAGGTGCTGGCCCGGGAGTTTCCGCGGGTGGCCGATCGCCTGGGCGCCGAGGACGTGCGGGCGTTGCGCGGCGAGGTCGCCGCCGATCGGCCGGAGATCGTCCACGATGTCACCCATCTGCGTCGCGAGGCGTTCCGCCGTGCGGGCGTGGCCGGTGGCTATGCCGGCCAGGAGCTGGATGCGCTCGTCGAGCGGGTCTTTCACGCCTTTCTCGATGCGCGGCACGACGTCGTGCTGTTCGAGGATACGTTACCGCTACTCGAATGGCTGCGCGGTCAGGGCGTCCGGGTGGGCGCCCTGACCAACGGCAACGCCGAGGTCGAACGCCTGGGGCTCGGCGGCTATTTCGACTTCGCCCTGTCAGCGGTGGACATCGGCGCGGCGAAGCCCTCCCACCTGGTATTCGAGGCCGCTCGTGGCCGCGCGGGGGTGATCCCGGAGCGGATCGTGCATGTGGGTGATGACCCGCATAGCGATGTGGTGGGGGCGGCGGCGTTCGGCATGCAGGCAGTCTGGCTCAACCGTGCCCGCGAGCCGTGGCCGGAAGACGTGCCACCACGGCCGCGGTGCGTGCAGATTGCTACGCTGTCGGAGTTGCGGGAGCGTCTGGCCGAGCTGCTGGAGTGATGACGCGCGTCAGCCGAGTGACAGAGGCGAGTACCCCGCCGCCGGGCGACGACGAAGGCGGCACGGCGATCCGTCTTGGAGTGAGCGCCTGCTTGCTGGGGCAGGCGGTGCGCTTCGACGCGGGGCACAAGCATGATCGCTTCGTCGCCGATATCCTGAGCGAATACTTCGAGCTGTTGCCGGTGTGTCCCGAGGTCGCCATCGGGCTCGGCACCCCGCGTCCGCCCATCCGGCTGGTCGGTGATCCCGACCATCCCCATGCCGTGGGCACCCGCGATGCCGGCGTGGACGTCACCGATGCCCTGGCCGAATACGGGCGCACCATGGCGCGGCGTCTCGAGGGCATCAGCGGCTACATCCTCAAGAGCAAGTCCCCGAGCTGTGGCATGGAACGGGTCAAGGTCTACGGCGAGTCGGGCATGCCCGCCGGTAAAGGGACGGGTATCTATGCCGCCGAGATCATGCGCCACAACCCCCTGCTGCCGGTGGAGGAAGAAGGGCGGCTGAACGATCCGGTGCTGCGCGAGAATTTCATCGAGCGCGTCTATGCATACCGCCGGTGGCAGGAGCTGATGGCCGAGGGCGTTACCGCCGAGTCGCTGGTGGAATTCCACACCCGGCACAAGCTGATTCTCATGGCCCATGGCAAGGAGCAGTTGCGCGAGCTCGGCCGCATGGTGGCCCGCGCCGGCAGCGAGCCCATCGAGCAGCTCGCCGAGGCGTATGGTGTGCGTTTCATGGCCGCGTTGCGACACAGGGCCACGCGCCGCCGGCATACCGATGTGCTGTTCCACGCCCTCGGCTATCTCAAGCGACACCTCGACGCCGGCGACAAGGCGGAGATGGTGGAGCTCATCCACGAATACCGCCAGGCGCGCGTGCCGTTGATCGTGCCGGTGACCCTGTTACGCCATCACTTCCGCCGTCATCCCGAGCCCTACATGGACCGCCAGCTCTATCTCACCTGGCAGCCGGCAGGGTTGTCGCTGTGGAACCATATCTGAGGACCGTCTGCCCATGAGCGAGCGCCGCATCGGCCTGATCGTCATCGGTGACGAGCTGCTTTCCGGAAAACGCCGCGACAAGCACTTTCCCAAAGTCGTCGAGCTGCTCGACTCGCGCGGGTTGGAGCTGTCCTGGGTGCGCTTCATCGGTGACGATGCCGGCCTGGTGGAGCGCAATCTTCGGGAGAGCTTCGCCAGCGGCGATATCGTGTTCAGTTGCGGCGGCATAGGCGCGACCCCCGACGACCGTACCCGTGAGTGCGCGGCACGCGCGCTGGGCGTACCGCTGGAACGCCACCCGGAAGGGGTTGCCGAGCTGGAGGCCCGTTTCGGCGAGCCCGTTACGCTGGAGCGACGTTTGCGCCTGGTGGAGTTTCCGCAAGGCGCGGCCATCATTCCCAATCCGGTCAATCGCGTGCCAGGGTTCGCTATTCGCGAGCATTATTTCCTCCCCGGGTTCCCTAACATGGCGTGGCCGATGATCGAGTGGGTGCTCGATCGTCACTATGCCCAT
>CAZHBN010000061.1:2875-4131 GCA_964530405.1 uncultured Ectothiorhodospiraceae bacterium
TCTGCATGCGCCCGGGCGGAGCACCGAGCAGGCGATCCATGTCGATGGCGCCCGTGAGAGCGATGTCATCCCGCTAATGGAACGTTTCGTCGCGGCCCACCCGGATCTGCGTCTGTCGTGCCTGCCGAGCACCGAGAGTGGCCATTTCGCCCTGGAGCTCGGTATCCGTGGGCCCGCGGCGGCGGTGGAGGCCGGTATGGCCGAAATTCGCCGTGACGTGGAGGCGCTCGGTTTCCCTTGGGAGCCGGTCGACCTGAGCCGGCGCGAGGAGGTATGACCGCGACTCAATCGAGCGCGAGTGCGGGAGTCGGCCCTGACTCCTCCAGCTCCCACCTCGCGCTCCAGCGCGCTTCGCGCCGCTCCAGGATCAGGTAGTTCCGCTCGGCGGTGTAGATCCGTCGCTTCCCCGGCAGCGGGTGCAGGCGGATCGGGTGTCCGGGAAGCGGTGATTCACCGAGCCGGGCGAGCGCGCTCAGAGCCGTCGCGTACGTTCCCGGCGGTGGTGGGTGTGCGATTCCGGAGGCTACCAGCTGGTGGACCGGGCCGGTGCGTGTCGCCATGGTGCCGCGGGTGGCGAGATGGATTTCCCCGGAGACCACCGTCACGGGCGTGTCCCCGCGCTCGTGGGTAGCGGCGAGAGCGTGCAGGAACGCCCGCCACTCGGTGCGATGGGCCCGGCTCTGCCATTGATCGCGGAGATCGTCCTCGTACTTCTGCGCGTGCGGCGTGAGTAGCATCAACGCCTCGACCCAGGATAGACGCGGTCCCAGCGCGGGCACGCTGGAGAGTACCAGCACGTGGCCCGGCCGTGCCGAGTCCAGGGCCGTGCGCAGCGCGTTCCAGCCATCGGTCCCCATGACGCGGTCGGGCCGGCGTTCCGAGCGCAGATCCGGGGCCACCAGGGTGAGCCCGGGCAGCTGCAGTGACCAGCTCAGGGTGGCGCCGGTCTCGTCATGGCAGTAGTCGGGGAGAGCGTCGTCGGTCGCTCCGAGCTGCAACAGCAGGAAGTGTTCCCGCGCGACGTCGAAGACCACGCGCCCCACCGGGGCGTCCAGCTGAGATGCGGGTAGCGAGCCCCAGCCGTCGCAGATGTCGTGATCGTCCCACATCGCCAGCGTCGGCACCCGCGCGGCCAGCCACGCGTAGCCCGGCTGCGCGAAGGTGGTCATGTAACGCTCCACGAAGGCCGCCAGCAGCGCCTCCGACAGCTCCTGCGCCTGCGCCGCCGTCACCTCCGGCACGTCGTCCGGCCAGTC